>NZ_ATHO01000009.1 GCF_000445065.1 Sphingobium quisquiliarum P25 | reverse complement strand
CATGTTGAGCCGCGTGCCGCTGACGCCCGAAGGCGTGCCGCTGCGCGACGCCATCCGGGCGATCGACGCGCTGATGGAGGAAGGTGTGAGGGTGCTGAGCTTCAGCTTCCATTCGCCCACGCTTGAGCCGGGGCATACGCCCTATGTGCGGGACGAGAGCGATCTGACCGCATTTTATCGCTGGTGGGACGGGGTGCTGGAGCATCTTGCAAGGCGCAATGTTCAGGCGGCGGCGCTGGAGCAGCTGCTTGCCGCCGTGCCGCGACGCGGAGAGGCTTGCAAAGCCGCCTGATGCCTCCTAATCCCGCGACAGGTGGGGCCTGTAGCTCAATGGTTAGAGCTGGCCGCTCATAACGGCTAGGTTGCGGGTTCGAGTCCTGCCGGGCCCACCAATCCTCACATCGGTTTATCTATGCGGACGCGCCGGCGCATGGGCAAAATTGTGCGGTGCAAAAAATCGCTTGCGACTCGATCCAATCGATGACAGCTTTCCTTCGCCGGAGCAGGGTAGCTTCGGTACATAGGTGATCCTTGCCGATGACGGTGAGGGTTGCTGGCGATCCCAGTGGATCGAAATTGGCAATGACGCCGCCCGGACAGGTCCGACAGACCTGCTTCCTGGCGGCTTTTTTGTTGCTTTTCAGCCGTGGACGCGAGTGCGCGCCGCGGACTTCATCTTCCTTTCGACCGGAGCAGGTTTCCGGCGGCGGCTGGCTGCATGCCTTCCGCGCCGGGACGGGCTTGGCCGGGAAGGATCTGGGGAGAGGGCGCCCTGAATGGCTCAAGCCATCGGGAGCGATGAGGGGGACGTATGAGGAATGTTTGTCTGATGCTGTCGGCGAGTGCTTTGGCCAGTGCCGCCACGCCGGTTCTGGCGCAGGAGGTCATGTTCAAGCCGATCATCGACGCGCGGCTGCGCTATGAAATGGTGGAGCAGGACGGCCCTTTGCCCTTGCAGGAAAGCCGGGATGCCGATGCCGTGACGATGCGGATGCGCGCTGGCGGGGAATTGTCGAAGGGTCCGTTCGCTTTCCTGGCCGAGGCCGAAGGGACGCTCGCCCTTGACGAGGATTATAATAGCGGCGTGAACGGCAAGACGCTTTATCCGATCGTGCCCGATCCTGAAAATGTCGAGGTGAACCGGGTCCAACTGCAATACCGGACCAAGCCGTTGATCGTCACATTGGGCCGTCAGCGCATCAATCTGGACGATCAGCGCTTTGTCGGGTCCGTGGCATGGCGGCAAAATGAGCAGACGTTCGATGCGCTGCGCATCGAATATATGGGGGTGAAGGACCTGAAGGTTGATGTCACCTACGCCATTTCGGCACGGACGATCTGGGGCATTGATGGCGGGAAGTTCGGATCGGTCAACCGGCCGACGCAGATCGATGGCGACAATGTCTTCGCCAATGTCGCCTACAAGACGAAGCTGGGCACCGTGACGGGCTTTGCCTATCTGGTGGACGAGGACGTGGCTGTACCTGCGCTGCTCCGCAACAGCAGCCAGACCTATGGCGCGCGCTTTGCCGGGGCCGTGCCGCTTACGGGAAAGGTGAAGCTCAGCTATCTGGCCAGCTATGCCCGGCAAAGTGATCGTGCCAAAAACCCGGTCGACTATTCGGCGGATTATGTTGCGGCCGAGCTGGGGTTGGATGTCGCGGCGTTCAAGCTGACCGCTGGATATGAATTGCTGGGATCGGATCGGGACGCGGCCGGTGCTGCGGGAGGCTTCGCCTTTCAGACGCCCTTTGCGACGCTGCACAAGTTCAACGGCTGGGCCGACAAATTCCTGACGACCCCGGCGACGGGGCTTCAGGACTATTATGCCGGGGTCGCCTATAGCTTGCCCAAGGTGGGGAAGGCGGGACCGCTGGTGGCGTCATTCACCTTTCATCGATTCAGCAGCGACCGGCAGTCGATCCATTATGGCGACGAATATGATGCGCAGTTGACGTTGAAGATCGACACGCATCTGAGCGCCCTGGTGAAATATGCCGATTACGACCGGCAGGGCATCGCCAGCTTTGCGGGGGACGCGGACACACGGAAATTCTGGGCGCAGATCGACTATGCGCTTTGAAGCCTGGCCCGGCGCGGGGACTCAGCCGGGATAGGGCATGGCCGGGATAGGGCATGAGGGTGAAAGTGGTCGGGGAGACAGGATTCGAACCTGCGACCCTCTGCTCCCAAAGCAGATGCGCTACCAGGCTGCGCTACTCCCCGACGCCTGCGCCTTAGCGGCGAAGGAGGCTTGCCGTCAATCGGCGTTGATGGCGGGAATGGCCCACCATCCATGTTGCTGACGGATGCGCCCGCCACAACGAAGAAGGGCGGACCAAACGGCCCGCCCTTCGGAAATCTCGCTGACGCGAAGATTATTCGGCGGCGTTCGCGGCGTTCGAAGCAGCGTTCGCGGCGTTGTCAGCAGCATTGTCAGCCGCGTTGGCAGCGTTGTCGGCTGCGTTGGCAGCGTTTTCGACGACGTTTTCGACAACAGCGTTCGAAGCGTTCGCGGTCTCGTTAGCCGGCTTCTCACCGCAAGCGGCGAGGGCCATCAGGCCGGCCGAAGCGAAAACAACAGCGATCTTCTTCATTGTGTACGGCTCCCATAGCATATTGCCGCGTTGGTCCGTTCATGACGTCACCTACGCGAGCGACCCGCATTAACGTGTGCGTTGCACAAATCAATGCTTTTCTGCGTCGGTGAAGCGACGGAATCACGCGACGGGTCGTTGTCTACAATAAAAGTTCACTTATTGGCTAGTGATTCCGATGCGTTCGCCGCCAAATGGAGAGTAACTGCCCAGGCGGCGACATTCTGCTGCAATCGCGCTGGATCGACCTTGTCCAGCGTATCGTCCGGCGTGTGGTGAATGTCGAAATAACGCCTGCCGTCCTGTTGAAGGTCGATGACCGGAACGCCGGATTTCACGAGAGGCTCTATATCCGCGCCGCCGCCCGCAGCGACGCGGCTGGCCGCGATGCCCAATGGCGCAAGCGCGTCTGCGATCCGCCGGGCAATCGCTTCCTGCCCTTTCCCAAGACCGAAATCGACGCGCCATATGCGATCGGCGCCAAAGTCCGATTCCATGGCAAGGGCGTGGTGTTCGCTGCCATGCGCGGCGAAATAGGCCCTGGCACCGTCTCCGCCGACTTCCTCCGCGCCCGCAAGCAGCAGGCGGATGGTCCGGCGGGGTGTTCCAGTCTTGGCGGCATGCAGGGCCGCGGCAGCGATAATCCCGCAGCCTGACGCATCGTCGATCGCGCCGGTGCCCTGATCCCAACTGTCGAGATGGCAGGCGGCGAGGACGAGTCCGGCGGCCGGGTCGCTGCCGGGAATCTCCGCTATCACATTGCCGGATGGCTGGTCCTTGAGCATCCTGGAGATAAGCGTCAGATGGATACGCACCGGCTGTCCGCGGGAGATGATGCGCGTGAGTTGTTCGGCATCCGGGATGCTGAGCGCCGCCGCCGGGATGGGCTTGACGCCATCGGCCCACATCTGGACGCCGCTGTGCGGCTGCCGATGCTTGTCCGTGCCGATCGAGCGGATCAGGATGGCGATTGCCCCCTTTTTGGAAGCGATGCTGGGCCCCTGACGGCGGACCGCGCCGAAATAGCCGTAGGAAGATCCGTCCTGCGTCGCATGCATGGCATGGCTGACGAAAGCGATCTTGCCCTTCAGGCTGCCTTCGGGAGCCGCTTCGAGCGCGGCCAGTGACGGGAAATAGGCGACCTCGCCCTCGATACCCTTGGCAGGCGTGGAGGCGCTGTTGCCAAGCGCGGCGAGCACGAGCTTCTGGGGGAAGGGGGCCAGCACCTGCGCTTCGTCCCGCACCCTCTCCCATACCGGCATGCGGTAAGATTCTGCGCGCACGTTCGAGAAGCCTAGCGCCTTCAATCGCGCCACGGCCCAGTCGCGGGCGCGTGCCTCCTGCGGCGTTCCTGCGGGGCGGGGGCCGACTTCGGTGGTGAGTCCCTCCACGAAGTCATAGGCCGTCTGATCCGCCAGCGCGGCCGATCGAATCGCCTCGACAGGATCGGCCGATGCGCCTCGCGCGAGGGAGGGGGCAGCCATGCCGCTCAGCAGCAGCATAACCAGCGAAAACGGTCGGATTTTCTGCATGAATGATGGTGTAACCGGCCATCACCCATTTGCCAACGTGCGCGGCGTTCGCTAACTCCGGGCCAAATTTTCCTGTTTACCCCATCGGAGCTGCTTCAAGCCATGTCCGCCTCGTCCCAATACGCCTTCGTCATGAAGAACATGACCAAGAGCTTTCCCGGCGCCCAGAAGCCGGTGCTCAACGGCATCAACCTGCAATTTTACCGCGGCGCCAAGATCGGCATCGTCGGCCCGAACGGCGCGGGCAAGTCCACGCTGATGAAGATCATGGCCGGGATCGACAAGGATTTTACCGGCGAAGCATGGCCGGGTGAGAATATCACCGTTGGCTATCTGCCGCAGGAGCCGCAGCTCGATCCTGCCAAGACTGTCCTTGAAAATGTGAAGGACGGTGCGCGCGAGATCGCGGACAAGCTCGATCGGTTCAACGAAATCAGCATGATCATGGCCGATCCGCCGGAAGACGCTGATTTCGATGCGCTGATGGAAGAGATGGGGTCGTTGCAGGAGCAGATCGACGCAGTCGACGGCTGGACGCTCGACAACCAGCTTGAAATCGCGATGGAAGCGCTGCGCTGCCCGCCTTCGGACTGGGCGGTGGACAATCTGTCGGGCGGTGAAAAACGCCGCATCGCCCTGACGCGCCTGCTGATCCAGAAGCCGGACATCCTGCTGCTGGACGAACCGACCAACCATCTGGATGCCGAAAGCGTCGAGTGGCTGGAAAATCACTTGAAGGAATATGCCGGTGCGGTGCTGATGATCACCCACGACCGCTATTTCCTGGACAATGTGGTCGGGTGGATACTGGAACTCGATCGCGGCAAATATTTCCCGTACGAAGGCAACTACTCCACCTATCTGGAGAAGAAAGCCAAGCGCCTGGAGCAGGAGGACCGCGAGGAATCCGGCCGTCAGAAGGCGATCAAGGACGAGTTGGAATGGATTCGTGCTGGCGTCAAAGGCCGGCAGACCAAGTCCAAGGCGCGTATCAAGAAGTTCGAGGAACTGGTCGCGAGCCAGGAGAACCGCATCCCTGGCAAGGCGCAGATCGTCATTCAGGTGCCCGAACGCCTCGGCGGCAAGGTGATCGAGGCGAAGAACATCAGCAAGGCCTATGGCGACAAGCTGCTGTTCGAGAATCTGTCCTTCACGCTGCCGCCGGGCGGCATCGTCGGCGTTATCGGACCGAACGGCGCAGGCAAGTCAACGCTGTTCAAGATCATCACCGGGCAGGAACAGCCCGATTCGGGTGAGATCGATGTCGGTTCGACCGTGCGCCTGGGCTATGTCGACCAGAGCCGCGACCATTTGGACCCGTCGAAAAATGTCTGGGAAGAAGTGTCCGATGGCCTGGATTATGTGAAGGTCAACGGGCACGATATGTCGACCCGCGCCTATGTGGGCGCCTTCAACTTCAAGGGGCAGGACCAGCAGAAGAATGTCGGCAAGCTATCGGGCGGTGAGCGCAATCGCGTCCACATCGCCAAGATGCTGAAGAAGGGCGGCAATGTGCTGCTGCTCGACGAACCGACCAACGACCTGGACGTCGAAACGCTGGGCGCGCTGGAAGAGGCGATCGAGAATTTCGCCGGTTGCGCCGTGGTCATCAGCCACGACCGCTTCTTCCTCGATCGTCTGGCCACGCATATCCTGGCGTTCGAGGGCAACAGCCATGTCGAATGGTTCGAGGGCAATTTCGAAATGTATGAGGAAGACAAGCGCCGTCGCCTGGGCGATGCGGCGGATCGTCCGACCAGCCTTGCCTATAAGAAGCTAACTCGCTGATATCACGAGCAGTTGCAGAAATTGCAACACGGATAACGGCTTTCGCACTTGCGGAATTTAATGCTGCATCGCACATAGGAAGGGCCTTTCAGGCATCCTCTCCTAAAAACTTTCCGGCCGGTCCTTCGGGATCGGCCTTTTTTTTATTGATGCCTTATTCTTCCCATTTCCCGCTTTCTGAGTTTGCAGAACCGGGGGCGGGTTTGGAAAAAAGCGCGGTACTCCTGCGCATGCAGTAGCGCAGTTGAAGCGTCTGATGGACGGCGCGTCTTATTGAATACTTGGCCGCGCCCTTAGGCTGTCGGACGCTTATCGAAGGTGGTTAGTCCCTCTGGCGCCACTTCGGCGGAGTCGATGTTCGCGACTCTCGCAGCGGGCGGCCCCTCGTGGGCGCGTTGAATGAATAGCTCGACCGCTTCGGGTGTGCCTTCCACCCAGGCTTCGACTCGCCCGTCCGCCTTGTTACGGACCCATCCGGCAAGGTTGAGATCGCGCGCGGTCTGCACGGTCCAGTTACGGTAGAAGACGCCCTGCACCTGGCCGGTGATCAGCAGATGCCGTGCGATCATGGTCATCAACGCACCCGCTTGATCCAGGTCTGGCCATTTTCACGCGTTTCCGTGATGAAATTGGGGATGGCCTGCACAAGGTCGGACAGCCGTTTGAAGCCATAGTTGCGCACGTCGAAGCTGGAGCGATTGCCGACCCGCTGGCCAACGGGTCCCAGGGCTGCAAAGCCATTCTGGTCGCGCTTGGCCGCGTCATAGGCTTCGATCAGGAGCCGCACGACTTCATCATCCACTTTCTTGACGCCGCTCTTGGCTGTTTCATCCGGCTGCGCGGAAGCGGGATCGGCGGCGGTCACGTCCGGCAGGGGGTGCCCGGCAGTTTCGGCAAGCGACCGGGCGAGCGCCGCCACGTCGATGAAGCGGGTGCATGCGCGGCGGAAACCTTCGGGCGTCTTTTCCGATCCGAAGCCGTATACGTCGATCCCCTCCTGGCGTATCCGGGTGACGAGCGGCGTGAAATCGCTGTCGCTGGACATCAGGCCGAAGCCGGTGACGCGTCCGCCCGCCATCAGGTCCATGGCGTCGATCGTCATCTTCATGTCGGTTGCGTTCTTGCCCTTGGTCAGGTCGAACTGCTGCTGCGTTTCGATTGCCTGGGTCACGGCCTGGCGCGCCCATCCCTTGAGAGCGGGCTTGCTCCAGTTACCGTAGGCGCGGCGAATGTTGACGGTGCCGAGTTCGGCCAGAACCGTCAGTACCGGGTCGAAATGGTCGGCGGAAGCGTTGTCGGCGTCGATCAGCAGGGCCACATTGCCGCTGGGGATCGTCGAGGCCATCAGGCGGATTCCAGCGCCGCCGGATGGAAATTCCCGCTCTGTTCGTCCAGCAGATGCAGTTGCCCGTCAGCGATGGCGAAAAAGGCGCCGATCAGCTTCAACTCGCCAGCACGTTCCTTGGACCGCACGCAGGGGAAGGTGCGCAGATTGGCCAGGCTGACCTTCACGCCTTCCTGTTCCATCGCCCGGTGCGCGTCGCGCCCGCGATCGTCGCCAAAGCGGCTGATCACCGTTTCGCGCGCGGGGGCCAGCATGTCGATCCAATTGTGGATGAAGCCGCCCTCGCCCGGAGGCGCATCCTTCAATTCCTGGCTGAGCGCAGCCTTGCAGCCGCCGCATTTGCCATGGCCCATGACCACGATCTCCCGGACCTTCAGGACCTGAACCGCGAATTCGAGGGCGGCCGAAACACCGTGATGGCCCGGAGTCGTTTCAAACGGCGGGACCAGCGCGGCCACGTTGCGCACGACGAATATCTCGCCGGGCAGGGTGTCGAAGATCTGCGCCGGATCGACGCGGCTGTCGGAGCAGGCGATGACCATGACTCCGGGACTCTGCCCTTCGTTCAGTTCGTCCCATCGCCCGCGCTGTTGCGTCCAGCCAGTGTTGCGGAAGCGGCGGTAGCCCTGGAGCATGTCTGCAAAGTCGGTCATGGGCAAGTCTCTGCCGGACAATCTGGGGGCTGGCAAGAGCGTGCTTGCATCGCTATCTGGGGCGCATGAACGATGTCGTCCCGAACGCCGCCCTGAAGCCCGAGCGCGTCCGCAAGCCGGACTGGATACGCGTGAAGGCGCCGGTCAGCCCCGGTTACCACGAGACGCGCAAGCTGATGCGCGAAAAAGGGCTGGCGACGGTGTGCGAGGAAGCGGCATGTCCCAATATAGGGGAATGCTGGACCAAGAAGCATGCCACGGTCATGATCCTGGGCGACGTGTGCACGCGGGCCTGCGCCTTCTGCAACGTCAAGACGGGCATGCCGCGCAAGGTCGATCCCAATGAGCCGCAGAATCTGGCCGACGCCTGCGCGGAAATGGGGTTGGAGCATATCGTCATCACCTCGGTGGACCGTGACGACCTGCCCGATGGTGGCGCTTTGCAGTTCGTGAAGGTGATAGAGGCGCTGCGCCGGACCACGCCGGGCACGACGATCGAGATATTGACCCCCGATTTCCGCAACAAGCATGAGCGCGCGGTCGAGATGATCGTCGCCGCGCGGCCGGACGTCTATAATCATAATCTGGAAACGGTGCCGCGGCTTTACCCCACCATTCGCCCCGGCGCGCGTTACTATGCGTCGCTGCGGCTGCTGGAGTCGGTGAAGAAACTGGACCCGTCGATCTTCACCAAGTCCGGCATCATGCTGGGCCTGGGCGAGGAGCGGCTGGAAGTGCATCAGGTGATGGACGACATGCGATCGGCCGACATCGATTTCCTGACCATGGGCCAATATCTTCAGCCGACGCCGAAGCATGCGAAGGTAATGGAGTTCGTCGCCCCGGCGGCGTTCAACGCCTATGCCGCGATCGCGCGGGCGAAAGGCTTCCTGCAAGTCGCGTCGAGTCCGTTGACGCGCTCCAGCTATCATGCGGGCAAGGATTTTGCCGAGATGCGGGCGGCGCGTGAAACACAACTGGCTAAACAGCAGGCGCGCTGATCGCAATGCCGAAGCATCACGAAACGCGGCCTCTGCCTTATACACCGGACCAGATGTTCAACCTGGTGTCGGACGTGGCGGCCTATCCGCAATTCCTGCCATGGATCAGCGCGATCCGTGTCCGGTCAGACAGTGATGCTGAAATGGTCGCGGACATGATCGTGGGGTTCAAGGGCATCAAGGAAAGCTTTTCCTCCCGAGTCCACAAGCATCGGCCCGATTATGTCCGGGTCGATTATCTGGAGGGTCCGCTCAAGCATCTGCACAATGAATGGCGCTTCCGCGACGATGGCAAGGGCGGGACGCTGGTGGATTTCGAAGTCGAGTTCGAGTTCAAAAACCGCCTGTTCGAAATGCTGGCCGGGCAGATGTTCGACAAGGCGCTGCGCAAGATGATCGGCGCGTTCGAAACGCGGGCGGCGCAGCTTTACGGAGATTCAGGCAGCAAAAGCTCCAGCGCGCAGAGCGCCGCCTGAAGGCGCACGCCGCCGCGGCCATTATTTTCAAAGTGCCGCATATCGGCAAGGACGGTATCCGGTGACGCGCCGCGTTCGGCCCGCGCGAACACCACCGTGCCCACGGGCTTCTGCTCCGACCCACCGCCCGGCCCGGCGATGCCCGTGATGGCGACGGCGACGCTGGCATGGCTTTTGATCAGCGCCCCCTGCGCCATTGCCCAGGCGGTCGCGATCGATACAGCCCCGAAGGTCTCCAGCACATCCTGAGAGACCTTGAGAAGCTCATTCTTCATATCGTTGGAATAAGTGATAAATCCCGCTTCGAACACGTCGGACGAACCGGCGATTTCGGTAAGCGCGGCCGAGACCAGCCCGCCGGTGCAGCTTTCCGCCACGGCGATGGTGCGGCCAGCGCGGCGGTTGGCGATGATGACGCGCTCGGCAAGATCGACCAGCGGCGGGGGAAGGATGCTGTCAGGCATAATGGTCAGGATAGCGCGGGGAGGGCGAGGGTTGCAACCGCCTGCGCGGCAATGCCTTCGCGGCGGCCGGTGAAACCCAGGCGTTCGGTGGTTGTCGCCTTCACGCTCACCCGGTCAAGGCCGATGGCGAGTATCTCCGCGATGCGCTGACGGATGGAATCGCGATGGGGCCCAATCTTGGGCGCTTCGCAGATGATAGTGAGGTCGATATGCTCGATCCGCCCTCCGCGCGCGGTTACACGATCGGCGGCATATTCGAGGAAGCGGGACGAGGCCGCTCCCCGCCATTGCGGATCGGATGGGGGGAAGTGGCTGCCGATATCGCCCTCCGCCAAGGCTCCCAGCAGCGCGTCGACAATGGCATGGAGGGCGACGTCGGCGTCGCTGTGCCCGGCAAGGCCGTGATCATGGTCGATCCGCACGCCGCCCAGCCACAATTCCTCGCCAGCGGCAAGGCGATGGACGTCATAGCCCATGCCGACGCGCGTCGTGCGCTGGGCGGACAGGCGCGCTTCGGCCCTGGCGAAATCCTGAGGATAGGTCAATTTCTCCAGCCTTTCATCGCCTTCGACAAGGATGACGTCATGGCCCTGTTCCCGCAGCATCTGGGCATCGTCGGTAGCTTCGCGGTCCTCGTCCCATCTGCGATGGGCAGCGAGTATCGCATCGAAGTGGAAGGCTTGGGGCGTTTGCACGCGGAAAAGGGCGCTGCGGTCCACGACCGGCCCGGCGCGGCCTTCATCGCCCCTGACCAGCGTATCGGCGACAGGCAGAGCCGGGACGGCTCCGGCATGAAGGTCGAGTGCGGACAGGAGTCGATCGATCACCTCGCCCGGCAGGAAAGGGCGGGCGGCATCGTGAATGAGGACGCGTTCCGCTCCTCCCGATGCGGCCATGGCTTCAAGGCCCGCCCGAACCGATCCCCGGCGGCTGTCTGCGCCCGCGACGATCCCGGCGATCGGGCGGCCGGGCAGCAGGGCGCGTACGGCCTCTTCCTGCCCAGCGCCCACCACCAGCAGGATGGCGTCGATCGGGGCATGGGCAGCGAGCGCATCGACGGCATGGGCAAGCACCGGCTTGCCCGCGATCTGCCGGAACTGCTTGGGCATGTCGCCGCCCGCGCGGCTTCCCTGACCCGCCGCCACGAGTAGCGCCACGACGCCATGCTTGATCTTCATCATGGCGCGGCCTGTAGCGGAGGGGCGGGCGGTCCGCCAGACCCAGCTTGCTTGCCGCCGGTGCGCTTTTCCGCTAAGGCCTGCCTGTTTTTTAGGCAGATGTGGTGATGCGCAGACTTTCCCCGATTAAGGTCGGTCCCGTGACGATCGACATGCCAGTGATACTGGCCCCCATGACCGGCGTCACCGACATGCCGTTCCGTACGCTCGTGCGCCGCTATGGCTCAGGCCTCAACGTGACGGAGATGATCGCGACCGCCGCCATGATCCGGGAAACGCGCCAGTCCCTGCAAAAGGCGGCCTGGCATCCGGTGGAAGAACCGGTTTCGATGCAGCTTGCCGGATGCTCTCCCACCGAAATGGCGGAGGCGGCCAAGCTGAACGCCGATCGTGGCGCGGCGATCATCGATATCAACATGGGCTGCCCGGTGAAGAAAGTCGTGAATGGCGACGCGGGCAGCGCATTGATGCGCGACCTTCCCCTGGCTGCGGCCTTGATCAAGGCGACGGTGGACGCTGTTGACGTGCCGGTCACGGTCAAGATGCGAATGGGCTGGGACCATGCCAGCCTGAACGCCCCCGAACTGGCGCGCATCGCCGAAGATCTGGGCGCGAAGATGATCACCGTGCACGGCCGGACCCGCTGCCAGATGTACAAGGGCAGCGCCGATTGGGCTTTCGTCCGCAGCGTCAAGGAAGCGGTCAGCCTGCCGGTCATCGTCAATGGCGACATCTGCTCGATAGAGGATGCTGAAACCGCGCTGGAGCAGAGCGGCGCGGATGGCGTGATGATCGGGCGCGGGGCATATGGACGCCCCTGGTTGATCGGTCAGGTGATGCAGTGGTTCCGCACAGGGCAGAAGCTTGGCGATCCTTCGCTGGCTGAACAATATGGCGTGATTACGGAACATTATCGTGCGATGCTCGACCATTATGATGGCATGACCGGCGTGAACATGGCCCGGAAGCATATCGGCTGGTACACCAAGGGCTTGCCGGGATCGGCGGAGTTCCGCAACGCCGTCAATCAGGAGCCGGACGGCGATGTGGTGCTGGAGATGCTCGCCCGTTTCTATGAACCGCTGATCGAACAGGAAGGCCCGGCGGAAACGCGCAAGGCGGCATGACGGTGGCGTCAACTGCCACGCCATCCTTTCGCGCCCAGTCCGATGGGCCGTCTCTGCCGGAACTGATGACGGCGCTTCCGGTGGCGACGCTGGTGGTCGGCCCGGACAACCGCATTGCCGACGCCAATGTACGTGCCGAAACGCTACTCAACATGGCGCGGTCCGCGATCGTTGGCAGCGACATCACGCGCACCATCAGGATGGCCGAAGCGGGTGCGCGTTTCGACATATGGCACAGCAACAAGCCGATCGCCGCCTATGACATCAAGGTTCATGCCGGGCGGACCGCCGAAATGGAGGTCGACCTGATGATCGCGCCGATCATCGACCATGAGGGATGGCGCATCGTTTCCATCCATGCGCAAAGCCAGGCGCGCAAGATCGGGCATCGCGGCACGACCGGCGGCGCACGGTCGGCGATCGGCGCGGCGGCCATCCTTGCTCATGAGATCAAGAACCCCCTGTCCGGCATACGCGGCGCGGCGCAGTTGCTGGAATCGGGCAATAATGGCCATGACACGACATTGACCCAGCTGATCTGCAATGAGGTCGACCGCATCGCCGCGCTGATCGACCGGATGCAGGATTTCACGACGGACCGGACGCTGGAATGCAGGCCGGGGAACATCTATCCGCTGATCGATCGCGCCGCCAATATAGCGGCGGCGGGCTTTGCCAAGGACGTCAAGATCATAAGACGTTATGACCCGTCATTGCCGTTCGCCATCATCAATGATGACGCGCTGGTTCAGGTGATGATCAACCTCATCAAGAATGCGGCGGAGGCCCTGGAGCATGTCGACGATGGGTGCATCCGGGTCGAAACGGCTTTCCGGCATGGCGTGTCGGTGGTGATGGGGGAGGGCAAGGGGAGCGCCGTCCTGCCCATTGAGATATTGATCATCGACAATGGACCGGGCGTGCCGGACCATATCCTTGATCACCTGTTCAACCCGTTCATCACGGGCAAGCGCGACGGCCAGGGCCTGGGCCTGGCGCTGGTCGACAAGCTGGTGCGGGACATGAATGGTTTCGTTCAATATTCGCGGGATCAGGAAGCGGGCGAATCCACCTTCCGCATCCTGCTGCCGATGGGGATGGGATGATGAGCGCGACGGGCGCCATTTTGGTGGTGGACGATGATCCGGCGATCTGCGTCGTCGTGGGTGAGGCGCTGCGGCGGCAGGGGCATAAGGTCAAGACGGCTTCCTCCATCAAGGAGCGCGGGGCGCTGCTGGAAAGCTTCGCGCCCGACGTTCTGATCACGGACGTCATGCTGCCCGATGGCGACGGGCTGGACGGGGTTGCCGAGATATTGGAGCGCAAGCCCGACCTTAGCGTCATCGTGCTGTCCGCCCAGAATACGCTGAACACGGCGATCCGCGCGACGGAGAAGGGGGCGTTCGAATATCTTCCAAAGCCGTTCGACCTGAACGAACTGGCGCGGGCGGTCGGGGATGCGCTGGGCACGGGCAAGGCGCAGGAGGGTGAGGATGGCGCGACCGGATTGCCGCATGACGGACTGCCTCTGGTGGGGCGATCACCGGCGATGCAGGAGGTCTATCGCACCATCGCGCGGGTCCTTTCTAATGACTTAAGTATATTGGTGCTGGGGGAATCGGGGACAGGCAAGGAACTGGTCGCGGAGGCCATTCACAGCCTGGGCCAGCGGCGGACCAAGCCCTTTGTCGCGATCAACATGGCGGCTATTCCGCGTGAGTTGATCGAAGCAGAACTATTTGGTTATGAAAAGGGCGCCTTCACCGGCGCGCAGGCGCGCACCGCTGGCAAGTTCGAGCAGGCGCAGGGCGGCACGCTGTTCCTGGACGAGATTGGCGACATGCCGATGGAGGCGCAGACGCGGCTGTTGCGTGTCCTGCAATCGGGTGAGGTGACGACAGTCGGCGGATCGAAGCCGGTGCGGGTCAACGTCCGCATCATCGCCGCCACCAACAAGGACCTGCCCAAGCTGATCGAGGAGAACAGGTTCCGGCAGGACCTGTATTACCGCCTCAACGTCGTTCCGATCGCGCTCCCAGCGCTGCGCGAGCGGCGGGAGGACGTCATCCTGCTGGCCCGCCATTTCCTTGACCGCGCGGCGCTGGAAGGCTTGCCACGCAAGGCGCTGTCGGACGATGCCGCGCAATTGCTGATGGCCTATCACTGGCCCGGCAATGTCAGGGAATTGCAGAATCTGATGCAGCGGCTTGCGGTGCTGAGCCGCGAGAATGTGATCGCGGCGGATGTATTGCGAAACAGCCTGCCGCTGGACATGGTGCCCGCCGATCATGCCGCGCCCGCCGACCAGCTTGGCCAGGCGGTGCGCGAATGGGCCAAGCGGCAGCTTGGGATCGGCATCGGCCAGCCCAACAGAGCGCTGCACGATGACCTTCTTGCCCTGGTCGAGCCGATCCTGCTTCAGGAAACGCTGGCGAGCGTGGACGGCAATCAGATCCGCGCCGCGGGCCTGCTGGGCATCAACCGGAACACGCTTCGCAAGAAGCTGACCGACTATGGGCTCGACCCGCTGCAACTGCGCGTGGCGGAATGATGGCGGCGAGGCGAAGCGCACGCCTTGTCCGGCAGGAGGACAGGCCGGTACGATTACTGTGTTTGATCGAGCACTGCATTGTTGTAACAAAGCAACTATGGAAGGCGCAGTGACTCTGCCCCGCCGGGGCCGGACATGGAAGAAGATCGTCCCGCCCTTCTTGCGGCGGCGGCTTGCTTCCCTGGTGGAAGCGGCGACGCTGCTGCTGTTCCTGGGAACCGCCGGGCTTACCTATTTCCTGCTGTCGGGGCAGGGGCAATCCTACACGCTGCTGACGCCGCCCATCGTCGCGCTGCTGCTGGTGTGCAACCTGGTCCCGGCGATCGCGCTGCTGGTGCTGCTGGGGCGGCGCGTCGCCCGCCGCCGCGCCGCTCAATCAGCGATCGGCAGCGACGGGCAATTGCATGTGCGGCTGGTCGCCATATTCTCGCTGGTCGCCAGCGTGCCGATGCTGCTGGTCGTGATCTTCGCGTCGCTGCTGTTCCAATATGGCGTGCAATTCTGGTTTTCCGACAGCGCGCGGACCATGTTGCAGAATGCGAGCGATCTGGCGCGCGGCTATTATGAACAGAATCTGCGCGAGGTCGGCGACGAGACCGTCACCATGGCGAGCGACCTGCGCGATTACCTGTCCCAGTCCAAGGTATCGAGCCCGCGCTTTGCCGAGGGCTATATCTATCAGGTCGTCACGCGGAAGCTCAACCGCTCCGCCATTATCGAGGTGGGCAAGGACGGCGTGGCGCGCACGGCGGCGACGGTCGATCCCGACAGCCGCCCCGCGTCCGAAATGCTCTCGCAAGAGGTCATCCGGCGGCTGAACGCTGGGGAGAATGTCGTCGTCGCGGCCAAGCCCACGCAGATCGAGGCGGTGACGCTGCTGTATCCGGGCGCGAAAATCTATCTCTATGCGACGCGCGATTCCGGCTCCACGGCGTTCAGCAATGTCGAGCGGGCGCAGAAAGTCCTGTCCGACTATGACATTTTCGCGGCGCAATCGCGCGCCTTGCAGTTGCGCTTCAACGTCGCCTTGTTCGTCGGGTCGCTGCTGCTGGTCGGCATCGCGGTCTATATCGCGCTGACGGTCGCCGACTGGATGGTGCGGCCGGTGAACGAACTGGTGACGGCGGCCCGGCGCATCACGGCAGGCGACCTGTCCGCGCGCGTCACCAGCCCGCAATCGCGGGACGAGATCGGCACGCTGGCGTCGGCGTTCAACCGCATGACCCAGCGGCTGGAGGCGCAGACCGGCGCGCTGGTGGCCGCCAACAGCCAGCTTGACGAGCGCCGCGCCTTTATCGAAGCGATCCTGTCCGGCGTGTCGGCTGGCGTGCTGTCGGTCGATCGCGATGGCATCATCCTGCTCCTCAACAGTTCCGCGGCGGCGATATTGGTCAAGGATGGGGACGATCCGGTGGGCCAGCCGCTGAGCGACGTTTCGCCCGAACTCGCGGCGCTGATCGCGTCGGAGGAGGATGCGGGGATCGTTCAGACGCGGGCGCATGGGGAAGTGCGGACCCTTGCCGTCAAGGTGTCCGAGGATGCGTCGCGCCACATCCTGACCTTTGACGACATCACGCAGCAGCTTTCGGACCAGCGCCGGGCGGCCTGGTCGGACGTCGCGCGGCGGATCGCCCATGAGATCAAGAACCCGCTGACGCCGATCCAGCTGGCCGCCGAGCGATTGCAGCGCCGCTATGCCGATGAGGTCACCAGCGACAAGAGCACCTTCGCCCGGCTGACCGGGACGATCGTGCGCCAGGTCGGCGACTTGCGGCGCATCGTGGACGAATTTTCCTCCTTCGCCCGGATGCCCAAGCCCGTGTTCCGGCGCGAGGCGGTGGGCGACATTGCCCGCCATGCGCTGTTCCTGCATGAAGTGGCGCACCCGGACATCCGATTTGAATTCCACGCGGACGAACCCGATATGGAATTGGTGTGCGACCGGCGTCAGCTGGGGCAGGCGCTGACCAACATCGTCAAGAATGCCGTCGAGGCGATCGAGCCCAAGCCCGATCCCGCGCCCGACGCGGCGCGCGGGCATGTCCGCATGACGATGCGGCGGCAGGACGCCAATCTGCTGATCGAGGTGCGCGACGATGGTATAGGATTACCGCCGGAGCGGGAGCGCGTGCTGGAACCCTATATGACCACCCGCACCAAGGGCACGGGTCTGGGCCTGGCGATCGTCAAGAAGATCGTCGAGGAACATATGGGCGAAATCCGCCTGGAGGATGTGGAAGGCGGCGGCACTTGCGTCAGTCTTCGTTTCCCCGTGGGCGCGCTCGAAAAATTGGAAGAAGGGCAAGTCCTGACCTTGCCCAAGGGAAAAGTGACAGCCAATGGCGCTTGATATTCTGGTAGTCGACGACGAGGAAGACATTCGCGATCTGGTCGCGGGCGTGCTGGAGGATGAGGGCTTCACCACCCGCACCGCCGCCAACAGCGACAGCGCGATCGAGGCGCTGGATGCGCGCCGCCCATCGCTGGTGCTGCTGGACGTGTGGTTGCAGGGGTCCAAGCTGGACGGGCTGGAACTGCTCGATGAAATCAAACGGCGGGACGCCACCATTCCCGTGCTGATGATTTCCGGCCACGGCAATATCGATACGGCGGTGGCGGCGATCCGCAAGGGCGCGGCGGATTTCATCGAAAAGCCGTTCGAGGCGGACCGGCTGATCCACCTGGTGTCGCGCGCGACCGAGACGGAGCGGTTGCGGCGGGAAAATCAGGTGCTGCGCGCGCGCTTTGGCCAGGATGACGAGCTGACCGGCACGTCGGCGGCCATCAACGCCGTCCGCGCGACGATCAAGAAGGTCGCGGGCACGGGCAGCCGCGTGCTCATCTCCGGTCCTGCGGGGGTGGGCAAGGAAGTGGCGGCGCGCATGCTTCATAGCTGGAGCGGGCGGGCCGATGCGCCCTTCATCATCGTCGCCGCCGCGCGCATGGACCCCGATCGCGTGGAGGAGGAACTGTTCGGCGTCGAGGACCCAAGCGGACTGGTGCGGCCGGGCTATCTGGAGCAGGCGCATGGCGGCACGCTCTATCTGGACGAGATCGCGGACATGCCGCTGACCACCCAGGGCAAAATCCTGCGGGTGCTGACGGACCAGAGCTTTACGCGCGTCGGCGGGCAGCGGCAGGTGAAGGTGGATGTGCGGGTGATTTCCTCCACCGCCCGCGACCTGACGGTGGAGATCGAGGAGCGGCGCTTCCGCGAGGATTTGTTCTACCGGCTCAATGTCGTGCCGCTGGTCATTCCCTCGCTCGCCGAGCGGCGGGACGACATTCCGCCGCTGGTCGAACATTATCTCGCGCGCTTTGCCGCCGACCGCCGGGTTCCTTCGCCAGAGATCGCCAGTGACGCCATGGCGGCTTTGCAGGCGAACGAGTGGCCCGGCAATGTCCGCCAGCTTCGCAACGTCATCGAGCGCACCATGATCCTGGCGCCGGGCGAGCGGATCGGCCGCATCGAACTGGACATGCTGCCGGGCGAGCTGACCAGCAATGGCGGCGGCGAGGGGATCGGCCAGTCCGCCATCATGGGCGCGCCCCTGCGCGAGGCGCGCGAAAGTTTCGAACGGGAATATCTGCGCATCCAGATACGGCGTTTTTCAGGAAACATCTCGCGCACGGCCACGTTCATTGGAATGGAGCGGTCGGCGCTTCACCGGAAGCTCAAGCTGCTGGGCATCACGGACGGCAAGGACAGTTGACCAAGACGAACAGGCGATTGCACATGAGGGGCATGGACGCCCCTTCGCAATTGCGGTAGGTTCCATTCGCTTCCGGCTGGCGGGAGCAGGCAAGACACCCTGCCTAGGGGTGCGAGAGCGGGTAACGTCCCGCCAATAAGGACTGGTGATCACCATGGCCGATAAGATGAACAATCTTCAGGATATTTTCCTGAACAACCTGCGCAAGACCAAGACCCCTGTGACCATGTTCCTGGTCAAGGGCGTGAAGTTGCAGGGCATCATCACCTGGTTTGACAATTTTTCCGTGCTGCTGCGCCGCGACGGGCAGTCGCAGCTGGTCTACAAGCATGCCATCTCCACCGTCATGCCCGCTCAGCCTATGGACCTGACCGATCTGCGCAAGATTGGCGACGGGAACGGCAGGGGCAAGCTGTTGCAGGAAATCTTCCTGAACGCCGTGCGCAAGTCGAACAGCCCGGTCACCATGTTCCTGGTCAATGGCGTGATGTTGCAGGGCGAGATCGCCGCGTTCGACCTGTTCTGCATGCTGCTGGAGCGCGACGGGATGGTGCAGCTGGTCTACAAGCACGCCATTTCGACGGTTCAGCCTCTGCATGCGCTCGACCTGAGTGGTGAGGGCGAGGACGAGGATTGAGCTTTTGCCGCTTTCCGCCGCCCTCCGGTGAAGCGCATGGGCGGCTGAGGCGTTAAGCGGTCATGGCTGTCTTCAATCGCGATTCGGAAGATGAGGTAACGCGCGGCGCGCGGGCGATCGTCGTGCGCGCGGAAACCCATGGCGCCGAAAGGCGCGACAGCGATGCGCGGCTGGAGGAGGCGAGGGGGCTGGCGCTCGCCATCGGCATCGATGTGCGTGCGGCGCAGGCCTTCCGCGTCCGCGACCGCAAGCCTGCGACGCTGTTCGGCAGCGGACAGGTCGAGCAGATCGCGGCGCTGGCCGAAGCCGAGGATGCTGAACTGGTCATCGTCGACAATGCTTTGAGCCCCGTGCAGCAGAGCAATCTGGAGAAGGCGACCTCCACCAAGGTGATCGATCGCACCGGCCTGATCCTGGAGATTTTCGGCGAGCGGGCCGCGACGAACGAAGGGCGGTTGCAGGTCGAACTGGCCCATCTCGACTATCAGGCCGGGCGGCTGGTGCGCAGCTGGACCCACCTGGAACGGCAGCGCGGCGGCTTCGGCTTTCTGGGCGGTCCTGGCGAAACCCAGATCGAAGCCGACCGGCGGATGATCCGCGACCGCATGGCCAAGATCCGCCGCGAACTGGATCAGGTCACGCGCACGCGCAGCCTTCACCGCGCCCGGCGGCAGCGCGCGCCCTGGCCGGTCATCGCGCTGGTCGGCTATACCAATGCGGGCAAGTCCACGCTGTTCAACCGGCTGACCGGCGCTGACGTCATGGCGGAAGACCTGCTGTTCGCCACGCTGGACCCGACCATGAGGCAGATCGCCCTGCCGGGCCTGGACAAGGCGATCCTGTCCGACACGGTGGGCTTCGTTTCGGACCTGCCTACGCAGCTGATCGCGGCGTTCCGCGCGACGCTGGAGGAAGTGCTTTCGGCCGACCTCATCATCCATGTCCGCGATATTGCTCATCCCGACAGCGAGGCGCAGCGGGATGATGTGATGGACGTGCTGAGCGAGCTGGGCGTGGCGGGCGAGGGCGCTCTGGAAGGCGGCGAGGGGGACGAACCACCGCCGATCATCGAGGCATGGAACAAGCTCGACCTGCTGGATGCGGAGGCTGCGGACCATCTGCGCGAACTGGCGGCGCGCCGGGATGATGTGGTGATCCTGTCAGCGATTACCGGGCAGGGCGTCGACGATCTGCAACGGGCGATCAGCAAAAGGCTGACGGCTGGCGCGCAAGTGCATCGCTTGCATGTGCCGCTGTCCGACGGCGCGGCGCTGGCGTGGTTGCATGAGCATGGCGAAGTGATCGGAAGCACGGCCGAGCAGGGGGAGATGCTGGTGGATGTGCGCCTCTCCGACTCCGCCCTCGCACGGTTTCTCAAGCGCGGCGGGCCGAAGGCCGAGGACGGGGACGAGCCTTAGTCCGGGGTCTGCCGCCGTTTGGCCTGTTTCCACAAGGCTTCCTTATCCTCCAGCGACAGGCCGGGAAATGCCTCTCCGGCGATATCTTCCATGGTTCGGAACCGCTTCTCGAACTTGGCGGTTGCGGTGCGCAGGGCGGCTTCGGCGTCAACCTTCCAATGGCGCGCGAGGTTGACCACAGAGAAAAGCAGGTCGCCGATTTCCTCATGATGCTCATCAGGAGAAGCGGCCTCATGAACCTCTTGCAGTTCTTCCTCGATCTTGGCCACGACGCCCTGAATATCAGGCCAGTCAAAGCCGGTCCGGGCAGCGCGCTTCTGGATCTTTTCGGCGCGCAACAGGGCTGGCAGGGCCTTGGCGACACCGGCGAGAGCGCTCTGGTCAGCGTCCTTCCCGGCGCGTTCGGCGGCCTTTATGTCTTCCCAGCGGCCATGACCGTCTTCGCGGGCTACGCCATCGCCGAAAATATGGGGATGGCGGCGGATCATCTTTTCGGTGATGCCGTCGATCACATCCTGAAGAGTGAAATAGCCGGCTTGTTCGGCGATGCGGCTGTGGAACACGACCTGGAGCAGAAGGTCGCCGAGTTCGTCGCGCAGCGCCGCCATGTCGTCGCGCTCGATGGCGTCGGCGACCTCATAGGCTTCCTCGATCGTATAGGGCGCGATGGTGGAGAAATCCTGCTCTATGTCCCACGGGCAACCCGTGTCCGGGTCGCGAAGGCGCGCCATGACTTTGGCGAGCGGCATGATGTCGGCGGGACTTGGATGGGCATTGGACGGCATGGGCAAACCCGGAATAATGGTCTGGGGTAGAGTAGTTTCAGGAGGGAGAATGACCGCCCTGCCATAAATCGAAAAGTCCGATAATATATATTATGTTAAATCCAACATCAGTCTTCCAGGATGCGGCTGTGCTTTTGCGTATCCCGCATGCGGATATAGACGAGCAGCGAAATGGCGATCATCACCGTCACGTAGATGTAGAATGCCTGCTCGATGCCGAGCTGCTTAAAATAAAGCGCGACGAATTCCGCCGTGCCGCCGAAGATCGTGTTGGCCAGGGCATAAGGTAGCGCCACGCCCAGCGCGCGGATATGCGCCGGAAACAGCTCCGCCTTCACGACCGCGTTGATCGACGTATAGCCTGTGACGATGACCAGCCCGGCCATCACGAGCATTCCGGCGACCAGCGGATCGCGGGTTACGGCTAGGGTCGCAAAGATCGGATAGGTGAACAGCACGCCCGCTATGCCGAACCCGATCATCAGCGGCTTTCGTCCGATCCGGTCGGACAGCATGCCTGCAACCGGTTGCAAAAGCATGAAAAAGAACAGGGTTATACCATTGATTTGCGAAGAGACTTCACGGCTGAGGCCGCTGGTATTGACCAGGAATTTCTGCATGTAGATGGAATAGGCATAGAAAGCGATGGTGCCGCCTGCAGTCAGCAGCATCACCGTCAGCGTCTCACGCGGATGCCTGGTGACCAGTTCCACGAAGCCGGACTTGGGCGCTTCCGCCGCGCGTGCGACGGCATAGCTTTGCGTTTCGGCAAGCCCCCGCCGCAGCCAGAAGACGACGACCGCCAGCGCTCCGCCGATCAGGAACGGGATGCGCCATCCCCAGGATTCCAATTGAGTCTCGCTGAGCAAGGCTTGCAGGATCAGCAGGACGCAAATTGCCACAAGCTGGCCAGCGATCAGCGTAACATATTGAAAGCTGGAGAAGAACCCCCGCCTCTGCCGTCCCGCCATTTCCGACAGATAGGTGGCGCTTGCTCCATATTCTCCGCCGATCGACAGACCCTGCATCAGGCGGGCGAGCACCAGCAGCAGAGGCGCTGCAACGCCGATGACCGGATAGCCCGGCGTGACCGCGATCAGCAGCGACCCCGCGCACATCAGCGCGACGGACAGGGTGAGCCCGCTCTTGCGGCCATGCCGGTCCGCATAGACGCCCATCATCCATGCCCCGATCGGCCGCATCAGGAAGCCGACCGCGAAAATGCCCGCCGCGCCAAGCAACTGGGCGGTGCGATCATTGCTGGGGAAGAAATGCGGCGCGAAATAAAGGGTGAAGGCAGCGTAAGCGTACCAGTCATACCATTCAACCAGATTGCCCGCCGACCCGCCGATGATCGCCTTCAACCGTTCCCGCTGGGTCGGCGGCCGGTGGGCGAGCGGCGCCGTCATGGCGTCAGCACCATTTCGCCATCCTGCACGCCCCAGCTTTTAAGGCGCGAGAGCAGGTTCATGCCGATCACATTCACCTCGCCAAAGGCGGGCGACACGACGATGTCGAGATCGCTGGCGCGGATCGGACCGATGGCGAGGGTCGAGACGGAGGCGCGCTGGGCCGCGATCCGGCCATTGGCGGTGATCATGGATACGCCCGGCGCATTCAGGTCGAAGTTCAGGCCGGCGGCACGGGCGGAGGAGACGGACAAGGCGGTGACGCTCGCGCCGCTGTCGATCAGGAAGCGCGCAGGCGTGCCGTTGACGGTGGCTTCCACCCAGAAATGGCCATCGGGCGCCATGGGAACCCGCAGCGTCCGCCCTTCCGCACGCGTCGCTGGCGGAGACGTGGGAACGGCCTGATCCGAAGCAGCGGGAACCGGCCCCCCTTCCCTCGCCGTTTGAGAGAAGAGGCCGCTGCGTTCGCCCAGCTTGAACAGCAGGAGCAGCACGGCGAAGATGACGGCCCAGAACATGGCCATGCGCAGAAGCCCGGCCATGGGCAAGCGCCGCGCCAGAAGGGCCGAGCCGACCAGAACGAGCGCCAGAACATACCAGAGGCTGGACATCGCCTGATCGCCGCTCATGTCCATCAGCCCTGCCGCCTCGCCTCGTCCAGCTCTATCACCATGCCGTCATAGGCCGGCTCCACGCCAGCGGGAAGTGAGCGGCGGAGCGTGGCATAGTCCATGCTCTGGTCCATATGGGTAAGCAGCGATCGCGCCGGACTCAACGCCGCTATGGCGTCAAGCGTCAGCGCCAGATGCGGATGAGTGGGATGCGGCTTTTCGCGCAGGGCGTCCACCACCCAGAGGTCAAGGCCGTCATATAAGGCGATCATTTCCGGCGTGAGCGCGTGGAAATCCGTCGCATAGCCGACCGAGCGGCCGCCATGGGTGAAGCGAAAGCCGGTCGAGTAGATCTCGCCATGGGGCTGATCCGTGCAGGCGATGTCGATGTCGCCGATCCGCAACCCATCGGGCAGGACATGCGGCTCTATCGTCGCATGATAGCCCTGCCGCCCTTCGAATGCGTAGGCGAAGCGCTCCGCCAGCAGTTTGAGCGTCTGGCGGCGGGCATAACCGGGAACGGGGCTGCGCCGGTGATGGTAAAGCTGACGCACATCATCGATGCCGTGGCAATGATCGGCATGATCATGGGTCCACAGGATCGCGTCGATCTGAATCACATCGGCGGCCAGCAATTGCGCCCGCATGTCCGGCGAGGTGTCGACCAGCAGGCGGGTGGACGGGCTTTCGACCAGGATGGAGACGCGGGTGCGGCGGTTTTTCGGTTCTTGCGGGTCGCAGCTTCCCCAATCATTGCCGATCCGGGGCACGCCCGACGATGTGCCGCAGCCCAATATGGTGACCTTCAGCCCCATCGATCAGGCAGGCCCATCGATCTTGCTGAACCCATTGATCTTGCTGAACAGGGCGCGGAAATTGTCCGAAGTGGCCTGTGCCAGTTGCTCCACATCCTCGCCGCGCAGAATGGCCAGAAAGCGGGCCGTATCAGCGACATAGGCAGGCTCGCACGGCTTGCCGCGGTGCGGGACCGGGGCGAGGAAGGGCGAGTCCGTTTCGATCAGCAGCCGGTCCAGCGGCAGGCGAGCGGCGGTTTCCTGCAAGTCCTTCGCGCTCTTGAACGTCACTATGCCTGAAATGCTGATATAGAGGCCCAGATCGAGGGCGGCATCGGCGAACGCGCCGCTGGCGGTGAAGCAATGGATGACGCCGCTATAGGCCCCCTGCCCCATTTCGTCCCGCAATATGGCGAGCGTGTCTTCCTCTGCATCGCGGGTATGGACGATCAGCGGGAGGCCGGTTTCGCGCGCCGCCGCGATGTGCGAGCGGAAGCTGCGCCGCTGCCGATCGCGGTCGCTATGGTCGTAATAATAATCGAGCCCGGTTTCGCCGATCCCCACGACACGCGGATGGGCGGCGCGATCGATCAGCTTGGCCGTGTCGATATGCGGATGTTCATCGGCTTCATGCGGATGAATGCCCACCGTCGCCCACACGTCGGGTTCCCGCAAAGCCGTGCCGAGCACATCATCCCACTCGCTTTCACGCGTGGCGATGTTGAGCATCAGGTCTACGCCCGCAGCGCGAGCGCGTTCAAGCACATTATGCTGATCTTCGATCAAGCCCTTGTAATTCAAGTGGCAATGACTGTCGATCAGCATCGTTCAGGCGTCCGCTTCCGCAAGTTCCAGGCGAGGGAATAGCGGTTTGGGCGCGCTGAGCGCAAAGCCGCTGCCGCGCAACTGCGTGTACCAATCAGTCCCGATGACGTCATAGCCGCGCCGGTCGGCGGCCACGCCCATCTGGTCGAGCAGCGCCGTGGCGCTGGCGGGGATGACCGGCTGGATCATGATGGCGAGGCTGGCGATCGCATCGTAGAGCGTCGCCAGCACCGCTTCCATCCGTGCGGGATCGGTCTTGCGAAGCGCCCATGGGGCCTGCGCGTCGATATAGGCGTTGCAGGCGAACACGGCGCGTATCCAGGCCTCGATCGCTACCGAGGGCGCGAGATCGGACATGGCCTGTTGGAACGCCGTGGCAGCTTGCCGAACCGTAACGAGCAACTCCGTGTCGGCATCCTGCGGCTTGGGCTGCGGCAGGCGGCCGTCCAGATTCTTGGCGATGAAGCTCAGGGTCCGCTGGGCGAGGTTGCCGAAACTATTGGCAAGATCGCTGTTGGACCGGGCCACGATCGCTTCGGCGCTATAGCTGCCGTCATTGCCGAAGGTGACTTCGGACAGCAGGAAATAGCGTAGCTGGTCCACCCCGAAGCGATCGGCCAATTCCATCGGATCGGCGACATTGCCGACAGACTTCGACATCTTCTCTCCCCGGTTGAGAAGGAAGCCATGGCCGAAGATCCGGCGCGGGAGAGGCAACTTCGCACTCATAAGGAAGGCTGGCCAGTAAACCGCATGAAAACGCACAATATCCTTGCCGATGACATGCGTGATATCGCCGCCTTCGGACCAGTAGCGCGCCATGCGTCCGGCATCATCGGGATAGCCGCAGCCCGTCAGGTAATTGGTCAGCGCGTCGACCCACACATACATGACATGGCCTTCGCTGCCCGGCACTTTCACGCCCCAGTCGAAGCTGGTGCGCGAAATGCTGAGGTCGCTGAGTCCGCCTTCGACGAAGCGCATGATCTCGTTTCGGCGGCTGTCGGGCTGGATGAAGTCCGGCTGGCTGTTGTAGAGGTCCAGCAGCCTTTGCTGGTAGGCGGACAGGCGGAAGAACCAGCTTTCCTCGACCGTCCATTCGACCGGCGTGCCCTGCGGCGAGAGCTTCTGATCGCCCTCTCCGCTCACCAGTTCCTTTTCGTCGTAAAAGGCTTCGTCACGGACGGAATACCAGCCTTCATAGCGGCCGAGATAGAGGTCGCCATTAGCCTCCATCGCTTGCCAGAGCGCCTGGCTGGCACGATGGTGATCCGGTTCGCTGGTGCGGATGAAGCGATCATGACTGATGTTCAGCCTGTCGTTCATCTCCTTGAAATATCCCGACATTTCGTCGGCAAGGGCGCGCGGCTCCATGTTGCGCGCGCGGGCGGCCTGGGCCATTTTCAGCCCATGTTCGTCAGTTCCCGTCTGAAAGAACACGTCGCGGCCCATCATCCGCTGAAAACGGGCGATCGCGTCGGTCGCGATCACTTCATAGGCATGGCCGATATGGGGACGGCCGTTGGGATAGCTGATGGCGGTGGTGATCGTATAGGGTCGCGGCATGAGCCCTTCCCTAGCGGCTGTTCCGGGCTAGGCAAAGCCTGCTTTTACCGGCCCTTCAACCGTGGCGGGCCGCGAGCGCCGCGACATGGCCGGAAAGTTCGAACGCGACCGATCCCGGCTCAAGCGAAAGGATGATGGCGCCGCTTGCCAGCTGACGCGCGGCTTCCCAATGGTCGATCGCCTTGCCCAGATCAGCGCCGCTGCGCCGCCGCGCCATGTCCGCGATGAAGGACGGAACACGCTCAAGGAAAGCCTCATAACGCGGCCGGGCGGCCTTGGCCGACAGGGTCTTGGCGAGGATGAGGCGCTGGCGGTTGCCGGGGTCGCCCTCGGCGGCGATCGACGCGAGCGTGCGTTCGATTTCGGCGAAATCAAGACCGGCGTAGCGCAGCGCCTTGCCTGGCGAGCCTTCCCCGGCGCGGACCAGCGCTTCGATTTCCTGTTGGTCGACCGGCGGGTCCTGCGCGCGCAGCACCGTGCGCACCGCATCATCGTCCAGCGGATTGAAACGCAGCGTCCGGCAGCGGGAGCGGATCGTCGGCAGCAGCCTTCCGGGCGCATGGCTGACCAGCAGGAACAGCATGCCCGGCGGCGGCTCCTCCAGCGTCTTGAGCAGCGCATTGGCCGCGCCCCGCTCCAGATCGTCGGCACTGTCGATCACCACCACGCGGCGGGAGGAGAAAGTGGGGGCCGACTGAATCAGCCGGTGCAGGCCGCGCACCTGATCGACGGAAATGTTGCGCGCGGTTCCGCTTTCCTTTTCCAGGCAGAAAAGCTCGGCATAGTCGGGATGCGCATCGGCCGCGATCAGGCTGCGGGTGGGATTGTCCTGAGGGACCGAAAGCCCCTGCCCCTCCAGCGGGTTTCCGGCGGCTTCCGCCAGCAGCCGCAGGGCAGCGGCGCGCGCGAACGTCGCTTTCCCGATGCCGCGCGGTCCGGCCAATATCCAGCCATGATGCATGCGATCGCCGCGCGCGGCGGCGAGCAATGTTCCTGCCTGAGCGTCATGGCCGACAAGCGCCGTCATGGCAGCAGGTCATCCAGCGCTTCCATCAGCCGGGCGGTGACTTCGGCGCGCTCCCCGGAAGCGTCGATGGAGCGGACGCGATCAGGCTCCTGCGCGGCGATGCGGGCGAAGCGGTCCGCGACGGCCCGGTGGAATGCAGGGTCGCGGCCGCCGATGCGGTCGGCCGCTCCGCCATCGCGATCATGGGCGCGCCGCTCGGCCTCCCCATCGGGCAGGAACAGGAAAAAGCTGCGATCCGGCGCGAAACCGCCGCTGCCGATCTGGTGGAGCGTCAATATGTCGGCGTCGCCAAGGTCGCCCATGCCCTGATAGGCGCGGCTGCTGTCGAGAAAGCGGTCGGAAAGGACCCATGCGCCTCTTTCCAGCGCGGGCCTGATCGTCTTGTCGACATGGTCGGAGCGGGCAGCGGCGAACAGCAAAGCCTCCGCCCTGGGATTCCAGCGATCCGCCTCGCCGGTGAGCAGCAGCGCGCGGATCGCCTCCGCCCCTTCGCTGCCGCCCGGTTCGCGCGTTTCGACCACGTCCAGGCCGCGCCCCCGCAAGGCGGCGGCAAGCGCCTTCAACTGGGTCGACTTGCCCGCGCCCTCCCCGCCTTCCAAGGTGATGAAGCGGCCGCGTGTCACCCGAAGAAGGACTTCAACCCGTTCCACAGGCGGCCGAACAGGCCTGCCTCCGACACGGCTTCGCCAGCCTCCAGCGGCAGGATCTGCGGCGGCGTGTCGGGGGTGGAGATGATCAGCTGCGCGATCCTCTGCCCCTTGGCGATGGGCGCCTTGATCGGGCCGGTATAGGCTACCTTGACCGAGATATTGCCCGACGCCGTGCGCGGCAGGGTGACCGCCATGTCCTGCGGCGCGACGAGCGGCACGCTGGTGGCGCTGCCGAGCTGAACCTCAGCGGTTTCGACGGTCTGCCCCTTCTTGAACAGGGGCTGGGACTTCCACGCCTTGAAGCCCCAATCCATGAAACGCACCGACTCCGCGATGCGGCTGTTGAAGGTGGGGAGGCCCGCGACGACCATCACCAGGCGGCGGCCGCCCTGTTCGGCCGAGCCGGTGAAGCCGAACCCTGCCTCCGAAGTATGGCCGGTCTTCAGCCCGTCGGCGCCCGGAATGCGGCCGAGGATGGGATTGCGATTGCCCTGCTCGATATCCGCGCCGCCCATCGTCTTGCCCCAGGTGAAGGAGCGGGTCGCGTAGAAGCGCTTGTAGAGATCGGGCGTCTCCTCGATCGTCGCTTCCGCCAGCCGGGCGAGATCCTCCGCGGTGACATAGGTCACGCCTTCGTCAGGCCAGCCGTTGCTGTTGCCGAAATTGCTGTTGTCGAGGTCAAGCCGCTTGGCTTCCTCGTTCATCAGCGCGACGAAGGCCTGCTCCGTTCCGGCGATGCCTTCGGCCAGCACGACGCAGGCGTCATTGCCCGACAGGGTGACGATGCCATGGAGGAGATTTTCGACCGAAACCTGCTCCCCCGCCGACAGGAACATGGTGGAGCCAGCCGCCGGGCCATGCCATTTCTGCCAGGTTTCGGGACGCACCGTGAACATGGTGTCGAGCTTCAGGTCGCCCTTCTGGATCAGGCGGAAGGCGACGTGGGCCGTCATCATCTTCGCCATGGAGGCGGGAGGGATGCGGGTCTTGCCGCCCTTGTTATACAGAACCGCGCCCGAAGAAAGGTCCTTCATATAAGCGATCGGCGCTTCGCTGGTGTAAGGCGGCGCGGCGGCCGTGAGCGGCTGTGTCAGAAGCCCGATGAAGAGAATGGCGGCTACGGACTTTTTCATGTGGACTGCCTTCGCACTGATGGATTCGGGTGATGAGGATGCCGGTCGCCAGTCATTAGACATGACAGGAACATTCACAAGGGCCTGCGGGAAAGAGGCCTGAGGAACCGCTCTACTGCCTTACGGCGTCGGCCAGAAGCCCAACGGAAAGAGCGTAGAAATTGGAGCAATTATAATCAAGTATCGCCCGGTAGTTGCTGGTCAGCAGATAGGCGGTCTTTCCCGGACCATCGGGCTCCAGCAGGGTGGCCATGACCGTGTCTGGCGGCCAGTTGCCCGCGATGCTGGTAACGCCCAGGCGCCGCCATTCGGCCATGCTGAGCCAGCGGCTGTGCCGGTTGAAGACGCGGGGGCAGCGCGCCGGGCTGGTCCGCGCGGCAAGGCTCGCCCGGTCGAGCCCTCCGGGCACCGACACGGCGACGCCCCAGGGCTGGCCCCGCCGCCATCCGGCATTCACGAAATAATTGGCGATGGACGCCAGCGCGTCGGCTTCGCTGTTCCATATGTCGACGCGGCCGTCTCCATCGCCATCCTTGCCCAGGCGCAGATAGACGCTGGGCAGGAATTGCGGATATCCCGTCGCCCCCGCCCAGCTTCCAACGAGGCGGCTGCGCGGAACGCCGCTGTCGAGCATCTTGAGCGTCGCCAGCAGTTCCGGTTCGAACAGGCTTCGCCGCCGCCCTTCATAGGCCAGCGTCGCCAGCGACCGGATCAGGTCGAAATCGCCGGTATAGGAGCCATAGTTGGTTTCATGACCGTAGATGGCGACCATTATCTCTTCGGGAACGCCGGTTTCCGCCTCGATCCGGGCGAGCCGGGCGCGATTGGCCTGATAGGCTACACGGCCCCGGCTGATGCGGGCGGCATCGACATGCCTCTGCCGGTAGGGTTCGAAATTGGGGATAGGGGAATAAGCCCCGCCGCCCGGCTGGTTCTGATCCAGTTCGATCACGCGCGGATTGGGGGTCAGCGTAGGGAATACGGAATCCAGCGTCGCATCCCTGATGCCCATCGCCCGCGCCTTTGGCCGGATCGATTCAAGATAGCTGCGGAAGGCGACATTCTCCTGCGCTCTTGCCGATCCGTCGAACAGCGGTCCGGTAAGGACGGCGCCAAGACAGAGGATTGCCAGGAAAATGATGGAACGCATTGAAGAATCTCCCTTCCCCGTTTGTGGCACAGGGACAGCGGGTGATGAAATCCCCTAATCTGTCCAAAGCTCCACGAAGCGGAAAAGGGATGCCCGCATTTTAGGCTTGGCTTGGCCGCAGGGTACGCTAGGAAGCAGCGCAACGGACAGGTGGCCGAGTGGTTTAAGGCAGCGGTCTTGAAAACCGCCGTGGGTTCACGCTCACCGTGGGTTCGAATCCCACCCTGTCCGCCATTTGCAACTAAAGCGTCTGAGCCAGCATTTGCAGCGAGGCTGCATAATAGTCGTTGGACAGCGGCTGCGACGCCGATAGATTGAGGGCCTTGCTTGCGATGGCGAGGCCGCCTGGGGACAAAGCAAATTCGGCTTCCTGACCGGTTCGCACGTCGATCCATGCAGGTATGGTCCGGCCTGCGCGCACATAGGCGCGCCAGCAATCGATCACCGGCGTCACCAGATTCCGCCTGCCTCCAGCAAGCGCGTAGAGGGGAATGCGCAGAGCGTCGAAGCCGAAGCGCGGCGGCTTTGAAGCGGCGGGGGTCACTCCCGCGTTCGCAGTCACATCGACCCAATCGGCCGGCAGGTTTCGCGGACCGAAGCGCGCCGCAGCCAGCAGTTTTTCACTGTCTGCGATCACATTTCCCCATACCGCTTCGCCATCCAGCTGCCGGAACTTGTCGAGCGCCGGCCAGACGAAATAGGACGGGTTCACCGTCACCACATTGGCGGTCGCAAAGCCTTCCAGCCCCGGCAGCAGCAGACGGCGGCCGAACTGCTCTATCACCAGATGGGAAAGGATCGCGGCGCGGATTTCCTCCGACCGCGCCATCAAGGCGGGGTCCTTCCAGGTTTCGCCCGCTTGTGCCAGCGCCCAGGCCAGGAAGATGTCCCCGTCGGTGGCATTGTTCCGGTCAGCTACCGGCACCGGCTGGCGCGGGTCGAACCGCCAGGCGTAGAGAGCCAGGTCCTTCCGGGCGAGCGTAGTTTCGGTCCACTCCAAGATTGAATCGAAAGCAGGCCGATCCCCCGCGCGAAGGGCAAGCCACAGGCCATATCCCTGGCCCTCGCTGTGGCTGACGCCGCCATTACCATTGTCGATGATGCGGCCCGACGAGTCGAGAAACGCGGATTTGAACTGCGCCCAGCGTTCGTTCTTCACCGGCGTTCTCCGCTCTCCGGCGCGGGCGCAGGACGATGTCAGCATGGCGAACGCGGCAAGCGCGAAGGTACGGCGATCAACGCCCATGCCACAGGTCCAGCACGCCGCCGTTGAAGTCCATCGCGCGCGTCACCAGCGCGGGGCCGCTGCCCAGTTCGCGAAACCAGCTATCATAGACGCCTTCCAGCACGGCGGCGATCAATTCGGGCCAGTGGCCATCGACATCGCCGTCGATGGCATGGGGAAGCCCCTGATGCCGAATGGCGATGCCATCTTCTTCCATGCAGAAGATCACATGGCCCCAATCGAGCGCGGCCCATAATTTGTTGGCGCGAGTGGCCAGCAGGGGAAGGTCGACGGCAGCATCCATGGGTTCAAGCGCGGCCAGACGCCGGCCGACGGCGCCGAAGAAGGCGCGCGCCTGGGCAGTGGACGCCGTGCTCCAGATTTCCGCAGCCGTCAGTGCCGTCAACAGAGCCAATCCGTGCGGATCGGCGGCCGTGTCTTCCGGCGGCATCAGTCTGCGGAAAGCTTCATTCACGGTGCAGCTCCAAGTGACTGACGGATTCCGATCAGCGAGCGGAATTCGTCATAATTGCCAAAAGTGTTGATCCCCATCTGACCGCCAACCCGCGTCGTCGGGCTTACGCGATAGTAGATCGATCCATCAGCCGACAGCGCAAAGCCTGTCTTGCTGATGCTGTCATAGGTTGAACGCACATCACTGTTCAGTTGTTTCAAACTGTTAAGCACGCCTTGGGCCGCATCGCTGGTCGGGTAGAGATTGGCCTCTTCCTGATCATAGCTTTGATAGCCCGGAGCGAAATTGCCCCGCACCTCCCATCGGCTGCCCTCATATGTATAACGGACGGGGAAGCTGACACTTAAGAAACTTTGCGGGCTAAAATATCCGCCATGGCCAAAGGTGAAGAAATTCTGGTTATTGTCGAAATCCTGATAATTGACGTTGATGCCACCCGTCAGCGATGAAGCGTCGCCTTCATAGAAGCGCATGTAGCCGCCCAGGTTCAGCTGAATGCCGTAATTGCGTCGGACATTGAGGCCACGGTAGCGGTGGAAGCTGGCATCGCCGTAGAAGCCGCTGCCGTTGCGATCATAGCTGAAGGACATGCCGCCGCCGGTCTTCATCACCTGACCCCAACGTTCGCCCAGTCCATAAGAGCCAAACAGCCCTGGCGTGTCGCGCAGGCGCTGCCCCGTGACGGGATCGCGTGCGTCGGCATCGGCGGCGATCGCATTTACCGCTTGCTCCAGTTGCGCATCGCCCGCCGGATTATCGGCACCCGCATAGGACAGGATGCTGTCCTTCACGGGTTGCCGCTCGATCCAGATCTTGCCCGAAGCGGTGGAGGAAAAGCGGGGCGTGGCCGCCGCATACCAGGTCGCCTTGCTCTTTCCGAAGCCCAGAGGCGTCACCCCTGCTTCCAGATGCACGAGCGGGCTCTTGTAAGCGGCGGACAAGGCGACGCCAGAGGCATGCTGAGTGTCCGCCCCGATGTTGCGGGGCGCGACCTGGCCGACGATCGCGGCGGCTTCGGAAATGCCGTTGCCGCCAAACCGCGCGGAACCGGATGATGCTGGCGCACCTGCATCCAGCACGACCGCCTCGGCCTTCGCGGAAATGCGTCCCCCGGCAACGCCTGTCGAGATGGTGGCCGATCCACTGATTTCCCGCAGCTCGCTCAGCCCCTCTTCTCCAGAACGCTGGCGGTAGCCCGTTTCCACGTCCGCACGCGGCCCGCTTTCCCCTGAGAGCGAGCGGATGTCCGACTCCAGCCGCGCGAGCACCGGATCGCCGATCGGCATGCCGCCCGATTGCACTCCGTCAAAGGCTGAGCCGCTGCCGCCCGCAGAGGGGAAGCCGGTCTGGATCGGCGGCAACGGATTGCTTGCGTCTGGCAGGCGCGACCCGCCGCTCAGGGCAAAGGGATTCACCGGCGCTGGCGCTGGCATACTCCCCTGCGAGCGGAACGGATTGGCACCCATGGAGGTGGCCGCGAAAGGATTGCTGGCGGTTAGCGGAGTGTCCGAACCGCCTGTGCGCCTGGCGTAAAGTTCCCGCGCCCGCTTCAGATAGCGCAGCGCAGCGCCTTCATTGCCACGCGCCTGCTCCATGCGGGCTGCGGCGAGGTAGACCTCATGGTCTTCGGGCCATTGCTGTGCCGCGCGGTCGATCGCCTGCTTCGCCAGCGAGGTATCCCCAGCAGCGCCCGCTGTCTCGATCAGGCCAAGCAACGCATCACGATCCTTGGGTGACTGCGCCAGGATGAGCTGATAGCTTTGCGCGGCGCGCGCAGGCATACCGCCCGATTGATAGAGCCGCGCGAGCGCCGAAAGCACCTCGCGATTACCGGGCGCGGCATTCCAGGCGGACTGGAGCAGGTCGAAGGCGGGCGCATATTGCTGCGCCAGCCGAAGCCGGTCCGCCTGCGCCGCAGCCATTCCACCCTTGATACGCGCAAGCGTCCGTTGCCCCTCGGCCGATCCTTCCGCCATCTGGCTTGCGCGTTGAAGCGCTGCTGCGGCGAGGTCATCGCGCCCGGTCTTGGCCAGCACCCGGACGACGGGTTCATAGCCTTCGACGTCGCTGATTTCGCCAGCCATGGCCTGCTGCGCCAGTGACGCCGCGCCGTCCACGTCTCCCGCATCGTAGAGTGCGTCGGCAATCGCTGCCTGTTGGGCGGCGGGAAGGGCGGATGTCGCGCTCAACTGCTGCAAGACGGCGCGTGCTTCGGCCTGCCGTCCCGACGCGGCAATATCGCGGGCGCGCTGGATTGCTTGATCGGCTTTGAGGCCGAGTGCGAAGTTGCGCATCTGATCGGTGCGCTGCGCGTCAGGAATCCTGTCTATCAACGCCGCCGCTGCCGCTGGACGATTGAGCGACCCATTGATCAGCGCCGCCGCGTAAAGGGCATCCGGGTTCGACGAGGTGGACAGCGACCGGACGAGCGCGTCTGCATCGGACACCCGGCCGCGATCGATCATGAAGCGGGCATATTCATAGCGTATCCACGGGTCGTTCTGGTCGAGCAGCAGCCCGGACTGAAATTCCTGTTCCGCAGTCACTTCATCGCCGCGGGCTGCGGCGGCGAGCGCGCGCCCACGCGCAGCGCGGCTTTTCAGCCGCATTTCCGATTGCGCGTCTTCAGAGCCGCTACCGCTAGCCTGGCGGAACATATCGGCGGCATCGGCATAGCGCCCCTGACGTTCGTAGATATTGGCCAGCAACTCGATCGCGGGCTGACGTTCCGCATAGCCCGAGCGCACGAGCGCTTCGGCCTTGCCCTGAGCCTCGGCGATCCGTCCTGCGGCAAGGGCCGACTGCGCCTCTCCCAAGCCAGCGTAGAAGCGCGCGGCTGCCAGCGCCTCCGCCCATTTGGACGCCGTGCCCATGCGAGAGGCCTGCTCAAGCAGGTCGCGCGCATCAGCGAAGCGGTTCTGTCGCAGGCGCACCACGCCCAAGCCACCCAGCGCGTCGGCATCATTGCGGTTCCGGCTTAGCGCACGTTCGAACAGATTGGACGCTTCGCCAAGGTTGTTGCGATCGAGCGCCCTGAACCCTGCGGCTCGCGCTTCGCCACCAGTATCCGGCCGGGCGGGCCGCGATGGTGCCTGGGTGCGGGTAGAGGGCTGAGCGGAACGCTGCGTCCCGGCAGAAGCGGACGGAGCCGGTGCCGGTTTGGCGGCAGGGCGCGCAGCTTTGCTGCTTGCTCCGCCACCGTTCAGTCCTCTGCGCGCCTCTGCATTGGACGGGTCGAGCGCCAAGGCGCGGCGATAGGCCTGGTTCGCCAGATCCTGCCGCCCCTTGCTCTGCCAATAGCGCCCCTGCTGGATGAGAGCAGCAACACCGGGCGTTTCGGCCCAGCCGGTGACCGGCATGGCGACTGAGGCCACAAGAGCTGCAATCAGGATTTTGCGCATTTTCATGGTGCTGCTCATGCTTCGTCCGCGTCCCTGAGGCGGCGCCTGGCCTGCCGGTTGAGGTAGAAATAGGCAGGTCCGGCAAGCAGCAGCGCCAGCAACAGCCCGCTAGCCGCCATCAGGATCGGCCGCTGGCTGAACCAGTAGGCAACCCGCATCCATACCGGCAGAGATCCGACCCAATAGGTCGGACCGACAGCGAAGCTCGTCATCCCCTCCCCATCCGTGACTGCCAGATCGCCCTGAATCTGCGCATTGATTTTGGTATCGGCCATGCCGTTCACCAGTTGCGGCAAGGCATTGGGATCGTCCGCAATCAAGGCGACCACGCTGCGGCCGCTGTCGAAAGGGGACCGGAAGCCGACAATGCCGGAAAAGCCCCGCGCATTGTACAATATCTGCTCCGCCTCTTCGGGCGATGAGCGGCCGCCCAGCGCGAAGAAGTTCTGAGCGCTTTGCAGCGCGGTCCGCTCCGTCACATGCAGCGCGCCGTCATGGTAGCGCACGGGCGCGGAACCGAAAAGCTGCTCCGAACTCGCCACGCTGCTGGCGCCCAGCACCAATATGTCCTTGCCTTCCAATTCGGACGGCTCGATCTGGCTGGTAACGGTGACACGGGTCGCAGGCAGTCCGGTCGAGTCGGCAAAGCGGCCCATCATTCCCAGAAAAGCCTCGACCGCGCCGGGCGAAGGATTGCCGCCCATGATCACCATCGTTTCGGCAAGATCGGGGCGGATGGTGAACGGATATCCCGCACCCGCAAAGGTCGCGAGGTCGGGCATCTGCAAGGCATGATAGGCATGGCTGAAGTCGATCGTGCTGGTGGGCTGGATCGCGACCCGCACATTTTCGGGCAACGTCCCTTCGCACTTCTTCTTGTTCGCCAAGAGGAGATTATAGTCGAAGATCAATTCGTTCTGACCGAACAGATTGTAGCGCGGCAGGACGACCGAAGCCTTGCCCTCCTGGGACGAAGGCCCCCGGCTGGCGAACATCCGGTCCCATCAGTCGCCGCCCGACAGCGGCAAGGTGCGCAGATATTGGTTGTTGATCGACAGATCGAGACGCGACCCGCGCTTGTCCAGCCAGTCCGCAGTGGGATAGCGGTAGCGAAGCTCCAGCCGTCCTCCCTGACGCGGCCAGAAGAAGAGGTCGGGCGTGATGCGAAAACGCGCGCTCAACGGTCCCGGAGGAAGGCCAAGACCTTGCAAAGCATAGGCGCTGGTCAGTTCGCCCAGCCGCACGGGCCGGTCCGTCGCGATCCAGCGAGGCGCGGAGTAGCGCGGATAGGCCGGTATGCGGACATTATCGAACGCCATCTGCGCGCCGCCGAACACGCCGCGCCCGCTGGCGATTGCTGCCGCCGCAAGCTTCAGTTCCTGCGTGTTGCGGCCCATGATCACCAGCAATTGCCCAAAGGAATCGCGCGGATTGCGGATCACAGCCGCCGCAGGACCCCGCACCTGCATGTTGAGCCCAGCGACCGGACGATTTGGCAGGAGGAAGACTATGCCGTTCCCCTGCGGAAGCTGATTATAGAGCGGCTTGAAGGAAAATCCGCGATAGCTTGCCATGCCGCCGAACCAGGATGCAATGCTTGCCGCTGCTTCCAGTTCGCTATTGCCCGGCGTCCCTGCAAAGACAAAAGGAAGCCGCAGCGGCAGATTGTCATTCCGGTCGAAGAAAGGCCCGGGCAGACGCGCCAGATCGGGGGATATCGGCAGCGTCTGTACGGTCAGATCGAACCATGACCGTACATTGCTGACATTGGCCCATAGCGAACTGTGAAAGGGGTCCTCACAATCGCGCGTGTAGTGGCCGAGCAGGCGAAGGTTCAGCCGATTGTCCCCCGGCAGGAACAACGCCGGATTGACCGGGATCGTCACCGCCTGGCCCCCTGCGTCGGCAGGCCGCAGCGGAATGATGCGGACGACTTCGCCATTCAACAGCACGACCAGTTGACTTAGGTCACCGAGCATCGCGGGCGACCAGGCAAGGTTCAGCGTCAGGTTTGCCCTCGTCACCACCTCGTTGCGGCGCATGCCGAACGGAATGCCGATTTCGCCCCGGCTGCCTTGCAGGCGAATGGGTGTCTTGATCTGCAAGTCACGGAAGCTCAGCCGCTGCTGGCGCGCGCCAGCCGGCGGAGCGGAGGAAGCCTCTCTGGCCGGAGCAGACTGCGCCCTTGTTTCTTGAGGAAGGCCCATCAGGGTAATGGCCGCGAGCAGCAGGGCGGCGCTCTTGCCCGCAACAGCGGCAGCGGCATGGGTGCGCTCGCGCTTCAAGGAACGGCGTTCCTTGCGGTTCAACCGGAACAGGCGCTTGAGTGTCGTAAAATCAACCACGATGATATCCCATAAGGAACGCAGGCCCGAAACCGGACGCGGTGGAGCAACCGGCTGCCAAGCATCGGCGCGGCCAAGGATCGCGCGGACGAGATGCCGCGAGAGTGTGAGATCGAGCGGCTTGAAGCGCAGGAAAGCCTGGCCGTGATCGCTGCGGATCGTGTCGACCGGGATGGTGAGCTTCTCATCGCCCATCGGCAGCGAGATATGCGTGACCGTCCGGTCGCGCAGGGATACGTCCTGCGGCAGCGCTACCGCCGTTCCGCCCATTGACAGGTCGATCGTGGTCGCGTCGAACACATGGCCGTCCTGCATGTAGATGGTAACGGGAAGCTGCGTCTCGATACGGATATGCTCGCGCGCCTGACGCGTCTCACGCGCGACGGATACCGCCGCCAGCAGGATGATCAGGCTGAACGAAGCCCAGGCCGTGTTGAGCAGAAGCGTGTCCGTCTGGATATTGAACAGATGCGGGAAGAAGACACGCTTCACCACGCCGAGCGTGATGCCGAACAGCATCAGGCCGATGCAGATGAGGTGCGGTTTCACCGTACCGAGATCGAAATAGGTACGGTCGAGAAGGCTGCCCTTGTCCGTGACGTTGAACTTCCCCTTGCGCGGGTTGAACAGTGTCAGGACCGTCGCAGGCACGAGGTGGAAGGCAAGGATCGTCTCGTAGATCTCACCCCAAAATGGTCTGCGGTCACCACCCTGTGATCGCGCACCCGATACCATCGAACAATAAAGATGCGGCGCGGCATAAGCGAAGATCAGGGACGCCGATGCATGGATGATGTTCTGGCCGAAGATCAGATAAGCCAAAGGACTGGTTAGAAAGACGATGCGCGGCAGCGGGAATTGGAAGTGCAGCATAGCGTTGAGGTAACAAAGCCGCTGCTGCCATTTGAGCCCTGGGCCAAGCAGCGGATTGTCGATGCGCAATATCTGCGTCATGCCGCGTGCCCAGCGGATACGCTGGCCGATGTGCAGCACCAGCCGTTCAGTCGCGAGCCCTGCGGACAGGCGCGCGCTGATATAGGCGGTGCTCCATCCCATGCGTTGCAGTTTCAGTGCGGTATGGGCGTCTTCCGTGACCGTTTCGCCCGCAAATCCGTTAGTCTGTTGCAGCGCTTCCCGGCGGATGATCGCGCACGACCCGCAGAAGAAGGCCGCGTTCCAAAGGTCGTTGCCGCCCTGAACATTTCCGTAGAACAGGTCGCCTTCACCGGGCAGATCATCGACAGTGCGCAGGTTGCGCTGAGCCGGATCGGGCGAATAGAAATGATGCGGCGTCTGCATCAACGCCAGCTTCGCATCCTTCTGGAACCAGCCTACGGTCATTTGCAGGAAAGCGCGCGTCGGCACATGGTCGCAATCGAAGATCGCGATCAGTTCGCCGTCGGTTTTCTTCATTGCAGCGTTGAGATTGCCAGCCTTGGCATGAAGATTGTCAGGCCGCGTCAGGTAGCCGCAGCCGACCTGACGGGCGAAGGCGCGGAATTCGGGGCGGCGGCCGTCATCCAGAATGTAAACGCGAAAACGATCTGCAGGATAATCCATGTCCATCGCAGCGAACACGGTGTTCCGCACGATCGACAGGCTTTCATTATAGGTGGGGATGAACACATCCACGAAGGGCCATTGATCCGGCTCCCCTTCAATCTCCACCACCGGCCGGTTGAGCGGCCAGCTGGTCTGGAGAAAACCAAGCAGCAGGATGACCCACGCGTAAATTTCGGCCAGATAAAGGCCGGTGCCCAACAGGAATTCCAGAGGGGTTCCGAATTCAAGCGTCTGGGTCGTTCGCCAGAACATATAGCGCGTCGAAACCAGCACCGACAATATGCCAAGCGCCAATGTCGTCTTGCGCGTGCGGGACCGGCTCAGCACGATCGCGCCGATGATGGTGATCCCGGTGAACAGCCATTGCGCTTCCAGATCCATCGGCACCCCGATGACCAGCGCCGCCAGCAACGCAGCGAACAGCGCCGTCAGCCACTTGGCTGGTGATGACTCCAGGAGCCTCATGACAGTTGGTCCGTGGCCTGAGCGATGTCGGCGCGGCCCGCGATAGCCTTGGCGACGGCTCGCATGTCGCTCAGAGCTGCGCTGGCGGGTGCATATTTGCTGATCGGCTCGAACATGGCCGCCGCTTCATTGACCGCCTCATCCCGCCGCACCGTGCCGATCAGCGCATCACCCAAAAGCTCGCGCAGGAAGATATGGGCATGCCGTGAGAAACGGTGCGTGTCGTCTAGCTGGTTGAGGATGAAAGCTGTGTTCGACAGTTCCACCGTGGGCTTACCGGCCTGCACCTTCGTAAGCGCAGCCAGGGATATGGGGTGGGGAAGCAGCGTGCAGACGCGAAGATGAGCGTGCGGCAACAGCAAATCCCTGGTGTTGCGATCACCAGCTGCCACGTCGGCGACGTAAACCTTACCGTCGTCGAAAGGCGATCTGCCTGCCTGAAGCGCGGCGATGAAAGCCGGCTCATGCGCAAGCTGGTGCGCCGAAAAGATTTCCACGCCGGAAACTGCCAGCGCCGAACCATGGCTTCCATGAAACTCCGCCAGAGGCTGGGCGGGGAGCAGCCCGAAGAAGAGTTTCAGGGAGTCCTGATAGGTGAAATCCAGGGCAACGACGTCATGGCCCTGGCTGGCAAGATGCATGGCCAGATGAGCCGCGATAAAACTGGTTCCCGTTCCGCCCTTGGGCGAATGGCATAGAAGGAGAGGCATCAGTTCCGTCCCTCCCCGTCCTTTTTCGAAAGACGTTGGAGGAAGGACCGCAGTTCGCCATTCCCCTCCCCTTGAGCAGCGGGGCGGCTGCCTTCACCATAGCGATCGAACAGGCCCGGACCGCGCGGGGGAGATGCGGGCCGCGCGGGCTGAACTTTCGTTTCAGGAATGAAATCTTCCACATTCCGGGATTCCAGCGCGGATAGCGGCTTGCCCACGACCCGCTCGTCAGTGAGCAGCGCCTCGAAAACGGGCCACAACTCCATATCCGCGAAATTGTCGGTAAACTCCCGGTAGCGGAAATCCTTCCGCCCGAGCCGGGCAAGCAGATGAGCGGCGTCTGATCGCATGAGAATCCCCCTTCGCACTTATTGTGCGATATATATCGAGAGTTAAAAAGAAATAGCCATCAAATGGAAAGTATACGCCCAAGTGTTTTTTTGGGACAAAGGCGGCAGCAAAGCTGAAGATCCTTGCTTAAGAAAGCGCTTCTAAGGCCGCCTTCAAGCAAATCGGTACATCCATAAGGGAGCAATCCCTGATACGGGTCAGACATGCTTGTTCATTAAATGGAGCTTCGAAGCTTAACAGAAGAGGAGAAAAGCACGGTTCGCCAGTTAAACTGAGTTAAGGCTGGTGGCGGATTAGCGTGCTATATCGAAGTCTCTCCAAATGGGAGGTTGGGATGTCAGCCGATACAGACGCGCGTTACCTGTTCCGGCGCGCGCGGGAAGAAGCCGCGAAAGCCGATGCTGCATTGGCGCGGCGCGCTTCGGAAGCGGAGATTGCAGCACATCGCGAACTTGCACTGCGGTACAAGGTGCGGGCGCTGGCCGCCGCCGCGCCTGATCAGGTGCTGCACGATGCGATGGAAAAATTCACCTCGCCCGAAAATCGCGCCGCGAGCCCTCGCCCGCAATAAACGCCGCACTGATCCAGCAAATGGAAACGCCCCCGGGCAAGGGACTGCCGGGGGCGTGATCTGCTTGCTGTCGGGCAATCAAATCGGAAAGCGACTTAGCAAAGTCGAAGGCGATCGGCAATGCCGCTACGGTAACGCCGGTTTTCCTGCTCCCCGTACCGCACTGTGAAGTGGATCGGGAAGATAGGACGAAACGCCCAATTGCAATTGGCTTTTCGATGATCACATAGGCCGTCTGCATATAAGGACCGGTGATCATGAACGAACAGGAAAAGGCGCCCGCCCCGCAGGACCAGGAGATGTGGCGCCCGCGTTCCGCCATTGAAACCGGCGCGCTAGGGCGCTGTCCCCGGTGCGGGACAGGGCATATCTTTCACGGCTTCCTGACCGTCCGCGACCGGTGCGAGGTCTGCGGCCTAGACTATTCCTTCGCTGATCCGGCGGATGGTCCTGCGGTGTTCGTTCAGCTGTTCGCCTGTGTGCCGGGCGTCATCTTCATCGTGATGCTGGAGATCCTGGCGCGGCCGGGGCTGTGGGTGCATATCGCCGTTGGAATTCCGGTGCTGATCCTGACCACGGTCCTGCCGCTGCGGCCGATCAAAGGATGGCTGATCGCGGCGCAATATGTGAACAAGGCGCAGGAAGCCGGGACAGCGCAGCTATGGGCGAAGCTGCACGGTGACGCAGCGGAGCGAAACAGCAACCGCTAGGACCACCGGCTGGCGATCCGGGGCCCTTTTACAAGATCGTGGGGAAAGGGCTGAAGGGGCGTGTGCAACGCCCCTTTTTTTCATGATGGCCGATGATCAGCTCAGCGCGCCATGGCAATGCTTATACTTCTGCCCTGATCCACAGGGGCAGGGCGCATTCCGGCTGATGTTGAGGTTGGCAAACTCGCCCGGAGCCGCATTGCCGATCGGCGGGCGCGGCAAGGTCGTGGTGATGCCGCCAAGCTGCCCGGCATCGATATCCGCGCTGTTATCTTCCCCGAAGAAGGGGTCGATATGGGTGGTGATGAAGTCCGGCAGGACGGGCAGTTCAAATTCCGGCAGCGGTTCTTCCATGCGGAACTGGACCCGCGCGATGGAGCCGGTCACATCCTCACGAATATTGCTCAGCATGCGTTCGAACAGGGCGAAGGCTTCCTGCTTATATTCGTTGATCGGCGTCTTCTGCGCATAGGCGCGGAGGTGAACGACCTGACGCAGCGCGTCGAGGGTGGAGAGATGCTCCTTCCAATGATGATCCAGGCTCTGGAGCAGGATCGACTTTTCGATCATGTGCCAGTTTTCAGGATCGATCTGGCCGACCTTCTCCGCCACGGCTTCATCCGCAAGGGCGTTCAGCCGCTCCTCGATCATCTCTGGATCGACGGCGTCTTCCGCCAGCCATGCGTCGAAATCGGGTTCAAGGCCAAGAATTTCGGACGTGCGCGCCTTAAGGCGATCCATGTCCCATTGTTCGGGGTAAGTGCCGGGCGGGCAGGACGCGCCGACCAGATCGTTGACGGTTTCGCGGCGCATGTCGGTGACGACATCGTCCACTGTGTCGGCGTCCATGATGTCGCTGCGCTGTTCGTAGATGACCTTGCGCTGATCATTCATCACGTCGTCATATTCGACGACCTGCTTGCGGATGTCGTAGTTGCGCGCCTCGACCTTCTTCTGCGCGGTCTCGATCGCCTTGCTGAGCCATTTGGACGGAGGCAGCGCCTCGCCATCCTCCAGATTGGAGCGGATCATCTTGGCGAACATCGTGTCCGGTCCGAAGATGCGCATCAGGTCATCGTCAAGGCTGAGATAGAAGCGCGACAGGCCAGGGTCACCCTGACGCCCGGAACGGCCGCGCAACTGGTTGTCGATGCGGCGGCTTTCGTGACGCTCTGTGCCAAGCACGAACAGGCCGCCCGCGGCGAGCACTTCCTGCTTTTCCGCTTCAATCTCGGCCTCGATCCGGGCGATGGCGGCTTCGCGTTCGGGCCCTTCGGGCATGTCGCGCAGTTCATCCTCCACGCGGAATTCCAGGTTGCCGCCCAGCTTGATGTCGGTGCCGCGCCCGGCCATGTTGGTGGCGATGGTGACAGCGCCCTTGCGACCCGCCTGCGCGACGATATGCGCTTCGCTTTCGTGGAAGCGGGCGTTGAGGACGGCGTGCTTCACGCCTTCCTGCGTCAGGAATTCGGACAGCATTTCCGATTTTTCGATCGAAACGGTGCCGACGAGCACCGGCTGCCCCTTTTCCGCATGGACCTTGATCGTCCTGGCGATGCCGCGGAACTTGTCTTCCAGATTCTTGTAGAAGCTGTCTTCCTCATCGACACGCTGCACCGGCCGGTTGGTCGGGATAGTGACGACGTTCATCTTGTAGATTTCATAGAATTCGGTCGCTTCGGTCGCGGCCGTGCCGGTCATGCCGGCCAGCTTGGGGTACATGCGGAAATAATTCTGGAAAGTGATGGAGGCGAGCGTCTGGTTTTCCGGCTCGATATTCACCGCTTCCTTGGCTTCCACCGCCTGGTGCAGGCCATCGGACCAGCGGCGGCCGTCCATCATGCGGCCGGTGAACTCATCGATGATGATGACCTTCCCGTCCTTAACGATATAGTCGATGTCGCGGCGGAACATGACGTTCGCCCGCAGCGCCTGGTTCACATGATGGACGACGGCGGTGTTTTCGAAATCATAGAGGTTCGCGCCTTCCAGCAGGCCCGCTTCCTCCAGCATGCGCTCGATCTTTTCGGTGCCGTCCTCGGTCAGGGTGACGGTGCGCTGCTTCTCGTCCTTCTCATAATCCGCATCATCGAGCCGCTTCACGATGGCGTCGACGGCGACATAAAGTTCCGACTTGTCGTCGGTGGGACCGGAGATGATCAGCGGAGTGCGCGCTTCGTCGATCAGGATCGAGTCCACTTCGTCGACGATGGCGAAGTTGAAGGGCCGCTGCACCATCGAAGCGCGGTCATATTTCATATTGTCGCGCAGATAGTCGAAGCCGAGTTCGTTGTTCGTCGCGTAGGTGATGTCGGCATTATAGGCCTCGCGGCGCTGATCTTCCGACAGATTGGGGACGATCACGCCGGTGGTCAGCCCAAGGAAGCGATAGACCTGCCCCATCCACTCGCAGTCGCGGCTGGCGAGATAGTCGTTCACGGTGACGACGTGGACGCCCTTCCCCTCCAGCGCGTTCAGATAAGTGGCGAGCGTGGCGACCAGCGTCTTGCCCTCGCCCGTGCGCATTTCGGCGATTTCGCCGCGATGGAGGACGATGCCGCCGACCATCTGCACATCATAATGGCGCTGGCCGAGGGTACGCTTGGCCGCTTCGCGCACAGTGGCGAAAGCTTCGGGCAGCAGGTCGTCCAGCGTTTCACCCTGCGCCAGACGCTCGCGGAAACGCACCGTCTGCGCCGCAAGCTCGTCATCGCTCATCGCCGAAATCGCGGGCTCGAAAGAAGCGATGCGTTCGACGATCTTGCCCAGCGACTTCACATAACGGTCATTGGACGATCCGAGGAGGGATTTGGCGAGTGCGCCGAACATGCAACATCCTGACAAAAGGGAAACGCGCACCCCTTGAGGCGACACGCACAGACATGCGCCGCGATTTAGGGAGGAGGCGGGCTTTAGTCAATCAGACGGAGCCTGCAAGGCGCCATCATTGACCGGCCGCCATATTGCGCTAATCGACGGACATGATTCAGCGCTCTCCCCTCGCCCCCGCCGCTTTTCCCGATCTTCCGCCGATCGCGGGCGTCACGACGCGCGTTGCTCGCGCACGTTACAAGAATTGGGATCGCTGCGACCTGACCTTCGTCGAGCTTTCGGAAGGAACCGTGGTCGCGGGCGTGACGACGCAGAGCAAATGCCCCTCGCCCGAAGTCGAATGGTGCCGCGACGCCATACCGCTGGGATCAGCGCGCGCACTGGTGGTCAATGCAGGCAACGCCAACGCCTTCACCGGGCACCGGGGCCGTGCGGCCGTGGAAGCGATCGCGGCGAAAGCCGCCAATCATCTGCATTGCCTGCCATCGGACATCTTCATTTCCTCCACGGGCGTGATCGGCGTGCCGCTGCCGGTGGACAAGGCCGAAGCGGGGCTGGAGGACGCCTTTTCCGCCGAACCTTGCGGGTGGGAGGATGCGGCGAACACGATCGGCACGACCGATACCTTCGCCAAGGGCGCCCATGTCAGCGCGATGATCGGCAGCACCAGGGTAGAATTGGTGGGGATCATCAAGGGTTCGGGCATGATCGCGCCCGACATGGCGACGATGCTGGGCTATATCTTCACCGATGCCGCGATCGACCCGAAGCTGTTGCAGCAGATGCTGTCGGCGGCGAACAGGCACACATTTTCCTGCATCACGGTGGACAGCGACACGTCCACCAGCGACACGGTGCTGGCCTTCGCCACGGGCAAGGCAGGCAATGCCCCCCTCACCTTCATGGACGATCCGGGCGCGGACGCCTTTCATGCGGCGTTGAGCGACCTTTGCCGCCAGCTGGCGCATCTTGTCGTGCGCGATGGCGAGGGCGCTTCGAAGTTCATCGAGATCACGGTCGAAGGCGCGGAGAGCGATGCAAGCGCTCACCGCATCGCCCTGTCCATCGCTAATTCCCCGCTGGTCAAGACGGCGATAGCGGGAGAGGACGCCAATTGGGGCCGCGTGGTCATGGCCGTGGGCAAGGCTGGCGAACCGGCGGACCGCGACAAGCTGTCGATCCGCTTCGGCGCGACGCAGGTGGCGTCGGGCGGGCTGGCCGTCGAGGGCTATGACGAAGCGCCGGTTGCCGCACACCTCAAGGGCCAGAACATCCAGATCGGCGTTGACCTTGGCCTGGGGGATGGCCGGGCGACGGTGTGGACCTGCGACCTGACGCATGGATATATTTCGATCAATGCGGATTACCGCAGCTGATGCCAATCGAACTGCACGAAACCGTCGTCGCGCTGATGCGTGACGTGGCGCGTGACATCGTCATGCCGCGCTATCAGAATCTGCGGACGGAGGAGATCAGCGAGAAGGCCGCCGACGACCTTGTCACCATCGCCGACAAGGAAAGCGAAATCAGGCTGGCGGAAGGGCTTGCGCGCATCCTGCCGGAAGCAGGGATCATCGGTGAAGAAGCCTGCGCGGCTGACCCGGCGATCCTGGAGCGGGCGGGCGACGGACTGAACTGGATCATCGACCCGATCGACGGGACCGGCAATTTTGCGGCCGGACGCCCGCCTTTCGGCATCATGATCGCGCTTGCCGATGCGGAAACGACGCTGGCCGGGTGGATATTGGACCCGCTGACCGGAAGGCTGTGTCACGCCATCCTGGGAGCGGGCAGCCATATCGACGGCGCGCAGGTGCATGCGCGTGAGAGCGGCGACGCCCTGCCCGTGGCGGCGCTAGCCGTCTACTTCATGACGCCGGAGGAGCGGGCCGACATTCAGCAGCGATCGGCAGGCAATTTCGCGCTGGTGGACATACCCCGCTGCGCAGCCGAGCAATATCCCCGGCTGGTCCTGGGGCAGAATGACGTGTCGGTTTTCGCGCGCACCCTGCCCTGGGACCATGCAGCCGGAACCCTGTTCGTGAACGAGGCTGGCGGATGCTGTCAGAGGCTGAACGGGTCGCCCTATCGCGTGGGCGATCTGCGGCGGGGGCTGCTGGGCGCGTCTTCGCCGCGGCTATGGGATCTTGCGGCGGAAAAGCTGTTTGCGTGAAAGCATATTGCGCGCCCTCTCCCACCAAGGAAGGGGCGCGCGATAACGTGGTCAGAGGACGCTTTCGATCCAGCCCTTGAGCGCGCTCTTGGGCGCGGCGCCGACCTTGGTCGCGGCCGCTTCGCCATTCTTGAACAGGATCATCGTCGGAATGCCGCGGACGCCATATTGACCGGGCGCATCGGGATTTTCGTCGATGTTGATCTTGGCAATCGTCAACTTATCCGCCAACTCCTCGGAGATTTCCTCCAGGGCCGGTCCGATCATCTTGCAGGGGCCGCACCATTCCGCCCAGAAATCGACAAGCACGGGCTTGTCGGCGTCGATCACGTCCGCCTTGAAGCTGAGGTCAGTGACTGCCTTGGTAGCCATATCGAATTCTCCTTCAGTTGGACGCGTATCTAAGGCCGCAACGCATCCGTCTCAACGGTCGAATAGGGCAAATTCTCCTGCGCGGCTACAAAGCCGGGCTTGTGAGGCGCGAGCAGATCGGGCGAAAGCGGGATCAGGCGCGGCGCGCTGGTATAGAGCAAGGCGGCTTCCACTTGCCGGCCGGGAAAGATCACCTCCAGCGCGGCGGCATAGGCGGCCATCTGCCGCACGTGCGCGACGGGCACTTCCCCGGCGGACATGGGGGCCACGCGCCCGGTCTTGAAATCCACCAGTTGCACCCGGTCATCGTCGACGCACAGCCGGTCGACAGTGCCCGCAATCACCATTTCGCCGACGACAGCGGCAATGGGCGCTTCGGCCAGCGCTCCCGGCGCGAACAGGGCGGAGAATTGCGGATGATCGATCACGCGCAACGCCTGAACGACCACTTCCTGCCTGGATTCGGGGTCGGCAAGCCCCTGCTGCTGCAACCAGCTGTCAGCGCGCGCGTGCCGCTGATCGGGCGCGATGCCGGGCAGACGCTCGAACAAGGCATGGAGCCACCGGCCGCGTTCGGCCGCCTGACGCATGGCGGGCGTCGGCGGAGGATAGGGAATGTCATCCTCGACCTGTGCTGACGGCGCGAGGGGACGAGGCGGGCGCGATTCCGCCGGGGCGGGTTGCCGCAGCCATGCCGGTTCGGGATGGACGGCGGTTTCCGCAGCGGCCGCCTGTTCCGCGCGGCGCGGCGGCAAGGCTTCCGTCCCGCGCCAACTCCGCCGCGCGCCCCACAGCGGGTCCGCATCCCATTCCGCGCCCAGCGCCGCCATCGCATTTTCGACCGCCGTGAACCAGCTTTCCGGCTGCGGCGCGCCCTTCGCGCGGGGGCCAAGCGAACCGGCGACGGCCAGCTTCTCCTCCGCGCGGGTCAGGGCGACGTAGAGCAGGCGCCAATGCTCCTCCCGTTCAGCCGCGCGCGCCTGCTCCAGTGCTTCACCTATGGGGCCCTGCCGCTCAGGCTTGCGCGGCGCGATGATCGGGATGCCGTTCCATTCGAGCGAGTCGGTGCGCGTGCCTGCATCGGGGTCAAGGCAGGCGTCGGCCAGGATCACGACCGGCGCCTGCAACCCCTTGGCCCCATGCACCGTCAGCAGGCGCAGCGAGTCCGTCTGCGCCGCCGCGTCGCGGACGATCTCCACCTCTCCCCGGTCGAACCAGTCGATGAAGCGTTGCAGCGACGGATGATCATCGGTCTCGAATGTCAGGGCGGCGTTCAGCAGTTCCTCGATCGGATCGAGCGCTTCCGCGCCCAGCCGCTCGACCAGCCGCTCGCGGCCCTGCGCCGGGCCGGACAGGATCGCCTCCAGATAGCGGTAAGGCGTGGTGAAGTCGGCCCGCGCCAGCAGGGTGCGGAGCGGCGCCAGTTCCGCCTCGTCCAGCGTCGCCGTCAGGTGACGCCACAGCCCTGTGCGCCGCCCGGCGAGGCGCGTCATCAACTGATCCTGCGACCAGCCGATCAGCGGCGAGACCAGCAGCGATGCGAGGTTCAGGTCATCCTCCGGCTGCACGGCGAAACGCAGCGCGGCTAGCAGGTCGCGCACCGCCAGCGGCGCGTTCAGCCGCAGCCGGTCGATCCCGGCGACCGCCACCCCTTCCTCATAGAGGCGCGCGACGATCAGCCGCGCCAGTTCGCTGCGGCGGCGGACCAGGATCATGATGTCGCCAGCAGTGACAGGGCGGCCCCTGCTTTCCAGCATCATGCCGTCGTCGATCCATTGGCGAATCTGCCGCGCGATGGTCTGCGCCAGCACTCGCTCCTGATCGGCGGCCCAATCCTCTTCGCCTTCGGCTTCGTCGGACAGGCCCGCGACGATCGGTTTCCACAACAGCACTTCGCCCGGAAAACGGTTGGCGCTGACATGCCGCACCGCGCCGGAGGGAAGCCCCAGCCTTTCGGCGCTGAGGGTGGCGATCGTCTGGTCCACCACTTCGAGCACGGCGGGGGTGGAGCGGAAGCTGCGTTCCAGCGAAAGGTCGTGGAAGGGGTGCTCAGCCCGCTTCGCGTCACGCTCAAACAGTATCTGCGCCGCTGCAAAATTCTGCGGGCTTGTTCCTTGGAAACCAAAGATCGCCTGCTTGAAATCTCCCACAGCGAAGATGGTCCGCACCTTTTCGCTGACTTCCCACTCGCTCGTGAAAAATTCCTCCGCAATGGACCGTACGATCCTCCATTGGGCAGAATTCGTATCCTGCGCTTCGTCCACCATGATATGGTCGATGCGCTGATCGAGCTTGTAGCGTATCCAGTCGGCTATGCCAGGTTGCCCCAGCAGCGAAGCGGTGCGGGCGATGAGGTCGTTGAAATCGACCACGCCCGCCAGCGCCTTGGCCTCCGCATAGGCGCGGGCATAGGCGCGCCCGGCCTGGAGCGCCTGGCCCAGCAGGCCGGCATAGGCGGCGAGCGCCTGAAGGCCCAGAAGCTCGGCGCAGCGGCCATGCAGTTTCGCGGAGGCTTCGGCATAGCCGTCGACGGGCGGGACCCAGCCCTTGGCCGAAAGGATGGAGCCGTCAGACTTGCACCAGGCGAGATGAAGTTCCGCCAGCTTCTCCGCGCGTCCGGCGGCGTCGAGCGCGCGCCATTTGGCGATACGGTCGCAGCGCTCCAGCGCCCGGTCCTTCCCCCAATCCGCGTTAGCTTTGGCGATCCATGCCAGCGTGCTCATGTCGAACAGCGCGTCGCCGCATTGTTCCGCAATATATTCCGCCATGTCTCCTTCGGGCAGGCCAAGTTCCCGGTGCAGCCATGCCGTAATGTCCTGCGGAATCTGCTCAAGCGCATCCAGCTGCGATGCGCAGCGCAGCAGGAACTGCTCCGCGCCCCCTTCCCCCAGCCTGAGGCTGAGAGCCTGAAGCGCGCCGATGAGTGCGCCATCACCCTGCTCCTGCGCGCGGACGGCCATGTCCGCCAGCGTTTGCCGGGCAAGGGCGGCCTGCTCCCGCTGGTCGAGCGGACGGAAGCCGGGGGGTAGATCGGCCTCAAGCGGAAAAGTGGTCAGCAGTTGCTGGCAAAAGCCATGAATGGTCTGGATGCGAAGGCCGCCGCCCGTCGATTCCAGCACTTCCGCAAAGAGCCGCCGCGCCCGGTCGCGCGCATCGGGGCCGGATTCCTCGCCCAGCGCCTCCAGATCCTCGAACAGCCCCTTCTCATCCATCTGAACCCAGGCTGCCAGACGATCATGGATGCGATCGGCCATTTCCGCCGCCCCCGCCGTCGTAAAGGTGAGGCAGAGGATGTTTTCCGGCCGGACGCCCTGGAGCAGCAGGCGGAAGACGCGGGCGGTCAGCACATGGGTCTTGCCCGTGCCCGCCGAGGCCGACAGCCAGACATGGGCGTCCGGCTGCGACGCGCGCGCCTGATCGCCCAGCAGCTTCTGCAAGGGGGCGGCCTTCCTAGCCATCGTCGCGGCCATACCATTCCTCCAGCCGCATCAGCTGGTCATAATCGCCATAGCTGGCGACTTCCGGGTTCACCTGCGCGTCGAAGGGGGCGCTGCCGGTCAGATAGGCTGCGGCTACCTGCTCGAACTGGGCGTGAACCCAATCGGTGAAATCCGCCGTCACGATCTTGTCCCGCTTGCCCAGCGGGTCGACGGGACTGTCGCGATAGCCGAACGCATCATTCTTCTTCGCGAGCGACCAATATTCGAAGCTACCTGCTTTGAGCGGTGCTTCGACGCCGGGAAAGCCGCCCTGTTCCGCTATCAGGCCAAGGAGCCCAAGCTGGAGCGCATATCCCGCCCGCACCTGCCGGGCGCTGGGGGGCTTTCCGGTCTTGTAATCCACAATGCCGAGCGGCCCGTCTGGCATGCGGTCGATGCGGTCCGCCTTGCCCGTCAGCGTCACGCCAGCGACATCCGCCCGGCCGTCCGCCTCCACCGCCAATATGGTGCGTCCGGCGGCCTTGTCAGCCATCACCTCCGCCGCGATCCAGCGGATCGCCTCGATCAAGCGGGGCTGCCATAATGCTTTCAGCAGCGGATGAACATCGGGCCGGTCGAACATCGCGCGGGCGCGCCTTTCCAGGTCAGCCGGATCGCGCGCGGCGGACTCCGCCCAATGTTGCAGGATTTCATGCACCGCCGTGCCGCGCCAGGCGGGACCAGCGTCCGCATCGACGGGATCGAGCCGGGCGAGACGCAGGATGCGCTTTGCATAGAAGGCATAAGGGTCGGCCTTGAGGCGGTCGACATCAGTAACGGGGATGAGTTTGGGGCGGACCGATGCGGGAGGCACCGGCGCGGGGCGGCTGGCCGGACGGTGGCCGGAGGGACGGTCAAGCGCTTGCGCCAGAGCCGCATAGCGATCCGCCTGCTTCCAATGCGGCCCCGCCATCGCCTTCAACCGTAGCCAGAAGCGCGAAGCGATCGCCGGTCCGCCGGACCCGCGCCTCGCCCGCGTGATCAACACATGCGGCGCGCCCAGCCCGCTCGCAAAGTCGTGCGCGGCAAGGCCGATGCGGCTTTCAAGGCCGGGAAGGCCAAGCTCCCGCCTTATGCGGGGGGCAAGCCAGGGGTCAGGCGCGGGCAGGCCGGGCCAGACGCCTTCATTGAGGCCGCCCAATATCATGAGGTCGGCCTGAACGAGCTGCGCCTCGATCAGGCCCAATATGGCGATGCGGGGATGCCCCCCCTGCGGCGGCCGCACTGCGACACCGCCAAGCATATGGTCGAACAGGGCGGGAAGCGCGCGGACATCCGCCTGACGCGGCCCTTCCTCCGCCGATGCCTCTATTTCGGCGAAAAGTTCAGCGGCGGCATGGCCCTGATGCCCGGCCCATATGGCATCGAGCGTGAGCGCCCCCGCCTGCTCGCGAATGGCCGCGAACTGCTGCGCCAGCGCCGGGCTGCCCGAAAAGGCACGCTCCAGCGGCTCCAGCAAGGCGCGCGCCTGCGGCCACCACGCCCGCGCCGATGCGCGCAACGCTGCCTGCCTGTCCTCCCCGTCGCGCGGATCGAGCAGCAGGTCGATGCCCTGCAAACCAGCGGGAGGCCGGGGGCCGCGCAGCAGCAGGTCCAGCGATCGGACCCCCTCCAGCCAAGCCACGCGTGGCTCCCCGCGCATCACCAGCGGATGCTTGAGCAGGGTCAGCAGGGCGACCGGGGCAAACCGCTCCGCCACCGCTTCGGCCATGGCGATCAGCAATGTTCCGGGCGGCAAGCGTGACAGAGGCAGGCCCGCCGAATCGTCCGCCTCTATCCCCCAGCGCGCCAGATGCGCCGACACGCGGGTCGCCAACTGCCGGTCGGGCGTGACGAGCGCAGCGGTGCGGCCGGGTTCCTCCAATGCTTCGCGCAGGGCGATCGCGATCGCCTGCGCCTCTTCGCCCGGAGTGGCGACCTCCAGCGCTTCCACGCCGGACAGCGACCGGTCGGCGGATTTCAGGTCTCGCCAGCGGCTCGTCAGGCGAGGCGGCAGCATGGCGTTGGAAATGTTCCGGCTGCGCACCGCGCGCGCATCATGCTCGCTTCCCCAGCGCCATGCCGCCACATCGTCGCGTGTGGCGCTCATGCGGTCGAGCAGCAGCTTCAGCGCATATTGGGGATGGCTTTCATGGCCAGCGGGCGCGCGGCCTGTCAGCGGATCGGGATCGAACGGGCCGATCGCGTCCCAGGCCTGAGCATCCATCTCCTGATCCAGACCGGCGAAAACGACGCTGCCCTGCGGCATGACGGCGATGCGGCGGAGCAGGCTGGCGATGGCGGGCGCTGTCGTCGATATGCCCGCCGCGATCACGAATCCGGGCGGCGGTTCGCTGCTCCACCGTGCCGCTATCCGGTCGAACAGGCGGTTGCGGCGGTCGGCCAGGTCGATCACGCCCAGCCGCGCCAGTTCCTCAGGCCAGCGCATGATGAGGATGGAAAAGAGGTCCAGCGACCTTTGCCAATGAGCGGACAGTTCCTCGGTCAGCGACAGGCTGGCAAGCGCGGTGACGGGCACGCGCTCCACCTGCATCTGGTCCAGCACGGTGCCCAGCGCCTGCCCTAGCTTCAACGCCTGCCCTGCGTCGATCGGCTGGCTGGCGCTTTGCTGCACCATGCGGGCGAGGATCATCTGCCGCCGCACGGGAGCGATGGCGGGAGGAATGGCGTCCCCCTCGCCCAGCAGGTCGAGCGCGCCGCCAACCTGCTCGCCAAGGCCGGGATCGCCGATCGCCACGAGGCGCGGCAGCAGCAATCCGCCGCCGGACCTGCGCACGAATGCGTCGCTGACAGCCCGGACCGCGCGGTTGCTGGGCAGCAGGATCATGCCCTGAGCGAGGCGCAGGACGTCGCCGCCATACTGGGCGAGGATACCGGCCGCCAGCGCATCCGAAAAGGCGCGATGGGCGGGGATGTTGAACAAGGCTGGGCGGCTGCGCTCACCCATGAGCGAGCATGGCCTCCACCACGGGGATGGCGCGCGGGGTGCCTACGTCGAACCAGAGCCCCTGATGCGATACGCCATAGAGACGCCCGGCCTCGATCGCCCGGTTCCAGAAGATGTTGGTGGAAAATACGTCGGACGGCGGATCGACCAGCAGTCTGGGCGACATGATCTGCACCCCGGTGAAGACGAACGGCGCGACATGCGCGGTCTTCCGGCGGCTGAGCTGGCCGCAGGGGGACATATGGAAGTCGCCCTGCCCGTTGTGGCAATGGGCGCGGGCCAGCGGCACGAGCAGCAGCAGCGCGTCCATCCGGTCCGGGTCCCAGATGCGCCGCATCATGCCCAGCGTTTCCTGCGCGCCGTCTACCCACAGATTGTCGCTGTTGGCGCAGAAGAAGGGCTGATCCCCCAGCAATTCACGTGCATGCATGAGGCCGCCACCCGTTTCCAGCAGCTTTTGCCGTTCGTCGGACACCAGAAGCTCTATCCCGTGGCGGTCGGCCCGCAGATGCGCTTCGACCGTGTCGGCCAGATAGTGGACATTGACCACCACTTTCCTGATGCCGCCCGCTGCCAGACGATCGATTGCATGGTCCATCAGCGCCTTGCCCGCCACCTTCACCAGCGGCTTGGGACGAGTCGCCGTCAGCGGGCGCATCCGCTTGCCAAGCCCGGCCGCCATCAACATCGCCGTGTCGATCATGCGGGCACTTGGTCCTTCAGCGCATCATGGCGTTTGTCCGCCGGGATATTGGCGGCAAACCAATCCGCTACCGGGGCGAGCGCCGGGTGAGCAAGGTCCCGTTCCAGCAGCCCCCACATGCGGGGAAGGAAGGACAGGTAACGCGGCTTGCCATCGCGTTTCCACAGGCGGGTGAAGATGCCGATGATCTTCGCGTTGCGCTGCGCGCCGAGCACCGCATAGGCGGCGTCGAAATCGGCGGGCGGCTGGGCGATCGCGCGATAATGATCCAGCATCGCGGCCTCCAGCGTGGGGGAAACGTCGCGCCGGGCATCCTGCAACAGTGAAACGAGGTCATAGGCGGGGTGCCCCGCCAGCGCATCCTGAAAGTCGAGCAGGCCCAGCCCGCGCGCCTCCGGCCGGTTGATCAACATGATATTTTCAGCATGATAATCGCGCAGCACGGTGACGGGGGGACTAGCGGACTGTTCCACTATGGGCAGCACGGCATCCCATGCGCGGGCGTAGCCTTCGGCATCGGCGGACAGGCCTATGGCGGGGCAATACCATTCCGTCAGCAGGGCTGCTTCGCGCTGATAGACGGCGCGGTCATAGGGTGGCAGGCTGCTGGCGGCGGGCAGGCGGTGAAGGTCGGCGAGCAGATCGACCGCGCGGGTATAGACCCCGGCCTCATCGGCGGGCGCGTCCTCCAGATGTTCCTTGAGGCGCAGGTCGCCGAAATCCTCTATCAGCACCAGACCCTGCGCAAGGTCCCGCGCCAGGATGCGAGGCGCGGCGAACCCCTGCGTCTGGAGATGCTCCGCGACGGAGATGAAGGGGCGCGGGTCCTCATGCGGGGGCGGCGCATCCATCAGCACGGCCCGCCGCGCGCCGTCCACCACCCGGAAATAGCGGCGAAAGGAAGCGTCGCCTGCAAGCGGCAGGATCGCCGCATGCTCCCACCCCGCGCGCGCGAGGAAAGCAGGAGCATCGGCGGGCGGGATCATATCTGCGACCATCGCTCCGTCCAAGCGTCCGGCACGCACGCTGTCAAGCGCCTAGCGCCATCGGGTTCGATGCCGATGTGGAGCCGCAACGCATCGGGCCAGGCATCTTCGCCAAGCCTATCCGGCCATTCGACGATCAGCAGGCTGTCCATCCGGTAGTCGTCCAGAGCCAGTTCCTCCACCTCTCCCGGCGTGTCGAGGCGGTAGAGGTCGACATGCGCGACGGGCAAGCGCACCTCTGGCACGTCATAGGGCTGGACGATCGCGAAGCTGGGGCTCGGCGCTTCCCCCTCCAGGCCCAGCCCTTCCAATATGCCGCGCGCGAGCGTCGTCTTGCCCGCGCCCAGCCCACCCTCCAGTGCAATGACGTCGCCGATTCCGGCAACGGCGGCGAGGCGGCTGCCCAACGCGAGCATTTCGGCTTCATCCGCCAGCAGGATCGCCGCGTCAGCCACGGGGCAGATCGATCACGGCCATGGTGCCCTGCCCCGGTTCCGACACAAGTTGCAGGCTGCCGCCATGCGCCTCGGCAAATTGCTTGGCGAGCGGCAGGCCGATGCCCGCCTTTTCCCCACTGCGCGCCTGTTCAGCGCGCGCGGCGGCGTCGAATATCGTCGCCTGCCGCTGAAGGCTGATGCCCGGCCCATTGTCGGACACGACCAGCCGGGCGCTGTCGGCAGTGCCATCCCCATGCAGCAGCACACGCGCGCCCCGGCCGCTATAGCAGACGGCATTTTCCAGCAGATGATCGAGCGCCTGGCCGATCCTGCGCCGGTCACCCTGCACCGTCCCCAGCGAGCCTTGCAGTGACAAAGCAAGGTCGATCCCCTTGGCCAAGGCGTCGCCCTTGACCCGCGCCAGGCTTTCGCGTGCCAGTTCCGCGAGGTCGACGGGACTGCGGTCGATGGGCAGCGTCCCCGCCTCGCCCTGCGTCAGGTCCAGCACATTTTCGATCAGCATCGCCAGCCGGTTCGTGCTCTGCAAGATGCCGTCGACATATTCCTTGGCGGAATCGCCCAACTCACCGGCATAGCCCGCGCTCATCATCTCGGCGAAACCGGCGATGGTGGTGAGCGGCGTGCGCAATTCATAGCTCATATTGGTGACGAAGGCGGTCTTGACCCGGTCGGCATGCTCCAGCGCTTCGTTGCGGTCGCGCAGCACCTGTTCGACCCGGCGGCTGTCGGTCACGTCCAGCATGGTGAAAAGCGCGTTGCCGTCCGGCAGCGGGATGGCGGCGAATTCGAAGATGCGCCCATCGGCAAAACCGACATGGCCGACGCGCTGCTTACGCTCCACGGTCGCGGCGCGCACCAGTTCGCGGACGAGGTTGGCCTGTTGCGGCTTGGCCAGGCGGGACTGGACCGCGCGCATCAGTTCATCGATGCGGGGGTGCTTCGCCAGCACATCTTCCGAAATGTCCCAGATGGTGCGGAAGCGGCTGTTCCACAGGGATAGGCGGCCATCGGAGGAAAAGACGCCGATCGATTCGAACAGATTGTCGAAGGTCGCCGTGCGCACCCGCAGCAGCGTGTCGCGGGCACTCGATAGCTGGACCTGCTCCGTCCGGTCTTCGAAGATCAGCAGCAGGCCGCCATCGGGCAGCGGCTGGGCATAGACGCGCAGATGCGTGCCGTCGGCCAGCAGCCAGTTTTCCTCCAGCGGATCGGGCGAAAGGAACCAGCCCCGCCGCTCCGCCCGCCATGCGGGGAAGTCGCGATGTTCCGGCAGGCGGCGGGTTTCCCGCATGCGGTCGAGCACGCGTTCGAACACGGGCTGGTCGGCCAGATGGTCCTGATCCAGCCCGAACAGGCTCATAAAGGGCTGGTTCCAGAAACGCAGCGTGCGATCCGGGCCGAACCGCGCCACGCCCGCCGACAAGCGGTCGAGCAGGTCGCGCTGCGCCGCTTCCAGCCTGCGATGCTCGACCCGCGCCTGTTCCAGCTCATTCTGGTCCATGGCAAAGCCGGCAACTCCAGCGTCCCCCAGCGGCACGTCCACCACGCGCATGGTCCGCCGCTCGCCGTCTATGGTCGCCGGGACGATGCGCTCGACCGGACGGCTTTCGCTCAACGCCTGTTCCGCAGCGGCCTGCGGCGTCAGTCCTCCAATGGTTTCGACAAGTTCGGCCCCGCTGGCGATCACCTCACCCGCGCTCTCTCCGTCCACCGCCCGCACATAGGCCGCGTTCACAAGGCTGAGGCGCATGTCGGGGGTGCGGTGCCACATCGGGAAGGGCGCTGCCTCCACCAGTCCCGCCAGCGCTTCAAGAGCGTCGCGCAACTGTTCGACCCGCGCCTTGAGCGACTGGATTTCGGACTGGCTGTCGGTCGCGTCGAAGATCCACAGGACCACCCCGCCGCTTTCCGCCAGCACCGGCCCCGCGGGCGCGCCGCGCACCAGCAGCAGGCGGGACGATCCCTCTCCCCGGACCGGCAGCGCGAAGCTGCGCCCGGCGCGCTGCGTGGCGGCGATCTCCTGCGCCAGGGCGGCGGCGTCGGCTTGCTCCAGCCCGCCATCAGGCGCCGTCAGTTCGGAGACGAAGGAAGGCACACGGTCCTTCCCCAGCCATTTGGCGAGGCGGTCCGCCGCTTCCAGACGGCCGTCAGGATGGATGATGACGGGAGCGGCGGGGGCGGAGGCAAGCAGGCTGGTGAGCCGGTCAAGCCTGCCCTGCGCCTGCATCCCTTCGCGCCGCATGCGCTGGCCAGTGGAGAGCGCCCAAATGGCGGCGGCGAGCCAGCCGGCCAGGACAATCCCGAATATAACCGCCGCAAAGGGGGTCAATGACGTCATCGCGCCTGCTCACCCCTCATCACGAACTGCCCGCCCCCTTGCATGATTATCAGGGGACTAACCGAAGTCGGCAGCAGCGTGAAGCGGGCAGATGGAAGAAATATCGGTGATGAGCGCAAGGGCTTGTCTGCCAGCGTCACGCCTCACTTGCTTCGGCATGACGAAGGAGGAAGAAGCCGCGCTTGGCCCCAGATGCAAAAAGGGGAGACTTTCGCCTCCCCCATCAATGCGCTTAGTAGCGGTAGTGATCCGGCTTGAACGGACCTTCCGGCGTTACGCCGATATAGGCCGCCTGCTTCGGCGTCAGCTTGGACAGCTTCACGCCCAGCTTTTCCAGGTGGAGAGCCGCGACCTTCTCGTCCAGATGCTTAGGCAGGACATAGACGTCGTTCTTATATTCGTCCGACTTGGTCCACAGTTCGATCTGCGCCAGCACCTGGTTGGTGAAGCTGGAGGACATGACGAAGCTGGGGTGGCCAGTGGCGCAGCCCAGGTTCACCAGGCGGCCCTTGGCCAGAACGATGATCTTCTTGCCATCGGCGAATTCGACTTCATCGACCTGCGGCTTGATTTCGGTCCACTTCATATTGTTGAGGCCAGCGATCTGGATCTCGCTGTCGAAGTGGCCGATGTTGCAGACGATCGCCATATTCTTCATCGCGCGCATATGCTCGACGGTGATGACGTCTTCGTTGCCCGTCGCGGTGACGAAGATGTCAGCACGGGTCGCCGCTTCCTCCATCGTCACGACTTCATAGCCTTCCATCGCCGCCTGCAAGGCGCAGATCGGGTCGATTTCAGTGACCAGCACGCGCGCGCCGCCGTTGCGCAGCGAGGCCGCCGATCCCTTGCCGACATCGCCGAAGCCAGCAACGCAGGCGACCTTGCCCGCCAGCATCACGTCGGTGGCGCGGCGGATGGCGTCGACCAGCGATTCCTTGCAGCCATAGAGATTGTCGAACTTCGACTTGGTGACGCTGTCGTTCACGTTGATCGCCGGGAAAGGCAGCTTGCCCTTCTTCGCCAGCTCATAAAGGCGATGGACGCCGGTGGTGGTTTCTTCCGACACGCCCTTGATCGCGGCGACCGTCTTGGTGAGGTAGCCCGGACGCTCGGCGAGGAAGCGCTTGAGCGTAGCGACGAAGATTTCCTCTTCCTCGTTACCGGGGGTGAAGAGTTCCTCCCCCGCCTCGACACGCGCGCCCCACAGGGCGAACATGGTGGCGTCGCCGCCATCGTCCAGGATCATGTTGCAGGTGGTGTCACCCCAGTCGAAGATGCGGATGACATAGTCCCAATATTCCTCCAGCGTCTCGCCCTTCACGGCGAAGACGGGAATGCCGCGCGCGGCGATTGCGGCGGCGGCATGGTCCTGGGTCGAGAAGATGTTGCACGAGGCCCAGCGGATTTCAGCGCCCAGTTCGGCCAGCGTTTCGATCAGCACGGCGGTCTGGATCGTCATGTGCAGCGATCCGGTAATGCGCGCGCCCTTGAGCGGCTTGGCAGCGCCGAACTCGTCGCGCAGCGCCATGAGGCCGGGCATTTCGGTTTCGGCGATCTCAATTTCCTTGCGGCCGAACGCGGCAAGGTTGATATCGGCGATCACATAGTCCTGCGCCTGGGTGGCGGGTGCGGTGGCCACGAGCGTGTCTCCATCGGTTTAGAATGTGCCGGAGCCGCTCAGGAAAAGCCGAACGGCGGCGATGGCTGCGCTTTACCAACCGCCGCCGATGAAGGCAACTTCGATATAAAGTTTTCTTTATGTGTTAGTTGGCAGGGCCACGCGCCGCGACCGTGACGGGGGCCTGCCGCGCCTGTTCACCGTCCCGCTGATCGCCCTTGGCTACAGCCATGACCACGTCGCAGCGCGGCCCGGACAGATGCGGCGTGATCCCCGCCGCGTCCGACAGTTCCAGCAACGCCGCGCGCGTCGCAGGCAGCGCGTTGGCGGCATCGGTGATCGACTGGAGATCGCGACAGGCAAGCCCGTCCGCCCCTGCGCCATAGACGTTGGCGAGCGCGGTGACATAGTTGTCATAGGCTCCCAACGCACCCACCGGCCCGGCAACCGACCGGAAATGCTCCCGCAGTTCGTCATTCACCTGCGTCAGCGCATCACGCTTGTCCCGGATGAATTCATTGTAGGATGCAAGGAAGTTGTTTCCGGTCGCGCGGCACCGCAACGCCGACACCATCAGCATCATTTCGAAATCGCGGATCTGAGCCGCCTCGACCGCAGTCGTTTTCCAGCATGTTGCCGCCGTGGCAGGCGCAAGCGGCATCACCGCGGCAATCACCGCCGTCAGAATTTTCTTCATCGACAAAAACCCCCTCCCATTGTGACGGAGAGGGTGCGCGCCGCCGCTTGCGGCTATGTCAATGAAGTGGGTTAGCGGGCTTTTACCGCTATCGGTTCAGTTACGATACAGCAACAAGCGTTGCGCACGGCTGTCGTTTCGTTGTCGGATCGAACATCAACTGGCAGCGGCAGGCTGATTTTTCACGCCGAACCCGCGCCGCTGACCAGATGGGAGGCGTCGACTCCGGCCGCCGCATAGGCCGCCGCCCATTTGCGGTCCGCCGGCACGTCGAACAAAAGCTCCGCAGTGCATTCGGCGGGAAACCAGCTTTCGCCCGTCATCTCCTGATCAAGCTGTCCCGCGCCCCAACCGGCATAGCCGAGCGCGACGATGTAGCGGCTTGGTCCCCGGCCTTCGGCAATGGCCTTCAATATCTCAAGCGATCCTGACAAGCCCCAATCAGGTCCGACCTGCACCATGTCATGTTCCTGCCAGTCGAGCGAGTGGAGCACAAAGCCCCGGCGTGGCTCCACCGGCCCGCCGCGCAGAACCGGAACGTCAGGTACATTGGCGGGATCGATGTCGAAACTTTCCAGCAGGTCGTGGAGGCCGACGCCGTCAATCTCGTCACTGACGGCGATACCCAGCGCCCCGCTTTCATCATGGACGCAGATCGCGACCACCGAATGATCGAAGCGCATGTCCTCCATGCCCGGAAGCGCGAGAAGAAACTGACCCACATAGGAACGAGACTGGTTCATCATGCGAATATACGCCGCTTCGTATCTTTTCCAATGGCGCCCATCGCCGGGAAAAGGCGGCGCGGCACGTTCCGCTTCCCTTGACAGGAGCCGCGCGAGCCACAACCTCGCGGCCCTCACATGCGAGGATAGAGATCATGACCATCGCCAAGGGGGACCGGGTTCCCAGCGTCACTTTCACCATAATGACCGGGGACGGCCCGCAGCAACTGTCTTCGGACGAATTTTTCGCTGGCCGCACGGTCGCCCTGTTCTCCGTGCCCGGCGCTTTCACGCCTACCTGTTCGGCGCGGCACCTGCCCGGCTTTGTCGAGAAGGCCGAAGAATTGAAGCAGAAAGGCGTTGACGAGATTGCTTGCACCGCCGTCAATGACGTGTTCGTCATGGACGCATGGGGCAAGGCCGCCGGTGCTGGCGGCAAGGTGACGATGCTCGCGGATGGCAATGGCGATTTCGCCAGAGCTGTCGGCCTGACCATGGATGGCAGCAAGTTCGGGCTGGGCACGCGCGGCCAGCGCTTTTCCATGATCGTCAAGGACGGCGTCGTGACCGAACTGAACGTCGAGGAACCGGGCGATTTCAAGCTCTCGTCCGCCGACCATCTGCTCGGCCAGCTTTGATCATCATGGCCGCGCCGGGGCAGTTCTGGCGCGGCTGACTTCCTTCGGTCATCCATCTGCGGTAGCAAGGATCGATGACGAAAAGCATCGGCAGCGCGACCGTCGCGCAACTTGAGCAGCTTTACCAGGCCTCCATCGAAAATCTGCGCGAGGCGATGCAGGCCTATGCGCTCGACGGCAGCATTCCTCCGCCCGAAGCGCGGCAGGACAGGCGCTTTTGCTATCCCGAACTGCGCATCATCCATAAGGCGGAGACGGACGCGCCGCCGCCCGGCCGGTCTTTCGCCCGCCTGTCGAAGCCCGGCCTTTATGTGACCACCGTCACGCGGCCGGAGATGTTCGGCGATTATCTGGCCGAACAGATCGACTTGCTGGTCCGCGACTATGGGGTGGATGTCGAAACGGCGGTCAGCGGCCAGCCCATCCCCTTTCCCTATGTTCTCGACGGGCTCGACGTCACGGCGCTGGACGGCATACCGCCGACCGAGCTGGCGCGTCATTTCCCCGCGACCGAACTGGCGGAGATCGGAGACGAGATCGCTGACGGCCTGTTCATGCCCGATGCGAATGGTCAGCGGCCGCTTGCCCTGTTCGATGGCCTGCGCACCGATTTTTCGCTGGCGCGCCTCAAACATTATACCGGCACGCCGCCCGAGCATGTGCAACGCTACATACTGTTCACCAACTATCACCGCTATGTCGACGAGTTCGTGGACTGGGCGTGCCGCGAATTGCAGCGGGCCGACAGCAGCTATACGGCTCTTTCCGGCGCGGGCGGCGTCTATGTGACGCGTGAGACGGCGGACCCGGCACAGATGATCGCCGACAGCGCGTGGCGCAGGCATCAGATGCCCGCCTATCACCTGATCGCCCCCAATCGCAGCGGCATCACGCTGGTCAATATCGGCGTCGGCCCCGCCAATGCCAAGACGATCTGCGACCATTTGGCCGTGCTCCGCCCCGAAGCATGGCTGATGATCGGGCATTGCGGCGGGCTGCGGCCCAGCCAGCGCATCGGCGACTATGTGCTGGCCCACGCCTATCTGCGCGATGACAAGGTGCTGGACGACATGCTGCCGCCCGAAATCCCCGTGCCCGCCATCGCGGAAGTGCAGGTTGCCCTCGCCAAGGCGGCGGAGGCGGTGCTGGGCGGAAGCAGCGAGGAGGATTTCAAGCGCCGCCTTCGCACGGGCACTGTCGTCACCACGGACGACCGCAATTGGGAGTTGCGCTACTCCAGTTCAGCGCTGCGCTTCAGCCTTTCGCGCGCGGTGGGCATCGACATGGAGTCGGCGACGATCGCCGCGCAAGGATACCGGTTTCGCGTGCCTTACGGAACCTTGCTCTGCGTGTCGGACAAGCCGATCCATGGCGAATTGAAGCTGCCCGGACAGGCGAACCGCTTCTATGAAGAGGCGATCGCCGGGCATCTTCGCGTCGGGCTGATGACATGCGAACTGCTGCGGAAGGAAGGCCCCAAGCTCCACAGCCGCAAGCTGCGCGCCTTCAACGAGCCGCCATTCCGGTAAATGCGGCGCCCTCCCGTCAAGGCAGGGGGCATCAGGCCGTCAGAAAATCAACCATCGCCTGCCCCAGTTCCTTGCGAGTCACAGCGTTCATGTGATTGCCGGGCACTTCCACATAGCGGCCGTTGGGCAGGATATCGGCCAGTTCCTGCGCCACGCCATTGTCCTGATCGTCAGCGCCGCAAATGACTTCCGTGAGCTGGGTGAAGCTGCTGATCGTTTCGGCGGGCGTATCGACGAACGTGTCGAGGATGTGGAGCATGGCGACGGGATCACCCTTCGTCGTCTTGAGGAAAGCCTCCGTCATCCATTCCGACGTGCCCCGCTCGAAACTGCCGAGGTTCGTCAGGACGTTGCGGTAATAGCCGCCCTTGTCGAGCGTATTGACCAGCCCCCGCAGCCCCATGCCCGCCAGGATCACGCGGCGCGGCGTTGCGCCATGGGCGAGCATCCGCACCGTCGTCCGCGCGCCCAGCGAATAGCCGCCCAGATCATAATCGGTGAGGCCAAGTTGAGCCACCACCGCCAGATTGTCTTCCGTCAGCGCATCGGGCGGATAGGCGGCTGCATCATGCGGCTTTCCGCTTTCACCATGCCCGCGCAGGTCGGGCAGGATGAGGCGAAAGCCAGCCTCCACCAGCTTCGCTGCATGTCCATAGCGAACCCAATTGGTGTAGGCGTTGGAAAAATAGCCGTGGATCAGCACCAGGTCCCGCCCCTCGCCCGCGATATGGACGGCGATGGGAACGCCGCCCAGCCCTTCAATCTCGCGCTTTTCGAAGTTCAGGTCGGTCATCGGCTTGGCCTCCGGGATGATTGGGATTGATCAGGACGGGACTTTGCGCCTGCCCGATACGGCGCACGACCGGAAGCAGCAACGCCAGCGCCGCGCCGGCTTGAGCCGCCAGCAGATCCTTTTGCGGGTCCCATATGTCGCCCTGCTGGCCATTATACCAGTCTGCGGTTTCCCCGGCGGCGATGATCGTCAGCAGCCATTCGAATATCTCATAGGCAGCGCCGACGAAGCCCACTGTAACGAAGGCGAAGCACAGGCTCCAGCGGCGGCGCATGGCTCCATGGCGATATGCGGCCTGAGCGATCGGCGCCGTCAGCAGCGCGCCGAAAGCGAAATGGACGAGCCGGTCATAGCCGTTGCGCCGCCAGCCTAGGCTGCTTGACAGGTCATGTCCGCTGATCGCTCGCGCCCAATCATCATAAGGCACGTAGGAATAGATGTAGCGGCCGCCCAAAGTGTGGAGAAGGAGGAACGCCAGAACGCACGCAACCGCGCCATTGGACAATGGCCATCGACGCAGCAGCCATGGGGCCGCGAGGGCAAGGGCAAGGGTCGGCCCATGCTGTAGCGGAGCAAGTTCGGGAAAAGGCTGATCGATATTAGCCACGGCGATGGCGGCGATCAGGATCAGGATCATCCGGCGCTGCGCGGCTGGAAGGCTTTTCCAGACAGCAGCAGCGCCGGGGATCATCAAAAGGGCTCAGCCCTTCTTGAGGTGGCGGCGGCCCAGCAGTTCGGCGATCTGCACCGCGTTCAGCGCAGCGCCCTTGCGAAGATTGTCGCTGACGCACCAGAGCGACAGCCCATTGTCGATCGTCGAATCCTCACGCACGCGGCTGACGAAGGTGGCATAGTCGCCCACGCACTCGACGGGAGTGACGTAACCACCATCCTCGCGCTTGTCGACGAGCATCACGCCCGGCGCTTCCCGCAGGATATCCTGTGCTTCCTTCGCCGAAATCTCCTTTTCGAACTCGATATTGAGCGCTTCGGAGTGGCCGACGAAGACGGGAACGCGCACGCAGGTCGCGGTGATTTTCACCTTGGGATCGAGGATCTTCTTGGTTTCCGCGACCATCTTCCACTCTTCCTTGGTGGAGCCGTCCTCCAGGAAGACGTCGATGTGCGGGATCACGTTGAAGGCGATCTGCTTGGTGAACTTCTTGGGCTCGGCCGGATCGCCGACGAAGATGTTGCGCGACTGTTCGAACAGTTCGTCCATGCCCTGCTTGCCCGCACCGGAAACCGACTGGTAGGTCGCAACGACGACACGCTTGATCGTCGCTGCGTCATGCAGCGGTTTCAACGCCACGACCATTTGCGCGGTCGAGCAGTTGGGGTTCGCGATGATGTTCTTCTTCGTATAGCCATCGATCGCGTCCGGGTTCACTTCCGGCACGATCAGCGGCACGTCCGGGTCCATGCGGTAGAGCGAGCTGTTGTCGATCACCACGCAACCGGCCGCAGCCGCCTTGGGCGCATATTCCGCCGTCGGGCCGGAACCCGCGGCGAACAGGGCGATATCCCAGCCGGTAAAATCGAAATGTTCGATATTCTTGCATTTGAGCGTCTTGCCGGTTTCACCGAAATCGATTTCGGTGCCCTGCGACCGGGGCGAAGCAACCGCCGCGATCTCGTCAATCGGGAACTCGCGCTCGGCGAGAATGGTCAGCATTTCGCGGCCCACATTGCCCGTGGCACCAACGACGACGACCTTGTAACCCATGACTAAAGACTCCACTCCGTGCAAAATTGCGGAAGTGCGCGCCATAGCGGCATTGCGCCGTTTGTCCAGCGTGAAGCACCTTTGGCGCGGCAAAGCTGTGCTTGTCGCAACGGCGTTTTGGGGATGATTGAGAGGGCTGAACTGGATTCCTGCCGTAGCGGAAACAGGGCAGGTTATTTGCCGGGATCCTCCTCCCCATTCCCGTGGCGCGACAGAAAGTCTTCTATCGTCCGCCACAGGTGAACGCTGACGCCCGGACCGCCGACCCGATGCGTCTGCCCCGGATAGACCATCATCTCGAACGGGACGGCTGCCGCCTGCATCCTCGCGATCAGCGCCGTCGCATTGTCGAACACGACATTGTCGTCCGACATGCCGTGGATGATGAGGAGCGGATCGCTGATCTTCGCCGCATCCTCCAACGCGCCCGAAGCCGGATAGGCGCTGGGCTTATCCTGCGGCATGCCGAGATAACGTTCGGTATAATGGGTGTCATAAAGCTCCCATCGCGTGACCGGCGCTCCGGCGATCGCGGCGGAAAAGACGCCGGGCGCCTTTTCCAGCAGCTTGAGCGACAGATAGCCGCCATAGGACCAGCCATAAGTCGCGATCCGCCGCGGATCGACATAGGGCTGCGTCTTCAGCCACTCCACGCCCTTTAGCTGGTCATCGACCTCGACCGTTCCCATGGCGCGGTACAACTGGTCCTCGAAAGCCTTGCCCCGGTCGGGCGTGCCGCGATTGTCCACCGCGAAGACGATCCAGCCGCGATCGACCAGATATTGGTAGATGGGCGAACTCCACTGGTTCGTGACGACGCGCCCCGCGCCCGGCCCGCCATAATGCAGCATGAAGACCGGATAGCGTTTGCCCGGCTCAAGCGGCGGCGTCATGATCCGGGTATAGAGGGTGGCCCCATCGGCAGCCTTCAACGTGCCGAAGCGCGTCCTGGCATGGATGGCGAGATAGGGCGCGTAGGGATGATTCCCCGCGATCGCATTTTCGGAGAGCCAGCGCACGCGCTTGCCTTCCCGATCGGCGAGATAGACCTGCTTGGGCTGATCCACATTGCTGCGTGACACGACAAGCCGGGTCGCCGCGCCGTCCATGACGGCATCGTTCCACCAACCGCTGCTGGTAAGCTGCCGGACCGGACCCTTGCCCCGCAGCGGGACGGCATAGAGCTGCTGCTCCAGCGGCGTTTCCTTGTTGCCCGTGAAGTAGACGTTCCCGTTAGCCTCGTCCACGCCGATAAGGTCGCGCACTTCCCAATCGCCGCTGGTGAGCGCCGTCCAGCGGGAGCCATCGACATGATAAAGGTGGCCATGGCCGCTCTTTTCCGACCACCAGAGGAAGCTGCCATCGCCAAGGCTGTGGAAATTATTGGAGAGGTTGATCCAGCTTTTCGCCTTTTCGGTGAGGACGATCCTCCCCCTGCCCGTTGCGGGATCTACGGCCAGCAGGTCCAGCGTCTTCTGGTCCCGGCTCTGGCGCTGGACATAGAGCGTCCTGCCATCCTTCGACCAATCCACGCGGGCGAGGTAGATGTCCGCATTCGGGCCTAGATCGACCTTGACCTTGCCCGACCCGTCCGGCTTCATGACGTACAAGTCAACGAGTGCGTTGGGAGAGCCTGCCGCTGGATAGCGTTGCTGATAGACCCTGGTGCCTTCGCCGCCGATCGCCGTGCGCGTGACGATGCCGACAGGGCTTTCATCCACGCGGGCGACAGCGATCATCCGGTCATCGGGCGACCACCAATAGCCGGTGCGGCGATCCATTTCCTCCTGCGCGACGAATTCAGCAACGCCCCAGCTGACGGTATCGCTCGCGCCGTCCGTCAGTTGCCGCTCCTGTCCGTCCATGGGCTGCACGAACAGATTGCCGCCGCGCACGAAGGACACGAAGCCGCCCTTGGGACTGACGACGCCGTTCAGCTCGCCATCGGGAGTCTGGGTGAGGCGGGTGACCTGCCCGTCCAGCTTTGCGAGGTAAAGGTCGCCGTCGACGGGAACGAGGATGGACTTGCCGTCCGGCGCCCAGTCATAGCTGACGATGCCGGTGCTGCCCGCGACTGAGCGGTCACGTTCACGCTGCATCTTTTCGGCTTCCGACAATTCCGCCCCGCTGCCGGTTTTCTTCGAATCAACCAGCATCCGTTCGGCGCCCGTGGCGCTGTCGATCGCCCACAGGTCCAGCCGTTCCTTCTCATCCGGGCGCGGCTTCAGCAGGGTTACGAGGCTGCCGTCGGGGGAGATTTTGAGGGCGCGCGGCTGAGGTCCCGAAAGATCGGGACTGGCGAAGACCCGCTCCAGCGTCAGCGCCTCACCCGCCTGCGCCGGCATTTGGGACAGCGCCAGCAAAGCGCCTATGGCAACGCCGCTTTTCATGGCTGCGGACATGGTCAACCTTTCACCTAGGCCGCCCGGCGAGCAGCCATGTTTTACAAACGAAAGATTAGCCCGCTGCGGACAAAAAGATCAATGTGGAGAAATAATATTTCCTGCCATGACAAGGATGTCATGGTGGGCGCGACAGGGATTGAACCTGTGACCCCACCCGTGTGAAGGGTGTGCTCTACCGCTGAGCTACGCGCCCCCTGAAAGGAGGATGCGGCCATTGGCACCCGCATCCCCTCCTGTCAAGCAGGGACGCGATTAGCCGCTGAAAATCACTTTATCCGGCGGTCCGCTGCTGTCTATAGAAAGCGGGCTATCAAGGAGTGTCATTCATGCGCCAGACCGCCACCCTGCTGCTTGCCGGGCTGATCCTGTCCACCCTCGCCGCCTGCAATACGGTACAGGGTGTGGGGCGCGACATCGAATCCGTGGGCCGCGCGGGCAAGGATGCAATGCACTGACATAAGGAGCGCATCGCTCCATCTGATCATTGCAGGATGTGGTGGGGCATCCCAGGGCTTCGTTCCAGACGAACGCCGTCGCAGTCCGGCTCCCCGCAACTGCATGCGGCCAGGGTGTAGCGCACGCCGCACATCACCAGCACATCGTGATCGAAGGAATAGTTGGAGATTCCCGCCCTTTCGACCTTCTCCCTGGCTCTGGCCTTCAGAGACATAAGCTACCTCTAGTCATTGGTCGGTCATGATTCATGTCGCGGTGCACAATGTCAATTAACCGGAGTTGGTTCCTGAACGGATTGTCATATTTCACCTTCTTAATGGAACGTTCCGGCGCGAGGCCGCTCCACGCTTGCGCGGAACGGCGGCCGATCCCATATGCCGCGCCATGAACGACCAACATTCCAGCAGCTTTCCCGTGTGGCACGGCACCACCATCATGTCGGTGCGCAAGAATGGAAAGGTGATCGTCGCTGGCGATGGCCAGGTATCCATGGGCCAGACCGTCATGAAGCCCAACGCCCGCAAGGTCCGCCGCCTGCATGACGGATCGGTGATCGGCGGCTTCGCGGGCGCGACCGCCGACGCCTTTACCCTGTTCGAACGGCTGGAGGCAAAGCTGGAGCGGCATAATGGCCAACTCATGCGCGCTGCCGTCGAACTGGCCAAGGATTGGCGCACGGACAAATATCTGCGCAATCTGGAAGCGATGATGATCGTCGCCGACAAGGATGTGACATTGATCCTGACCGGAAACGGCGATGTGCTGGAACCGATTGGCGGCGTGGCCGCGATAGGATCGGGCGGCAATTTCGCCCTGGCCGCCGCGCGCGCCCTGGTCGAATATGAAGAGGACGCCGAAACGCTCGCTCGCAAGGCGATGAAGGTCGCCGCTGACATCTGTGTCTATACCAACGACGAACTGGTGGTCGAGGAGTTGGCGAGCGCCACCTGATTTTTCTGGCTCCTCCCTTTCAAGGGAGGGGTTGGGATGGGTCGCGCGGCACGCGTTCTGGCCTGTCCCTTCGACCGTTGCAGGCGCTTGCCAACGCAATCGCTCCCACCCCCTGCCCTCCCTTGGAAGGGACAAGGAAAGAGATGAACGACAACCTGACCCCCAAAGCCATCGTTTCCGCGCTCGACGCGCACATCATCGGGCAGTCCGAAGCCAAGCGCGCGGTCGCGGTCGCCCTGCGCAACCGCTGGCGGCGGCAGCGCCTCTCGCCCGATCTGCGCGACGAGGTGACGCCCAAGAACATCCTGATGATCGGGCCCACCGGCTGCGGCAAGACGGAGATCAGCCGCCGCCTGGCGAAACTGGCCGATGCGCCGTTCGTGAAGGTCGAGGCGACCAAGTTCACCGAGGTCGGCTATGTCGGCCGCGACGTGGAGCAGATCGTGCGCGATCTAGTGGAGGAAGCCGTCCGCCTGGAGCGCGATCGCCGCCGCGAATCCGTGCGGGAAGCCGCGTCCGAAGCGGCCATGTCCCGCCTGCTGGATGCGCTGACCGGCAAGGAGGCGAGCGAGGCCACGCGCCTGTCCTTCCGCCAGCGCATCGAAAATGACCAGATGAACGATGTCGAGGTGGAAGTGGAAGTCGCCGACAGCCCCTCCATGCCGATGGAGATTCCCGGCATGGGCGGCCAGATCGGCATGATCAACCTTAGCGATATGATGTCCAAGGCTTTCGGCCAGACCCAGAAGAAGCGGCGCAAATTGCGCGTCGCCGAAGCATGGGACAAGCTGGTGGAGGAGGAGCAGGACAAGCGGCTGGACCAGGATGATGTCGCCCGCGTCGCCATTGCCAGCGCCGAACAGAACGGCATCGTGTTCCTGGACGAGATCGACAAGATCGCGGTCAGCGACGTGCGCGGCGGATCCGTCAGCCGCGAGGGTGTGCAGCGCGACCTGCTGCCCCTGATCGAAGGGACGACGGTTTCCACCAAATATGGGCCGCTCAAGACCGACCATATCCTCTTCATCGCATCGGGCGCGTTCCATGTGGCGAAGCCCAGCGATCTGCTGCCCGAACTTCAGGGCCGCCTGCCGATCCGCGTGGAGCTGAAGGCGCTGACGGAGGATGACTTCGTCGCCATCCTTTCCGACACGAAGGCAAGCCTGGTCGAGCAATATCGCGCGCTGCTGGCGACCGAGGGCGTCACCATCGACCTGACCGCGGACGGCATCCGCGCCATCGCCCGCATCGCGGCGGAGGTAAACAGCGAGGTGGAGAATATCGGCGCGCGGCGGTTGCAGACCGTCATGGAAAAGCTGCTGGAAGATGTGAGCTTCGATGCCGAGGATCGGGCGGGCGAAACGCTGGTGATCGATCAGGCCTATGTCGAAAAGCAGTTGGGCGAAGTGGCGCGGAACACCGACCTCAGCAAATATGTGCTGTGATGCGCACCAGCCCCTCCTTTAAAAAGGGAGGGGCTGTTTTGATCAATAACTCCGCCCGACCAGCACCCGCTCGACCGCTTTCCCGCCGGTGAAGATACAGACGCCGTCAGCCACTTCCGCATCGACCGGCACATTGCGCAGCGTCAGCTTTTCGCCCTTGAGCCACTCGACCACCTTGTCGAGTTGAGCCCCCGTCGGCTTGGCCCATTGCACCAGTGCCCAGCCCTGCTTCTTGCTCGCCGCGAAATAGGCTTTCAGCGCGTCTAGCGAAGTGATGGAGCGATCGATGCCGCCATGCAGCCGCGCATGGGCGTCCGCGAACAGCGCCTGCTGAATCTCCTCCAGCATCGCCGCCGCCTGCGCCACAAAGGCGTCCTTCGCGACAATCTGGCTGTCGAGCTTGCCATCCTCGCGATAGAGGCGATCGCGCCGGATCACCGACACATTGCCGCCCGCGACATCGCGGCCGCCCACTTCGATCACGAGCGGCGCGCCCTTCTTCACCCAGCTCCAGCGCTTGTTCGCTGCCTTCGCCGCACGGCGGTCGAGCAATGCGCGAACGGGTTCGCGGAACACATCCTGCTTGTTCAGTTCCGTCACCAGTTCACCGCAATAGGCAAGGATCGCGGCATCCTCTTCCGTATCGCGCAGCATCGGCACGACGACAATTTGATAGGGGGCGATGCGCGGCGGCACGCGCAGCCCGTCATCGTCGCCATGCACCATGATGAGGCCGCCGATCATGCGGGTCGACATGCCCCAGCTCGTCGTCTGGGCCAGTTCCTGCTGCCCTTCGGCATTCTGGAACTTGATATTCTGCGCCGATGAGAAAGTGGTGCCCAGGAAGTGCGACGTGCCCGCCTGCAACGCCTTGCCATCCTGCATCATCGCTTCGATCGAATAGGTGGCGACGGCGCCGGGGAAGCGTTCATTTTCCGGCTTTTCGCCCGCAATCACCGGCATGGCGACGCATTCCTCGGCGAAGCTGCGATAGACTTCCAGCATCTTCATCGTTTCTTCCACCGCCTCTTCCGCGCTGGCATGAGCTGTATGCCCTTCCTGCCAGAGAAATTCGGCGGTGCGCAGGAACATGCGCGTGCGCATTTCCCAGCGGACGACATTGGCCCACTGGTTGATCAGGACCGGCAGATCGCGCCAGCTTTGCACCCAGCGCGAAAAGGCTGCGCCGATGACTGTTTCCGACGTGGGACGGACGACCAGCGGCTCCTCAAGCTTCGCTTCGGGGTCGGGCACCAGCTTGCCGTCCTTCTGGACGAGGCGATGGTGAGTGACGACCGCCATTTCCTTGGCGAAGCCGTCGACATGCTCCGCTTCCTTTTCGAAATAGGACAGCGGGATGAACAGCGGGAAATAGCAATTTTCATGGCCCGTCGCCTTGATGCGATCGTCCAGCAGCTTCTGGATGCGTTCCCAGATGCCATAGCCCCATGGCCGGATCACCATACATCCGCGCACGCCGCTTTCCTCGGCCATATCGGCTTCGGAAATGACGGCCTGATACCAGGCTGCAAAATCCTGTTCGCGGGTGACGGAAAGCGCGTGCTTCACTTGGGACAGACCTTGATCTTCTTGAAAGGAAGGCGCGCCATAAGCCAAGCGCGCCCTTCCGTCGACCCCGAACCCGCGCCTCAGTTCAGCTTGTCGATCTTCGCGTTGAGGGCTGCAAGCTGCGCCTTCAACTGCGCGATCTCGTCATCCTTGCTGCCCTCCGATGCGGCGGGCGTTGGCGTTGGAGTGGGCGCAGAAGCCGTCCCGGACGCGCCCGGCATCGCCGGCATCCCCGGCACATTGCCAAAGGCGCTGGCGGCCGCTTCGAACATCTGCATGTTGCGCTTGGCGATCTCCGCCAGAGGGCCGCCGCCAAACGCGCCCTTCATCGCTTCCTGAAACTGCATCTGGTTCTTGCGGAAAGCATCCATTGACGCTTCCAGATATTGCGGCACCATCGACTGCATGGAATCGCCGTACATGGCGATCAGCTGGCGCAGGAAGTTCACTGGCAGCATGTTCTTGCCTCGCTGTTCCTCTTCCATGATGATCTGCGTCAGGACATTATGGGTGATATCCTCACCCGTCTTTGCGTCCACGACCACGAACTCGCGCCCCTCACGAGTCATCTGGGACAGCAGATCGAGCGTGATGTAACTCGATGTTTCCGTGTTATAGAGACGCCGGTTCGCATATTTTTTGATAATGACCGGTTCTGAAAGGTTCGCGGTCTTGGTTTTGGCCATGGATTCCTCTCCCACACCTGTAGTTTCCGCATTAGCACAGGGCGTTGCCGCACCGCAACATGGCCCACGGCCTTTACCCCTGTTTCTCAGCATTTTGTGGCGGGAAACCGAAGGGAATCCCGATTTGAGACAATCGGCGTTCCGCGGCTTACGCAGATATCAGGAGACGGTTCGCCCCGCGCCGCCGCCCGTTCCAGCGCCGTTCGCATCCGCAGGAAGCGCACGATTGCTGCGTTTCGGACGCGAAAATGGCCGCGCGCCCGTCATCTTCATCCCTTCGCTGATCAATCCGCCGCAGGTGCTCGACCTGTCGGAAGGCCGGTCCATGCTGCGCCACATGGCCGCAGCAGGACATGACGCCTATCTGGTCGATTGGGGACACCCCGCCAGCGAAGACAGGCATTTGGGACTGGACGGCCATGTCACCGGCCGCCTGCTCCCCATGCTCGCTGCCCTGCCCCGGCCGCCGATCCTGGTGGGTTATTGCCTTGGCGGCAGCCTGGCGATCGGCGCGGCAGCGCTCATGGAGGTTCAGGCGGTCGCCACCATTGCAGCGCCATGGCAGTTTGACGGCTTCCCTCCCGCTGACAGGGAATTGATCGCATCCCTCTGGAACAATGCAAAGCCGACTTGCGAGCGGCTGGGCTATGTTCCGATGGAGGTGCTTCAATCCGGCTTCTGGGCGCTCGATCCGGCGCGGACGATTCAGAAATATGCCGCTTTCGCGTCGATGGAGACGGGCTCCGAAGCGGAGCGCGCCTTTCTGGCGGTGGAGGATTGGGCCAATGGCGGAGCGCCTCTGACATTCGCGGCGGGTGAGGACCTGTTCGAAAAATTCTATGCGGCCAACCTGCCCGGACAACTGCAATGGCGGGTCGCGGACCAGATCGCTGACCCCGCCGCGCTTGCCTGCTCCACCCTGTCGATACGCTCCTCGACGGACAGGATCGTGCCTGCCGGTGCTGCCCCGGCGCTTGACGGCGGCTTCACTCTGGACCTGGGCCATGTGGGCATGATCGTGGGCGGCAAGTCGCGCAATCTCTTGTGGAAACCGCTGTCCGAATGGCTTTCCACCCATGGGGGATGATGGTAAGGCGGCGCCAAATTCGTCACCAGACCGAAGGATTGGGCCGTTGTCAGACATCGTCATCACCGCAGCCAAGCGCACCGCTGTTGGCAGTTTCATGGGCGCTTTCGCCTCCACCCCGGCGCATGAGCTTGGCCGCGCCGTCATCGTCGCCGCGCTGGAGCAAGCGGGCGTTTCACCCGAAGAGGTGGATGAAGTCATTCTGGGCCAGATCCTGACGGCCGGACAGGGTCAGAACCCGGCGCGGCAGGCGGCCGTGAACGCGGGCATCCCGGTTGAAAGGACCGCCGTCGGGCTCAATCAGCTTTGCGGCTCCGGCCTGCGCGCAGTCGCTCTGGCGGCGCAGGCGATCAGGGCGGGCGACGCGCGCATCATGGTCGCTGGCGGACAGGAAAGCATGTCGCTCGCCCCGCATGCCCAATATCTGCGCGCTGGCGCCAAGATGGGGCCGATCACCCTGATCGACACCATGACCCATGACGGGCTGACCGACGCGTTCAACAATTACCACATGGGCGTCACCGCCGAAAATCTGGCGGAAAAATATCAGATCAGCCGCGAGGCGCAGGACCAGTTCGCCGTGAGCAGCCAGAACAAGGCAGAGGCGGCGCGCGCTTCCGGCCGCTTCAAGGATGAAATCGTCCCCGTGACGATCAAGGGCCGCAAGGGCGACACGGTCGTGGACGCCGACGAATATATCCGCGCCGGTGCGACGCTGGAGGCTGTTCAGTCGCTGCGTCCTGCTTTCAAGAAGGACGGCACCGTGACTGCGGGTAACGCCAGCGGCATCAACGATGGCGCGGCCGCTTTGGTGGTGATGAGCGCGGAGGAAGCGGCCCGCCGCAACGCGCCCGTCCTCGCCCGTATCGCCAGCTTCGCGACCTGCGGCGTCGATCCCGCCATCATGGGCATCGGCCCGGCCCCGGCCACTCGCAACGCTCTCGCCAAGGCGGGCTGGTCGCTTGCCGATCTCGACCTGATCGAGGCCAATGAAGCCTTCGCTGCCCAGGCTCTGGCTGTCGGGCAGGAACTGGGCTGGGACCCGGAAAAGGTGAATGTGAACGGCGGCGCGATCGCCATCGGCCATCCCGTCGGCGCATCCGGCGCGCGCGTCCTTACCACGCTTCTCTACGAGATGCAGAAGCGGGACGCCAAGAAGGGCCTCGCCACCCTCTGCGTGGGCGGCGGCATGGGCGTGTCGATGTGCATTGAACGCTGATCTCTATTGCTGAACTGACCGGGCCGCCAATCTCCCAACGGGATTGGCGGCCTTTTTTATGGCCCGCGTTCAGTACCAAACGCGATCAAATCGGGCTCCGAGACCCGTCAGCAACTCATATTGGGACAATCCCGAAGCCGCAGCGGCCGATGGAAGCGCATAGTCTATATCCACCCAATCGCCCTCAGCGACATGAGGCGAGCGGCTGGCATCGACCGCCACGAGGTCCATCGAAACGCGTCCGGCGACCGGCAGGCTTTCGCCTTCGAAGGCAACACTGCCGCGCCCAGAAAAGCCGCGCAAATATCCGTCCGCATAGCCGAGATTGAGGACCGCAACCTCCATGTCGCGCTCCGCGATATGGGTGGCGTTGTACCCGATGGTGTCGCCAGCCAGCACGCGCCGTCTTTGCAACACCTGCGCCTGTGGAAAGACGACCTGCCGGATCGCGCCAGCCGCTTGCGCGCGAGGAACGCCGCCATAGAGCGCCAGCCCCGGACGGGTCAGATCGAAGGCGTAGCTTTCGCCCAGGCATATGCCAGCGCTGTTGGCCAGACTGTAGCGGGCGGCAGGCACGATGTTCTTGATGTCTTGGAACCGGTTCAACTGCGTGGCGGTAAGCGGCGTATCCTCATCCGCCGAGGCGAGATGGCTTAGCAGCGTCACGACCTCCAGCTCCTCCGTTTCGGCTACGACATCCTGCCGCCAGTCGAGGCCAAGGCGGTTCATCCCGGTATCCACCATCACGTCGCAAGCGCCGCCGCCTGCGCCTTTCCATCGCGCTATCTGCGCCGGGCTGTTCAGCACCGGCCGCGCACGCGATTGCAGCGCGGCCGCCATGTCCTCCGCACGAACGCCATGCAGCACGGCCAGCGAAACCCCTTGTTCCAGCAGCGGCTCGACCGCGATCGCCTCGCCCCAGTTGGACACGAAAAAATCGCGGCACCCGGCCTTCATCAGGCGGCGCATCACTTCGGCCGCGCCCGTGCCATATCCGTCCGCCTTGATCGCGGCCCCGCAAGCGGCCTTTCCGCTGCGCGCATTCAGCCAGGACCAGTTTGACACAAGCGCATCGCCATCCAGGCGAAGGCGCAGCGGAGCAGTGAAATCCGTCATCGCGCCGCGATAGCCTCATCCATCCGGCGCGTCGAGGCCGTCACGCGTCGAGTTTCGCTCCGCGCGTCTCCGGCAGCGCGGCAAGGCAGGTCACCAGCGCCGCCGCGACCACCGTAATCGTGTACCACAGCCCCGCATAGGGATCACCCGTGCGCGCGACGATATATTGGCTGACCAGCGGCAGGAACCCGCCGAAATAGCCCGTCCCGATATGATAGGGGATGGACAGCGAACTGTAACGGATGCGCGCGGGAAAATATTCGGAAAGAAGCGCGGCCACCGGCCCATAGGTCGCGCCCGACAGCGTCCACAGCAGGAGCAGCGCGACGAACACCAGTGCCGCGCGGGGCCAATCCGGCGTGACTTGCCCCGTGGAGTAGCCATTGGCGGCAAGCGCAGCCTCGATCCCCTTGCTGCTGAGGCCGGCGACCGGATCGCCGCCGATGGTTACGGACGGTTCCCTGCCCGCAACGGCGTCATAGGGAATGCCGCGCTTCGAAAAATGGTCGAGCAGCTTGCCGCACGCCGTTGGCTGGACCTTGGCGAAAGGATCGAACGAGCAGTCAGGGCCGCGCACCACTACCGGAGCCTTCGCCGCTGCCTGGGTCAGGGCTGGATTGGCCATGCTTCCCATGAATTGATAGATCGGAATGAGAAGAAGCAGCACCAGCGCATAGCCGACGATGATCGGCTTTCTGCGCCCGATCCTGTCCGAAAGCCAGCCGAAGAAGACAAATGCCCCCATGCCCGCGAAGGCGCTGCCGCCCACGAGCAATTGGGCGATACCCGGCGCGACATGAAGCCCGCTTTGCAGGAAATACAGCGCCTGAAACATCACGGTGTAGGCAATGACGGTGAAGCCCGCCGCAATGCCGATCATCGCCACGAGCATCCGGCGCTTGTTGCCGGGAAAGGTGAATGCCTCCTTGAGGGGATTGCGGGATTGTTCCCCCGCCGCCTTCATCGCCGCGAAGACCGGACTTTCGCGCAGCATCAGCCGCATCCAGAGCGAAATCGCGAGCAAGGCGAGGGAAAAGATGAAGGGCAGGCGCCAGCCCCAGCTGTCCCATACCTCCGCGCCCACCAGCCATTGGGTGACGACGACCACCACCAGCGACAGGATGAATCCGCCAATCACGCCCGCCTGGATGAAGCTGGTATAGAAGCCGCGCTTTCCGGGCGGCGCATGTTCCGCGACATAGATGGCTGCTCCGCCATATTCGCCGCCCAGCGCCAGCCCCTGGGCGATGCGGAGCAGGATGAGGATGATGGGAGCGGCAATGCCGATGCTGGCGGCAGACGGCGTCAGCCCGACACCCGCCGTCGCTCCGCCCATCAGGACGATCGTGGCGAGGAAAGTATATTTGCGTCCCAGCCGGTCACCCAGATAGCCGAACAGCGCCGCTCCCAATGGACGGAAGCCGAAGCCGATGGCGAATCCGGCAAGGGAATAGAGCAGCTCGACCGTGGGATTATCGGTCGGAAAGAATGTGCGTCCGATGATGGGCGCAAGCACGCCATAGATGTAGAAATCATACCATTCGAATACGGTGCCCAGAGCCGACGCGGTGATGACCAGCCGGTCGCGCTTCGCATTCATCACATAATCGGCGCTGCCTGTCCCCTCGCCCATCTGCCCCCGCTCCCCTCCATGAGCGATTGCTTTTAGAGAAAAAGGAACCGGCGGCAATAAGTGCCGGACGATGCCGGCGACAGGTTATGGATGAGTGTTGCCGCTAGACTCGCACTGATCGAAGTCGAAGGGTTCTGCTGAGCGGAGGCGAAGCACAGGAAACCCCGCCGGGATAAGCCGAGCGCCACTACCTCGCCTCCGGGATTGTCGCACCGGCAACGGACTTATTGCGCCCGCTCATATGGAACGGTCCGCGCCGCCAAGGCAGCGCGGCTAGTCCGCCCTATTCCAGTTCCAGAATGATCGCGTCCACCGGCAGGCTCTCGCCCTGTGCCGCCGACACGCTTTTCACCACACCCGCCTTTTGCGCGCGCAGGATATTTTCCATCTTCATCGCCTCGATCACCGCCAGCGGCTGACCAACCTCGACCTTGTCGCCTTCCTTGACATTGAGCGCGACGAGCAGGCCGGGCATAGGGCAAATCAGGAAGCGCGAAAGATCCGGCGGGATCTTTTCGATCATATGTTTGGCAAGCGGCGCCGCATGAGCGGGCAGGATACGCAGCTTGTGGCTGGCGCCATGAGCCGTCAGCACGAACCCGGCCCGCACCGGCGCGATCCTGACCGCCAGTTGCTCCTCGCCAAACTCCGCTTCGATCAGGCGATCGCCGGGGGTATATTCCAGCGCCATGTCAACCGCTTCGCCATCAACAGTGACGTCATCGCCATTGATGACGACATCATGCACCGCGTCGCCGATCTTCACCTGCCAGCCGGTCGGTGCGCGCAGCTTCTTGCCAAGCTGACCGTCGATACGGCGCGCGCGGTCCGCCTGTGCCATGGCGGCGAAGGCACCGATGGCCGACAGCCGCTTCAGCAACGTTTCGGATGCGGGCGCGCCGGTGAAGCCTTCAGGATATTCCTCCGCGATAAAGCCGGTGGTGATGTTGCCGGAACGGAAACGCTCATGCTGCATTAGCGCGGACACGAAGTCGATATTGTGCCCCGGCCCTTCGATCTCGAACCGGTCGAGCGCCGCGATCTGCTTGTCGATCGCTTCCAGGCGGGTGGGAGCCCAGGTGATCAGCTTGGCGATCATCGGGTCGTAGAACATCGACACTTCGCCGCCTTCGACCACGCCGTCATCGACGCGCACGCCATCGACCGCTTCGGGCGGATTGTAGCGGATCAGGCGGCCCGTGGAAGGCAGGAAGCCGCGATAGGGATCTTCGGCATAGACGCGGTTCTCGATCGACCAGCCGTTGATCTTCACATCCTCCTGACGGAAGGACAGTTCCTCGCCATTGGCGACGCGGATCATCTGCTCGACCAGATCAAGGCCGGTGATCTCTTCCGTCACCGGATGCTCGACCTGCAAACGGGTGTTCATTTCCAGGAAGTAGAAGCCGTCGCCCGTCTTGTCCGCGCCCGACACGATCAGTTCGACCGTGCCCGCGCTGAAATAGCCGACCGCGCGCGCCAGGGCGACGCACTGCTCGCCCATCTTCTTGCGCATTTCGGGGCTGACAAAGGGCGAAGGCGCTTCCTCGACCACCTTCTGGTGGCGGCGCTGGATCGAACATTCGCGCTCGTTCAGGTAAACGATATTGCCGTGCTGATCGCCCAATATCTGGATTTCGATGTGGCGCGGGCTTTCGATGAACTTCTCGATGAACACGCGGTCATCGCCGAAGCTGGCGAGGCCTTCACGCTTCGTCGCCTCAAAGCCCTCCCGGACGTCCTGCTCGGAATAAGCAAGGCGCATGCCCTTGCCGCCGCCGCCCGCCGACGCCTTCATCATCACCGGATAACCGATCTCGTTAGAGATGCGGACGGCATGTTCGGTGTCCTCGATCACACCGACAAAGCCGGGGACGACATTGACGCCCGCTGCCTTGGCGAGCTTTTTCGACTCGATCTTGTCGCCCATGGCGGCGATGGCGTTGGCGGGAGGGCCGACGAAGATGATCCCTGCCTCGTCCAGCGCCTTGCGGAAACTCTCACGCTCCGACAGGAAGCCATAGCCCGGGTGCACCGCATCGGCGCCGGTCGCCTTGCAGGCCTCGATAATCTTGTCGGCCAGCAGATAGGACTGCGCGGCAGGCGGCGGGCCAAGGTGCACGGCTTCGTCCGCCATCAGGACATGAGGGCTGCGCGCGTCCGCGTCCGAATAGACCGCCACGGTCTTGATGCCCATCTTCCGCGCGGTGCGGATGACACGGCACGCAATTTCGCCACGGTTTGCGATCAGGATCTTGGTGATTGCCATTATCTGTCCTTGCCCAGTCCTATTTTGTCGCCCAGTCGGGCTAACCCATCACCATCCCTCAACGTCACCCTGAACTTGTTTCAGGGTCCATTTCCCCCCTCAACCGAAGGCTGCGGAGGCGCGATGGATGCTGAAACAAGTTCAGCATGACGAAAGAGGAGAAACTATTCAGCAGCCTCCAAATGCCCATGCGGCTGCGCCATCATCGGCGTCAGCCCGAGCTTCGAAAGCAGCGCGCTGTCCTTGTCATCGCCAGCATTGGCCGCCGTCAGCAGCTTGTCGCCAGTGAAGATGCTGTTCGCCCCCGCCATGAAGCAGAGCGCCTGACAGGCTTCGCTCATGCTTTCACGCCCGGCGGAAAGCCGTACCATCGACTGCGGCATCACGATCCGTGCCACCGCGACCGTGCGGACGAACTCCACCTCGTCGATCTTGGCGAGCGGCGTGTCCTTCAGCATGTCGCCCAACACGGTTCCGGCCACCGGCACCAACGCGTTGATCGGCACGCTTTCGGGATGCGGCATGGTGCCGAGCGCATGGAGGAACCCGATGCGGTCAGACCGCGTCTCGCCCATGCCGACGATCCCGCCGCAGCAGACGTTGATTCCTGCCGTACGCACATTTTCCAGCGTCTCGATCCGGTCCGCGAAGGTCCGCGTGGTGATGACGTTGGCGTAATTTTCCGGCGAGGTGTCGATATTATGATTATAATAATCGAGCCCCGCATCTGCGAGTTGCTTCGCCTGATCGGCCGACAGCATACCCAGCGTCATGCAGGTTTCCATGCCCATCTGGCGCACGCCCTTCACCATCTCGATGAGCTTGGGCATGTCGCGTTCCTTGGGATTGCGCCACGCCGCGCCCATGCAGAAACGGCCCGAGCCGTGATCCTTGGCCTGCGCCGCCGCTTGCAGCACGGCCTGCACGTCCATCAGCTTGGTGGCCTTGAGCCCGCTTTCCGCCTCGGTGGACTGGCTGCAATAGCCGCAATCCTCCGGGCATCCACCGGTCTTGATCGACAGCAGGGTGGAAAGCTGAACCTCATTGCGCGGAAAGTTCGCGCGGTGGATCGACTGCGCCTCGAACAGCAGGTCGTTGAAGGGCAGGTCGAACAGCGCGGCAATCTCGTCGCGGGTCCAGTCGGTGCGGGGAGCTGTAGCGGTCATTTTCCACCTCCGTTCGCTTCGGGCGAAGTCGAGAAGCGGAAAGTGCCCATATGTCGTTTCTCGACTACGCTCGAAACGAACGAGGCTTGGGTAGTGAGACTATTCAAGCGGCTTCCTCCAGCCCCGCCGGGGGCATGTTGTGGCCGAGGAGGCGCAGCACATCGGCTGCGCATTCCACGACATTGGAGCCTGGTCCATAAATGCCCTGCACGCCCGCGTCACGGAGGAAGTCGTAATCCTGCGGCGGGATGACGCCGCCCGCGATCACCTTGATGTCGTTGCGGCCCTTTTCCCGAAGCTGCCTGATGAGTTCGGGGATCAGCGTCTTGTGACCGGCCGCCAGCGATGACGCGCCCACCACGTCCACGCCGCTGTCGAGCGCCAGCACAACCGTTTCCTCTGGCGTCTGGAACAGCGGACCCGACACCACGTCAAAGCCCATGTCTCCGAAGGCGGAGGCGATCACGTTGGCGCCCCGGTCGTGGCCGTCCTGTCCCATCTTGGCGATGAGCAGTTTCGGCTTGCGGCCGAGGCGCCGCTCGACGGCCTGCACACCGTCAAGAACCTGTTTCCAGCGGCTGTCCTGCGCGTAAGGCTTGGAATAGACGCCCTTCACAGGCGTCGGCACCGTGCCATACCGGTCAAAGCTGTCCTCCATGGCGGAGGAAATCTCACCCAGCGTAGCGCGGGCGCGGGCGCATTCCACCGCCAGGGCGAGAAGATTATTCTCGATGCTGGAAGGCCGGGCCGCACCGTCGCGCAGCGCCTGCAACGCCGCCTGGCACCTAGCTTCGTCGCGTTCCGCCTTCACCTTGTTGATGCGGGCGATCTGCGCCTCCCGAACCTTGCTGTTGTCGACCTCCAGCGTTTCCAGCAGGTCTTCATTAGCAAGGCGGTATTTGTTGACGCCGACAATGACATCCTCGCCACGGTCGACCCGCGCCTGCCGCGCCGCCGCCGCTTCCTCGATCATCGCCTTGGGCCAGCCTGCCGCCACGGCCTTGGCCATGCCGCCTTCGCTCTCGACGCGGTCGATGATTTCCTGCGCGGCGTCGACCAGTTGCTGGGTCAGCGCTTCGACATAATAGCTGCCGCCAAGGGGATCGACGACCTTGGTCATCCCCGTCTCTTCCTGGATCACGATCTGCGTGTTGCGCGCGATCCGGGCGGAAAAGTCGGTCGGGAGCGCGATCGCTTCGTCAAGCGCATTGGTGTGCAGCGACTGGGTGCCGCCCAGCATCGCCGCCATCGCCTCGATCGTGGTGCGGATGACGTTGTTATAGGGGTCCTGCTCCGTCAGCGACACGCCTGACGTCTGGCAGTGCGTGCGCAGCATCTTGCTGCGCTCATCCTGCGCGCCCAGCTTCGTCATGGCGCGGTGCCACAACACGCGCGCGGCACGCAGCTTGGCCACCTCCATGAAGAAGTTCATGCCGATCGCGAAGAAGAAGCTGAGGCGCCCGGCGAACTTGTCGATGTCAAGGCCCGACGCCACGCCATATTTCACATATTCAATGCCATCGGCGATGGTGAAGGCCAGTTCCTGCACCTGCGTCGCACCGGCTTCCTGCATATGGTAGCCGGAAATGGAAATGCTGTTGAACTTGGGCATCTCGCGGCTGGTATAGCCGAAAATGTCCGAGATGATCCGCATGCTCGGTTCGGGCGGGTAGATATAGGTGTTGCGGACCATGAACTCCTTCAGAATGTCGTTCTGAATGGTCCCGTCCAGCAGCTTGCGCTCGACCCCCTGCTCCTCGCCCGCGACGATGAAGAAGGCGAGGATCGGGATCACCGCGCCGTTCATCGTCATGGAAACCGACATCTGGTCGAGCGGAATGCCGTCGAACAGGATCTTCATGTCCTCGATCGTGTCGATCGCGACGCCCGCCTTGCCGACGTCGCCCACGACGCGGGGATGGTCGCTGTCATAGCCGCGATGCGTCGCAAGGTCGAAGGCGACGCTGAGGCCCTTCTGACCTGCGGCCAGGTTGCGGCGGTAGAAAGCGTTGGATTCCTCGGCGGTGGAAAAGCCCGCATATTGGCGGATGGTCCACGGACGGCCCGCATACATGGATGCGCGCACGCCGCGCGTGAAGGGCGCGAAGCCGGGCAGGCCGGGGTCGACGGTCACGTCCTGCGCCGTATAGAGCGGCTTGACGGTGATCCCTTCCGGGGTTTCCCAGTTCAGGTCCTTGCCCTTCACCTCCTTGGCGGCGGCGGCGGCCCACTGGTCCAGCGTCGGCTTGTCGGTCACTTCCATTCTCCGTTCGTCTCGATCGAAGTCGAGAGACGTTATATGCGCCCTGTCCGTGTCTCGACTTCGCTCGACACGAACGGATGTTGGTTCAGTGCGCCCCTTCTTTCGGCGTTTCCATGATCTCGGTCAGCACCCCGTTCATGTCCTTGGGGTGGACGAAGAAGATCAGCGTCCCGTGCGCCCCGATGCGCGGTTCGCCCAGCACTTTCTTGCCCAGCCCTTCGAACCAGGCCTTGGCCTCGTGAATGTCGGGCACTTCATAGCACATATGATGCTGCCCGCCCGCCGGGTTCTTGGCGATGAAGCCGTGGATCGGCGAGTTCTCACCCAGCGGCTCGATCAGTTCGATCTGCGTGCCCTGGGTGCCATTCTCACCCGGCGTATCGACGAAGCAGACCTTCACGCCCTGCGCGGGCAGGTCGAAGGGTTCGTGCGTCAGCGTCGCGCCCATCACATCGCGATAATAAGCCAGCGATGCCTCCAGAGAGGGCGTCGCCACGCCGATATGGTTCAAGCGGCCGAGTTTCATCTTCTGTCACCCCTTGGCAGGAACCTGCCCTGCCCTAACCCCTCCCGCTTGCGGGAGGCGGACTATCACAGCGGAATATTGTCGTGCTTCTTCCACGGATTCTCCAGCGCCTTGTTGCGCAGCTTGCGCAGGCCAAGGGCGATCCGCTTGCGGGTCGAGTGCGGCTGGATCACCTCGTCGATGAAGCCCTTGCTAGCCGCCACGAAGGGGTTGGCAAAGCGGTCCTCATATTCCTTGGTCTTCTCCGCGATCTCTTCCGGCGTCTTGCCGCGGAAGATGATCTCCACCGCGCCCTTCGCGCCCATCACCGCGATTTCGGCGGTGGGCCAGGCATAGTTGAGGTCGCCGCGCAGATGCTTTGACGACATGACGTCATAGGCGCCGCCATAGGCCTTGCGCGTGATGACGGTGATCTTCGGCACGGTCGCTTCGGCATAGGCGAACAGCAGCTTCGCGCCATGCTTGATGATGCCCGAATGTTCCTGAGCGGTGCCCGGCAGGAATCCCGGCACGTCGACGAAGGTCACGATCGGGATTTCGAACGCATCGCAGAAGCGCACGAAGCGGCCCGCCTTCTTCGACGAGTTGATGTCGAGCACGCCCGCCAGCACCATCGGCTGGTTGGCGATGATGCCCACCGTCTTGCCTTCGATCCGGCCGAAACCGCAGATGATGTTGGCGGCATGGGCGGGCTGCACCTCGAAAAAGTCGCCTTCATCCACGACCTTGCGGATCAGCTCATGCATGTCATAGGGCTGGTTCGCATTGGCGGGGATCAGCGTATCCAGGCTTTCCTCGATGCGGTCCCACGGATCGGCGCTGGGACGCTCCGGCACAGGCTCCTTGTTGGAGGCGGGCAGGAAGTCCACGAAATCACGGACCGACAGCAGCGCTTCGATATCATTTTCGAACGCCACGTCCGCGACGCCCGACTTGGTCGTGTGCGTCACCGCGCCGCCCAGTTCCTCCTGGGTCACCAGCTCGTTGGTAACGGTCTTCACCACGTCCGGACCGGTCACGAACATGAAGCTCGAATCCTTCACCATGAAGATGAAGTCGGTCATGGCAGGCGAATAGACCGCGCCGCCCGCGCAGGGCCCCATGATGACGCTGATCTGCGGCACCACGCCCGACGCCAGCACGTTGCGCTGGAAGATTTCGGCATAGCCCGCGAGCGAAGCCACGCCTTCCTGAATGCGCGCGCCGCCGGAATCGTTGAGGCCGATGACCGGCGCGCCGACCTTCAGCGCCATGTCCATGATCTTGCAGATCTTCATGGCGTGCCGTTCCGACACAGCACCGCCATAGACCGTGAAATCCTGACTGAAGACATAAACAAGGCGGCCGTTGATCGTGCCCGATCCGGTGACGACGCCGTCGCCGGGGATATGCTGCTCGTCCATGCCGAAGTCGATGCAATTATGCTCGACATACATATCCAGTTCTTCGAAGCTGTCTTCGTCCAGCAGCACTTCCAGGCGCTCCCGCGCGGTCAGCTTGCCCTTGGCATGCTGCGCGTCGATGCGGCGCTGGCCGCCGCCCAGGCGCGCGGCGTCCCTCTTGGCTTCCAGCTGTTCGATGATGGCGAGCTTCGACATATTAGAATATCTCTCCGGTGACGGCGGACGGCTATATCTGCCCCTTCCCGCTTTTTACAATTTTCGCAAATGCAAATTTGCCAATTTGCAAATCACCATTTCGCAAATTATGGGCGAGACATGGCACGAGGCAATCGCATTTTCGCAGGACCGCGGCTGCGCCAGCTCCGTCTGGACCACCGGATGGATCAGGCCACCATGGCGCAGGCGCTGGGCATTTCCGTGTCCTATCTCAGCCAGCTTGAAAACGACGATCGCCCCCTGACCGCCAAGGTGAAGGCCGCCGTCGCCAGCGCCTTTCCCACCGACTGGGCAAGCTTCGACAGCCGGGAGGAGGAGCAGCTTCTCGGCGCCTTTACCTATGCGCTTGCCCACCCCGAACTGCCCGGTCCTTTGATGGAGCCGGAACGGATCGAAAAGCTGCACTTGCAATTCCCGGAATTCGCCGCCCGCTACATCGATCTCTACAACGCTCATATGCGCGCCAATGAGCGGATCAACATGATCGAGGAAGCGATCGCCAACGATCATGAGGTGCAGGCCCGCCTCCCCTGGGAAGCGGCGCGGGACTGGTTTCATGAGGCGGGCAATTATGTCCACGCGCTCGATTGCCTGGCGGAGGACATGGCGTCCAGCTTCACCGCCGGGCAGGTGTTGGACGAAGGCATGCTGGTCGAAGCGCTGGCGCGGCGTCATGGCATCGAAACGCTGATCGCGGACACGCCCGATTCCGCCCTGCGCGCTTATTCCTCGGCGGACCGGCGGCTGTTCGTGAATGCGGCGCTGCCCACCGAAAGCCGCAAGTTCATGCTGTCGCACCAGCTTATGATGCTGGAGGGGCAGGCAGTGATCGCCGATGTGGTGAACCGTGCCGCCCTGCCCGTCGAGGGCGCGGACCGGCTGCTCGCCATCGGCCTTGGCAATTATGCCGCGGGCGCGCTGCTGATGCCCTATGCGCAATTCCGCGCGGCGGCGCGGGAAGTTCGCCACGATATCGACCGGCTGGCCCGCCGTTTCGGTGTGAGCTTCGAACAGGCATGCCATCGGCTTTCGACGCTCCAGCGGCCCGGCCTGCGCGGCATTCCCTTCTTCTTCTGCCGCGTCGACATGGCTGGCAATATCACGAAGCGGCACAGCGCCACCCGCCTGCAATTCGCCCGCTTCGGCGGCGCATGCCCGCTCTGGAACGTGCATGAAGCGGTCGCCATTCCCGACCGCATCAACGTGCAACTGGGTGAAACCCCCGACGGCGTCCGCTATGTTTCCATGGCGAAGGGGCTGGTGAAGCCGTCGGGCAGCTATTCGCGCACGCCGCGCCGCTACGCCGTGGTATTGGGCTGCGAAATCGCGCATGCGGCGAACTTCGTCTATGCCGATGGCCTTCAACTGGAGATGGAGGGCGCGGCGACGCCCATCGGCATCACCTGCCGCCTCTGCTCGCGCCAGGGTTGCGATCAGCGCGCCTTCCCTCCGGCGGACCGTCCGATCCGCGTCGATCCCGACAACCGGCAGATCGTCCCCTACTGGATCGGTTGAGGCAGCGGCTGCGCAGCCACCCAGCTTGCGGAAACTGGCCCTGTCGCTCGTTTACCCGGCGGCCTAAGAGGGGACCCATGGATAACGCCACCCTTACCGTCCCCGATCTTCGGACCGATCTCGCCCGGCATGGTTTCGCGCGCGTCGCGGGGCGTGAGATGCTGGCGATGCTGGACGCCAGGGAACAGGCGTGGCGCGCCTTCGCGCAAAGCTGGGATGATCTTGGCCCGGACCTTTATATGGCGGATGGAGGCCGCTACCGGCGCAGGAGGCATGCCGCCTTCCATTGCGCGCAGGGCCGCTTCACCCGCAAGCCGCATCAGCCGCACTTTCAGAGCCGCGACTATAATCCCCTGAATGGCGATGTGCAGCGCTGGTTCGATCCGGTGCATCAGGCCGTTATCGACAATCCCGTCATGCAGGCGGTCTTCGCCTTTTGCGCAGCGAGTTTCGGCGAAGCGATCCCAGATGGCTGGCATGTCGAAATGCATCAGTTCCGCATCGAGACTGGCGATGGCGAAATCGGCCGTCCGACGCCGGAAGGGCTGCACCGGGACGGCGTGGACTGGGTGTTCGTGATGCTGATCGAGCGCCGCAACGTCCGCGAAGGCGTGACCCGGATCGGCGCGCCTGATGGCACGCCGCTGGGCGAATTCACGCTGGCCCGGCCGGGGGACGCGGTGCTGATCGACGACCGGCGCATCCTGCACGGCGTCACCGAAATCCATGCGGTGAAGCCCGGCCTTCCCGCCTGGCGCGACGCGCTGGTGGTGACCTTCGCAAGGGAGCGATAACCGTCAGATCCTCCTCTTGAAGGGAGCGGCGATTATTTCAGCAGCACCAATTCTTCCGCCATGCTGGGGTGCAGCGCCACGGTGTCGTCAAACTGCTCCTTGGTGAGGCCCGCCTTCACCGCGACGGCCGCCGCTTGCAGGATTTCCGGCGCATCCGGCCCGATCATGTGCAGCCCGACGACGCGGTTCGTCGTCGCATCCACCACCATCTTGTACAGCGCCCGCTCGTCCCGGCCCGCCAGCACATTCTTCATCGGGCGGAAGTCGGACGTATAGACCTTGACCGTGCCCAGCTTGTTCTTCGCCTGCGCTTCGGTCAGCCCCACTCCGGCCAGCGGCGGATGGCTGAACACGGCCGATGGCACGCAGTTATAATCAACGGTGCGCGGATTGTCGCCGAACACGGTGTCGGCAAAGGCATGGCCTTCGCGAATGGCGACGGGGGTCAGTTGCAGCCGGTTGGTGACGTCGCCGACCGCATAGATGCTCTCGCAACTGGTGCGGCTGTAATCATCGACCTTGATCGCGCCCTTCTCGTCCAGTTCCACGCCCGCGCTTTCCAGGCCCAGCCCATGGACATGCGGCTGCCGCCCGGTCGCGAACAGGACCGTGTCGCAGGGGATCGGATCGCCATTGCTGAAATGCATGCACAGCGTTCCGTCGGCATTCTTCTCGATCCGCTCCATCTCCGCATTGAACCGGAACTGGATGCCCTTGATGGTGGAGATTTGCAGCAGCCGGTCGCGGATCTGCTCGTCATATCCGCGCAGCAGGGCGGATGACCGGTTGACGATCGTCACATGACTGCCAAGCTGATGGAAAATCCCCGCAAATTCATTGGCGATATAGCCGCCGCCGACGATGACGATCCGTCCCGGCGCATCCTCCAGATGAAAGACTTCGTTGGACGTGATGCCATGTTCCGCGCCCTCGATCTGCGGGACCGCGGGCCAGGCGCCGGTCGCAACCAGTATATATTTGGCGCTCACCTCCCGCCCGCTCGCAAGCTTGACCGAATGAGGCCCCGTGATCGTGGCGCGCTCCGGGATCAGTTCGGCCTTATGGCTCGACAATGTGTTCTTGTAGAGCCCTTCCAGCCGGTCCACCTCCGCCAGCACATTGTCGCGCAGCACCTTCCATTCGAAACCGCAGTCCGGCACGTTCCAGCCGAAGCGCCGCGCATCCTTCAGATCCTCCGCGAAATGCGCGCCGTAGATCAGCAGCTTCTTGGGCACGCATCCGCGAATGACGCAGGTTCCGCCGACGCGATATTCCTCCGCCACGGCGACCTTCGCCCCATGCGCCGCCGCCACCCGCGAAGCGCGAACGCCCCCCGAACCCGCGCCGATGACGAAAAGGTCGAAGTCATAGTCGCTCATGCTGGTCTCCCTGTGGATGTGGCGGGATATGGCGGGAGACGGGCCGAGTTACAATCTTCCTAGCCCTCCCTTGAAAGGAAGGGGTCTGCCTCGCGGCTTACGCCCCCAGCGCCAGGTCGATCAGCGCCATGGTGGAAGGATCAAACCCTTTCGTCCCTTCCGCCTCGATCGACTTGGCGATCTCCTTGCCCAGTTCGACACCGAACTGATCGAACGGATTGATCCCCATCAGCACGGCGTTGGCGAAAGTCCGATGCTCGTAAAAGGCGATCAGCGCGCCCAAGGCGTCGGGCGTGACATCGTCCAGCAGGATGGTGGTCGAAGGCCGGTTGCCCGGATAGGCGCGCGCCGGGTCGTCCGCATTGTCCTTCCCCCGCATCAGCGCCGCGCCCTGCGCGAAGCAGTTGACCAGCAGCGCGCGGTGATGCGCCGGGTCCAGCGCATGGCCGGGCTCGATCGAAGCGACGAACTCGACAGGTGTCAGGATCGTGCCCTGGTGCAGCAATTGGAACACCGCATGCTGTGCGTCCGTGCCCACGCCGCCCCAGGTGATGGGAGCGGTGGGGCCGTCCACCGGCTGGCCATCCCGCGTCACGCTCTTGCCATTGCTCTCCATCTCCAGTTGCTGGAGATAAGAAGGCAGCAGCCTCAACCGCTCGTCATAGGCGAACAGGGCGCGGGTCTGGCATCCCATGACGCGCGTATAATATTGATCCACAAAGGCGGCGATCAGTGGCGCGTTCTGCGCCGGGGCGGACAGGCGGAAATGCCGGTCCATCGCCGCCGCGCCCTCCAGCAGGCTTTCAAACGCATCCCAGCCCAGCGCCAGCGCCGCGGGAAAGCCGATGGAGGACCAGAGCGAATAGCGCCCGCCCACCGTTTCGGAAAAAGGCAATATGCGGGTTTCGTCGATCCCCCATTCGATCGCCTTTTCAGGATTGGCGGTCAGCGCGATCACCTTGCCATAGGGATCGTCCACGCCCGCCTCCACCAGCCAGTTGATCGCGCTCGCCGCGTTCAGCATGGTTTCGGTGGTGGTGAAGGTCTTGGAGGCAACGGCGATCAGCGTCGCTTCGGGATCAAAGCGGGAAATCGCCCGCTCCAGCGCCGTGCCGTCGACATTGGACACGATCGCCACGTCATAACGCGCGCCGTCGCCGCCCAGCGCATCGATGATCAGGTCGGGACCAAGCGCCGACCCGCCGATGCCGATGTGCAATATGTGCCGGATCGAGCCCAGCGCTTCCCCCTCGATCGCGTCAATCAGCGCGCGCATGCGGGCGTGCAGCATCTTGGCGCGGGACACGCTTTGCGCATTGCCCTCGCCCCGTTCGGCGGGATGTTCGGCCGCCCGGCCTTCGCTGTTGTTGATCGGCTCGCCCGCGAAAAGGGCGTCGCGCCACTTGGCGAAGTCCATATCCCCGGCCAGCTTGAGGAACCCGTCCAGAATATCGCTGGTCAGATGCGTTTTCGACCAGTCGAAACGGAGAGGCCCCTGCGTCATCGTGAACTTGCTCAGCCGGTTCGGATCCGCCGTGAAGACGGATTTCAATTCAGGCCGCGCAAGGGCTGCAATGGCCTTCAGTGCAGGGCTGGACATGGAAGGGCGTATCCTCTTTTCCGTTGATCGATACCGACGCTGCACTGTCGATTCTCGCCTCTCTTAGCCAAGCGGCACGGCCAATGCACCGCCCCATGCGCTTGACGGCGGGTTTCCAACACAGCAAAAGCCGCAGCGGCCTGTTTTCAGGGCAAATCGAAGGACTAGACGAGCTGGCATGAGCGCAAAATCCGAAACGCGGGACTTCCTCTGGTTTCTCGCAAAGCTGGCGGTGTTCGTCTTCATCCTGCGCAGCTTCATCGTCTCACCGTTCAACATACCATCTGAATCGATGCAGCCGCGCCTGCTGATCGGGGACTATCTGCTCGTCGCAAAATGGCCCTATGGCTATTCGCGCTACTCGCTGCCCTTCAACCTGCCGCTGATCCCCGGCCGCATCTTCGCGTCGACGCCTCAGCGGGGCGATGTGGTGGTGTTCAAGGCGCCGCCAAATCAGAAGAATGACTATATCAAGCGCGTCATCGGCCTGCCGGGCGACATGATCTCGGTGCGCGGGGGAACCGTCTACCTGAACGGCCAGGCCATTCCCAAGCAGCGGGTCGCGGACCTCGTCATCCCGGTGTCACCCAACATGCTCCTGGCCGCAGACAAGGAAGGCAGCCCCTCGCCCTGTTTCCGTCCCAAATTCGAAGAGAATGCGCCGGGCGGTGGCCGCCAGTGCCGCTATCCCCAATATCGCGAGACTCTGCCGGGCGGGCGCAGCTACAATGTGCTCGATCTGGTGCCCGATGGCGCGGCCGACGATCGCGACACGGTGCTGGTGCCCGAAGGCCATCTCTTCATGATGGGCGACAATCGGGATCGCAGCGCCGACAGCCGTTTCCCGGCGGTGGAAGGCGGCGGCATCGGCCTCGTCCCGCAGGAAAATCTGGTGGGCAAGGCGATGATCTCCGTCTTCTCAACCGATGGCAGCGCCAACTGGCTGCTCCCCTGGACATGGTTCACCGCCGCCCGCTGGAACCGCATCGGGGAAGGTTTTTGAGCAAGCCCGGCACGGCAGGCTGGCTCGCCGGGCTGATCGGGCGAGCGCCCAGGGACGCCGCGCCCTTCCAGCAGGCGCTGACTCATGGCAGCGCCAACGCGGTCAATTATGAGCGGCTGGAGTTTCTGGGCGACCGCATCCTTGGCCTGATCATGGCCGAATGGCTCTATGAACGTTTCGCGGGCGAGCCCGAAGGCAAGCTGTCCCGCCGCTTCAACGCGCTTGTGTCGGGTGAGACATGCGCAGAGGTGGCGCGCGCCGCTGGCGTCCCCGCCCATCTCATCCTGGGCAAGCAGGCGCGCGACGATGGCGCGGCGGACAGCGACAATGTGCTGGGCGACGTCATGGAGGCGCTGATCGGCGCGCTTTATCTGGAGGCGGGGCTGGATGAAGCGCGCGCCCTCGTCCGCCGCCTGTGGGCCGACCGCGTCGACACGCAGGAAAGCGCGCCCAAGCACCCGAAGTCCGCGCTCCAAGAATGGGCCGCCGCCAACCGCCGCAAGCCGCCCGAATATGCCATGACCGACCGGTCGGGGCCGCACCATGCGTTGCGCTTTACAGTAACGGTATCGATCAAGGGCGCAGGCGAGGCGAGCGCGACGGGTGGGTCGAAGCAGGAAGCGGAGACGGCGGCGGCAAAGGCGCTGCTGGACAAGCTGACGGGCTAGACGGCGCCTCGCTGCCATTCCCCACCCCTCCCTACGCGGACGATCTCCAAACCCGCATCGCACAGCATGAAGCTGGCGCAATCCCCTGACACACGCAAAACCGCCGCCCGATAAAACTGGTCTGGCCGCAGCAGTTCGGCGCGCGTATGGAGGCGCTTGAAGCAGAGCGCCAAATCAAAGGCTGGAGCCGGGCGAAAAGCTGGCTTGATCCGCGAGGATTGGAAGCTGATCTCCAGCTTAGCCCGCTCGAACAAGGACAGTGAAGCCCTTCGACAAGCTCAGGGCGAACGGAGATAGTGATTGACGGTCGATACTGAATCTCAACGCTGCGGCGTCGTCGCCATTGTTGGCGCGCCCAACGCGGGCAAATCCACGCTGGTGAACGCCCTTGTCGGCCAGAAGGTCGCCATCACCAGTCCCAAGGCGCAGACCACCCGCACGCGGGTGATGGGCGTGGCGATCGAAGGGGACGCGCAGATCGTGCTGGTCGATACCCCCGGCATCTTCCAGCCCAAGCGCCGCCTTGATCGCGCCATGGTGCAGGCCGCGTGGGGCGGCGCGCAGGGGGCTGACCTGATCGCGCTCATCGTGGATGGCAAGGCGGGTCTGGGCCCCAAGATCGAACCGATAATCGAAGCGCTTTCATCGCGGCCCGAACGCAAATGGCTGATCCTCAACAAGGTCGACATCGCCGCCAAGGACAAGCTGCTCGTCCACACGCAGAAGCTGAATGACGCGCTGGGTTTCGAGGAAACCTTCTTCATCAGCGCGGCAACAGGTGATGGCCTTGCCGAACTCAAGACCGCCTTCGCCAATGCCATGCCAGAAGGCCCCTGGCACTTCCCGGAGGATCAGGTTTCCGACGCCACCGACCGTATGCTGGCAGCCGAAATCACGCGCGAGCAGCTCTACCATCAGCTCCATGCCGAACTACCCTATGCCGCAGCGGTGGACACCGAGAAATATAGCGAGCGCGAGGACGGCTCGGTCGAAATCCACCAGCAGATCCTCGTCGGACGCTCCAGCCAGCGCGCCATCGTGCTGGGCAAGGGCGGCCAGCGGCTCAAGGAAATCGGATCAAAGGCGCGCGCTGAACTCGCCAGCCTGCTGGGCGTCAAGGTCCACCTTTACCTCCACGTCAAGGTAAAGGAAGATTGGGAGGATGACCGCTTCATCTACCGCGATATCGGGCTGGATTGGGTGGAATAAGACTCACCGCAGTTCCAATCTCCGTTCGTTTCGAGCGTAGTCGAGAAACAGCAAGTGCGTCCTATGCGCTTCTCGACTTCGCTCGAAGCGAACGGAATATGTTAGTTACTCAGCCGCAGCCTTCTTCTTGGCAGGCGCCTTCTTCGCAGCAGGCTTCTTCGCCGCCGCCTTTTTCGGGGCAGCCTTCTTCCCCTTCTTCGCAGGTGCCGCAGCAGCCCGCGCATCGATCAGTTGCGCCGCTTCCTCCAGCGTCAAGGCATCCTGCTCAATCGTTTTGGGCAAGGTCGCGTTGGTGGTGCCATCGGTCACATAAGGACCATAGCGCCCAGCCATCAGCTTGATCTCCGCCTCGGTACGCGGATGCTTGCCCAGCAGCTTGAGCGGCTCGCGCGATGCTCCGCCGCGCCCGCCCTTGTTCGCCGCATCCGCCAGCTTCGCGACGGCGCTGTTCATCCCGACTTCGAAAATCTCCGCGGTGGAGGACAGCCGCCCATATTTGCCGTCATGCAGCAGATAAGGCCCGAAACGCCCGATATTCGCCACGATCGGCTTGCCGGTTTCCGGGTGCAGCCCCACTTCGCGCGGCAGGCTGAGCAGCTTCACCGCCCAATCCAGCGTCAATTCGCCATCGGGCAGGTCCTTGGGGATGGAGCCGCGCTTGGCCTCCTTGCCCTCGCCCATTTCGATATAGGGACCGAAACGGCCGGATTTCCGTACGATGTCCTGCCCGGTTTCGGGATGCTGCCCCAGCACCTCCGGCCCCTTGTCTTCCCCGCCGTCGCTGCCGCCCGGCTGGCCGAACTTGCGCGTATATTTGCATTCGGGATAGTTTGAGCAGGCGATGAACGCCCCGAACCGCCCGCCTCGCAGCGACAATTGTCCGTCGCCGCACATCGGGCAGGCGCGCGGATTGCTGCCGTCCGCCTTGGGCGGGAACAGCATCGGTTCAAGGAACTTGTCCAGTTCCGCCGTGATGTCGGATGGCTTCTGTTCCATGACTTCTGCTGTCTTGGGCTTGAAGTCACGCCAGAAGGCCTCCAGCACCGCCTGCCATTGCGCCCGGCCGCCGGAAATATCGTCCAGCTCGTCCTCCAGCCCCGCTGTGAAATCGTAAGAGACATAGCGTTCGAAGAAGCGCTCAAGGAACGCCGTCACCAGCCGCCCGCTCTCCTCGGCGAAGAAGCGGTTCTTCTCGATCCGCACATAGTCGCGGTCCTTCAGCACCTGGAGCGTGGAGGCATAGGTGGAAGGACGCCCGATCCCCAGTTCCTCCAGCTTCTTGACCAGCGATGCTTCGGAATAGCGCGGCGGCGGCTGGGTGAAATGCTGCTCTGCCGTCACCTTCTTCTTGGCCGGGGCGTCGCCCTCCGCCATGCGCGGCAGCAGTTTGCTGTCGTCATCCTCCCCAGACCCGGCATGTTTGCCGGGGTCGTTCACATTAACGTCGTCGCGGCCCTCTTCGTAGAGCGCGAGGAAGCCGGGAAAGATCACCACCTGACCGGTCGCGCGCAGGCCGTGCTGGCCGGTGCCGTCGACCAGATCGATCGTCGTCCGCTCCAGCCGCGCGGAAGCCATCTGGCTCGCCAGCGCCCGCTTGAAAATCAGGTCGTAGAGCCGCGCATGATCGCCGCTGCCGACCTTGTCCCGCCCGAACTCGGTAGGACGAATCGCCTCATGTGCTTCCTGCGCATTCTTGGCCTTGGTCTGATATTGGCGCGGCTTTTCCGGCAGGTATCCGCCGTCATAGCGCTCCGCGATAGCCTTGCGCGCGGCGGAAATGGCGCTGCCGTCCATCTGCACGCCATCGGTACGCATGTAGGTGATCGCGCCATCCTCATAAAGCTGCTGCGCGATCCGCATCGTGTGGCTGGCCGAGAAGCCCAGCTTGCGCGCCGCCTCCTGCTGCAAGGTCGACGTTGTGAACGGCGGCGGAGGATTGCGCGAAACCGGCTTGGTTTCGACCTTCTCGACGGTGAAGCGCCCAGCCTCCACGTCCGCCTTGGCGGCCATGGCGTCGCCTTCCTTGCCGATGGTCAGCCGGTCGATCTTTTCCCCGCGCCAGCGCACCAGCCGCGCGGTGAAGCCCTGCCCGCCCTGCTCCATCTCCGCCGCGACGGACCAATATTCCTGAGCGACGAAGCTCTCGATCTCGCGCTCACGATCGACCACCAGCCGCAGCGCCACGGACTGCACGCGCCCGGCCGACTTGGCCCCCGGCAGCTTGCGCCACAGCACCGGCGAAAGCGTAAAGCCCACCAGATAGTCAAGCGCCCGCCGCGCCCGGTAGGCGTCGATCAGGTCCTCATCCAAGGCACGCGGCTGCGCCATCGCCTCGGTCACCGCCTGCTTGGTGATCGCGTTGAAGGTGACGCGGTCCACCTTCTGCGGCAGCGCCTTCTTCGCGCGCAGCACTTCCTGCACATGCCAGCTGATCGCCTCCCCTTCGCGGTCAGGGTCAGTGGCCAGGATCAGGCGATCGGCCTTCTTGGCCTCGTCGGCAATGGCCTTGAGCTGCTTGCCCTTGTCGCCATAATTTTCCCACTGCATGGCAAAGCCATTGTCGGGGTCCACCGATCCGTCCTTGGGCGGCAGGTCGCGGATATGGCCATAGCTGGCGAGGACGTGGAAATCCCCGCCCAGATATTTCTCGATGGTCTTCGCCTTGGCTGGCGATTCAACGATGACAAGCTGCATTCATGCCCCGGTTCTTGAGTGCTCTCACGTACACGCGCGAGTCTGGAAGGCGCTGGCGGCCCGCGTCAAGAGCGTCACGACAGGCTCACCTTTCCGCCCGCATGGCGTTCGAGGCGGCCCGCAAGCTCCAGCTCCAGCAATACCGTCTGCACGATCGCCGGGCTCAACGCAGATAGGCGGATCACCTCGTCCACCGGCACCGGCGCATGACCCAGCAGCCCCGACACAAGGTCCCTGTCGCGTCCCTCCACATCCGGCGATACAGGCTCCGCATCGAAGTTCAACCGCCCCTGCCGCACCATCCGCCCATCCAGCCCGCCGATCGCCTCGATCACGTCAGCGCCATTCTGCACCAGCGTTGCGCCTTCACGGATCAACTGGTTGCAGCCCTGCGCCCTGGGATCGGCGGGCGAACCCGGCACCGCCATGACCTCACGCCCCGCCTCCACCGCCAGCCGTGCGGTGATGAGCGATCCCGACTTGGGCGCAGCCTCCACCACAACGGTTCCGGCGGCGAGCCCGGCGATGATCCGGTTGCGCGCAGGGAAATGCCTGGCGAGCGGCTGCGTGCCCGGAGGATGCTCCGTCACCAGCAGCCCCTGGCTCGCCAGTTGCTCCTGCAACCCGGCATTTTCCGGCGGAAAGACGATGTCGATGCCGCAGGCGATGACCGCGATCGTCCCGGTCGCGACCGCCCCCTGATGCGCCGCCGTGTCGATGCCGCGCGCCAGCCCCGACACGACCACAGCGCCCTGCTGCCCCAATTCCTGCGCGAGCGTGCGGGCGAAGCGGCAAGCGGCGGCCGAAGCGTTGCGCGCGCCGACCATCGCCACGCACGGCCTTGCCGTCAGCCCCACATCGCCCCGGACGATCAGCGCTGGCGGCGAACCGTCCATCTGCTCCAGCAGGAAAGGATAGTCCTTGTCGCCCATCAGCAGATAACGCGCGCCCAGCGCCTTGCTGCGGGCGATCTCCTTCTCGACCACCGCAGCATCCGCCACGCTCGCCTTGCCACCGCCGCGCGCCGCCAGTTCGGGCACGGCCCGCAATGCGTCGCCCGCCTTGCCGAAGCGCGCCATCAACTGCCGGAAGGTGACCGGGCCGATGCGGGGCGAACGGATCAGGCGCAGGCGGTCGAACCGCTCCTGCTCGCTCACCCCTTCGACGCTCCGATCCTGGGCTCCGTCCCCTTGGCGAGCCGCGCGATATTGCCCCGGTGCCGCCACAACAGGATCAGCGTCAGCGCCAAGGTCGCCGGCACCAGGTCGATCCGCCCCATGAACCACAAAGCGACTGGCGCGCTGATCCCCGCCGCCATGCCGCCGACGGACGACCATCGCGTGCCGAACAACGCCCCCAGCCAAACAAGTGCGAACACGATCCCGGCAGGCCAATGCAGCGCCGTCACCACGCCCATCATCGTCGCCACGCCCTTGCCACCCGCAAAGCGCAGCCAGACCGGGTAGCAATGCCCGATAAAGGCCATCGCCCCCGCCATCGGCCCGCCGCCATCCACCAGCGCCGCGCCGATCAGCACCGCCGCCACGCCCTTGAGCAAGTCCAGCAGCAAAGTCGCCGCCGCCAGCCCCTTCCGTCCCGTCCGCAACACATTGGTCGCGCCGATATTGCCCGACCCGATCTTGCGCAGGTCGCCCGCCCCGGTGAGCCGCGTCAGCAGCAAGCCGAAGGGAATCGACCCCAGAAGATAGGACATCAGCAGGACGGATGCGGGAAGGAGCCAGGGAGGATTCATGATCTCGCCAAGATGATTGCGCGCGGACCATAGCGTTGCCGCCGCAAGGGGCAATGGCGAAGCTGATCCAGCCGCAACAAATCCTCCCATGCTCGTCATGGGGAGCGTGACCAGCCAAAGGCTGGTGGAGGGGAACTGGCGCAACCTCCGCCTCCCGCGCCACCGGCACAGGGCGGATCGGGAAGCCCGATATTGACAGCCCCCGCCTCTCCCGCGAGATGTGCCGCATAATGAAAGCCGCCCCGTCCGCCCCCCTGCTGTTCTTCGATTCCGGCGTAGGCGGGCTTTCCATCCTCATCCCGGCCCGCGCCGCGCTGCCGAACGCGCCCATCGTCTACGCGGCGGACAGCGCCGGTTTCCCCTATGGCACCAAGAGCGAGGCGGAAATCGCCGCCCGCGTCCCCGCGCTGCTCGGCCGCCTTGTCGAACGCTACCGCCCGCGCCTCGCCGTCATTGCCTGCAACACCGCCTCGACCATCGCGCTGTCGGCCGTTCGCGCCGCGCTCGACATCCCCGTCGTCGGCACCGTTCCCGCCATCAAGCCAGCGGCGCTCCTTTCGAAAAGCCGCGTGTTCGGCGTCCTTGGCACCGATGCGACCGTGCGCCAGCCTTATGTCGATCGCCTGACCGCAGAGTTCGGCGCTGACTGCACCGTCCTGCGCCATGGCTCCGCCGCGCTGGTGCAGCTTGCCGAAGCCAAGCTGCGCGGCGAACCCCTCGACCCCGGCATCGCGCGGGATGCGCTTGCGGGCCTGCTCGATCAACCCGCTGGCGACCGGATGGATACGGTCGTCCTCGCCTGCACCCATTTCCCGCTGGTGGAGGCCGAACTGGCCGCCGCCGCGCCCCGGCCGCTCACCTTCGTCCATGGCGGCGACGGCATTGCGCGCCGCATCGCCTATCTGACGCAGGGGCAGGACTGGCCAGCCTCCAACCCATCCGGGAAAGCGGTCTTCACGCGCCTCGACAACAGCGTCGCGGCGCTTGCTCCCGCGCTGGCGGACTATGGCCTCACCCAGATGGAAGCATTGTGACGGGTAGGACCTTTGGTCCACTCTCAACCGCCTCTATCATTGTGATAGGTATTTCTCCCTAACGCTGCGAACGGTTATCGCTGGTAATGAGGCGGCGCAGCGGGTAAACGCCCCCAAAGAGGGGATGCGGGCCACTAAGGGACTAGGGCGGTTACGTGAATTACAAGCATATCTTCGCGCAGGCGATCGACCGGCTCCATAGCGAGGGCCGCTACCGCGTGTTCATCGATATCCTGCGGAACAAGGGCGCATTTCCCAACGCCCGCTGCTTTCACGGCCATAATGGTCCCAAGCCCATCACCGTCTGGTGCTCCAACGACTATCTCGCCATGGGGCAGCATCCCAAGGTCGTCGCCGCGATGGAAGAGGCGCTGCATGATGTCGGCGCGGGATCGGGCGGCACACGCAATATCGGCGGCAACACCCATTATCATGTCGATCTGGAAGCGGAACTGGCCGGTCTGCATGGCAAGGAAGCCGCACTGCTGTTCACTTCGGGCTATGTGTCGAACGAAGCAGCGCTGTCCACCCTCGCCAAGCTGCTGCCGGGCTGCATCGTCTTTTCCGACGAACTGAACCACGCCAGCATGATCGCGGGCATCCGCAATTCGGGCTGCGAAAAACGCGTCTTCCGCCACAATGACGTCGATCATCTGCGCGAACTGCTGGCCGCCGAAGATCCCGACGCGCCCAAGCTGATCGCCTTCGAAAGCGTCTATTCCATGGATGGCGACGTCGCGCCGATCGCTGAAATCTGCGATCTGGCTGACGAGTTCAACGCCCTCACCTATCTGGACGAAGTCCATGCTGTCGGCATGTACGGCGCGCATGGCGGCGGCATTTCGGAGCGGGACGATGTTGCGCACCGCCTGACCATCATCGAAGGCACGCTGGGCAAGGCGTTCGGCGTCATGGGCGGCTATATCGCGGCTGACCAGATGATCATCGACGTGATCCGCAGCTATGCGCCGGGCTTCATCTTCACCACCTCCTTGTCGCCGGTGCTGGTCGCGGGCGTGCTGGCGAGCGTCCGGCACCTCAAGCAATCGAACGAGGAACGCGAAGGCCAGCAGGCGGCCGCCGCGACCTTGAAGCGGCTGATGGCGGAATCCGGCCTTCCGGTCATGCCGTCGGTCACGCATATCGTTCCGCTGATGGTCGGCGATCCCGTGAAGGCCAAGCGGATCAGCGACATATTGCTCGCCGAATATGGCGCCTATGTGCAGCCCATCAACTATCCCACCGTCCCCCGTGGCACGGAACGCCTGCGCTTCACGCCGGGTCCGGCGCACACGGTGGAGATGATGGAGGAACTGGTGCAGGCGCTGGTGGAAATCTGGGACCGGCTGGAACTGGAATTCAAGAAGGCGGCCTGAGCGGCCATTCTCCGGCTCGTCACGACCAATGGTTGGACGCCTGCTCCTGCGCAGGAGCAGACTCACTGCACCCACTCAAACCCGTATCAACCCGCCCCTCACCGCATAGCCGCGGTACAGCGTCCGGCTGTGCGGAAAGCCCCCCGTTTCCGCCGCCAACCCCTCAAGCACCTGCCTGATCCCGGCACGCGGCGAAACGTGAAACTTCGCCAGCCATGCGAACAGCGCCCGCTTCCAATATGCCGGCAACCCTTCCTGCTGGCCGAAATCCACCACCTCCAGCTTGCCGCCCGCCGCGACGCAAGACGCCGCATGCCGCAACGCGCCTTCCCATCTCGGAATCATTGACAGCGCGTAACTGATGAACACCCGCTCGAACGCGGCCTGTCCGAACAGCGTCACCGCATCGAAACCGCAGGCATCTCCCCGCGCCAGCACCACGCGGTCCGCCATGCCCGCCTTCGCCACCGCCCTGCGCGCCGTTTCCAGCATGGCTTCTGAAATATCGACGCCATAAAGCCGCGCTTCCGGCCACGCCCTGCCCACCGCGATCAGGTTCCGTCCCGTCCCGCAGCCAATCTCCAGCACGGCCCCGCCGCGTGGAGGGGCCAGATCGGCGATCAGCCCATCCCGCCCCAGCAGATAATATTTGCGCGACAGGTCGTAGATATGCCGCTGATGCCGGTACACGCTGTCCATCAGCCCGCCATGCCCGCCGCTCATCACGCGTCCTTCCGCACATAAAGGTGGACGCCGCCATAAATGGCCGATCGGTCGCGCGCCGTGAGATCCAGCGATTCCTCCGCCCGATAGTCCCAGCGCGACAGCATGGCGTCATCGACCCGGCCGGGCAGGATGCTCGGTTCCCCCGCCGTGCGGAACAGCACCCGCGCCCCCCGCCGCGCCGTCCGCGTGATCTGCGCCCAAAGCGCGTTGAGCTGCGCATCGTCCATCCAGTCCTGCGCGTCCAGCAGCACATAGCGGTCCACCGATCCCGCCTCCTGCGAAGCGAGGAAGTCGGTGAAGTTTACATGCCGCACGTCCACCCGCCCGGCACGCTCGACCACCGCCTGATGGTTCCCCGCCTGTAAATAGGGTGGCAACGGCCCCTCGCCGCCCGCATAGCCGCGCCCGAATGCCTGCACCGCGAAATAATTGTCCTTGAGGTCAAAGCCGCACGCCAGCTTTTCCAGCCGCGCCTTCAGCACGCTGTCCATCCGCTCGTCGCCCGCCAGAGCCTCATATTGCGCGGGCGGAATGCCCAGGCCGAACAGAGAGGCAGGCTGGCTCGTCAGCCAGCGCGTGAAGGCGCTGTCGAACACTGGCGCAAGTTCCGCCTCGAATATGGCGCGCTGCTCGTCCAGCGACTGCGCGTCCAGCATCCGCCGCGGATTGACGCCATGCAGCCGCGCCAGCAGATGCGCCGCGCCGATGAAGCGCCCCAGCAGGCCATGCTTGTAGATGCCCCGCGCAAAGCCGCCGATCCGCCGCCGCCCGGTAAAGTCGCGCCCCTCCCAATAGCGCCGCGTCGCATCGTCCAGCACCGGCGCTACGAACTGCCGGTACGCGCTCACATTCTCCCGGCAATCCGCCCTGGCGAAGAAGCGATGGAACGCGTCATGATCGGGCAAGGCGCCCGCCGCCGCCAGCTTCAAACGGTTGAGCGCGATATGGGCGGTGTTCAGGTCCACCGCCGTGATCCTGGCCGGGTCCGCCGTCAGGTAGCTCAGCACGTTGCAGCCGCCCGAAGCGATGGTGACGACATGGCTGTCGGGCGTGATCGCCAGCGCTTCCATGTCCACGTCCGGGTCCTCCCAGATCTGCGCATAGACAAGCCCGCGAAAGGCGAAGGTGAAGGCCCGCTCCAGCAGCCCCTGTTTCGACAGGCGCCGATGCCGGTGTACGGCGCGGGTGATGTTCCGATGTGCCACAGATGCCATATGCCGCGCCTCCTCGCTGCCGGGTCGTGGCGCTCCCGCTAGGGCAGCGGCATGTCGGCCGCATGTCGATCAGGTTACGGCTTTGTGAAGCCCTTGCGGAACCAACCCCGCCCATCCACCTTCTCCCAGACATGCCGCACTGGATCGAACCGCACCCCACCGGAATTTACGTCCGCCCCGCCAATGCCTGGATCGATCCGTCCCAGCCCTGCGAAAGGGCGCTCGTCACCCACGGCCATGCCGATCATGCGCGCGGCGGCCATGGCCATGTATGGGCGACGGAAGAAACCCTTGCCATCATGGCGCTGCGCTACGGCACCGCCAGCGGCACGGCCGTGGGCTATGGCGAGCAGGTCCGCATGGGCGGCGTGGACATATCCTACATCCCGGCGGGGCATGTGCTGGGCTCCGCGCAGATCCTGCTCGAACATGCGGGGGAGCGGGTGATCGTCACCGGCGATTACAAGCGCCGCCCGGACCCCACCTGCAAGCCGTTCGAGCCTGTCCCCTGCGACATCTTCGTCACGGAAGCGACGTTCGGCCTTCCCGTCTTCCGTCACCCCGAAACCGGCAGCGAGGTCGACCGCCTGCTCGCCGCGCTCCATGCGCATCCCGGCCGCTGCGTCCTTGTGGGCGCCTATGCGCTGGGCAAGGCGCAGCGCCTTATCTGCGAAGTGCGTGCGCGGGGCCACCATGACCCCATCTACATCCACGGCGCGCTGGAACGCATGTGCGCGCTCTACAGGGACTTCGGCATCGACCTTGGCGAACTGCGTCCAGCCACGGGGGTCCCCGCCAGGGAGATGCGCGGCCACATCATCGTCTCGCCCCCATCGGCGCTCAACGACCGCTGGAGCCGCCGCTTGCCCGATCCGATCACCGCCATGGCGTCAGGCTGGATGCGCGTGCGCCAGCGCGCCCGGCAGAAGAATGTCGAACTGCCGCTCGTCATCTCCGACCATGCCGACTGGGACGAACTGACCGCCACCATCCGCGAGGTCGCGCCATCGGAAACCTGGATCACCCACGGCCGGGAAGAAGCGCTGCTCCACTGGTGCATGACCCACCAGATGCGCGCGCGCGCCCTCGAACTGGTCGGGCGCGAAGATGAGG
>NZ_ATHO01000008.1 GCF_000445065.1 Sphingobium quisquiliarum P25 | reverse complement strand
GCCATCGGCCGGGGCAGCCCGCGCGACCTTGGCCAATTGCGCGACGGCCTTGGCGAAGGGCGGGTGCTGCGTGAGCGGCTGACGCGCTTGCCTGACCTGCCGCCGATGCTGCAACAGCTTCTCCCCGCACTCGACGGCCATGGCGCGCTGGTGGATGCCTTATCCCGCGCGCTGGTGCCCAGCCCGCCGACGGAAACGGCGAACGGCGGCTATATCGCCGATGGCTATGACCCCGCACTGGACGAACTGCGCCGTCTGGCGGGCGACGGGCGGCGCGCCATCGCGGCGCTGGAGGCCAAATATCGCGAGCAGACCGGCATCTCCAGCCTCAAGATCCGCCACAATGGCGTCCTTGGCTATCATGTCGAGGTTCCCGCGCGCGCGGCCGACCCGCTGATGCAGCCCGAAAGCGGCTTCACCCACCGGCAGACGCTGGCGGGCGTGGTGCGCTTCAATTCGGTGGACCTGCACGAACAGGCGGGGCGCGTCGCGCAGGCTGGCGCGCACGCCCTGATCGCCGAGGCCGCGCATCTGGAGGAGCTGGTCGCATCGGTCCTCGACCGCAAGGCGGAGATTGCGCTGGCCGCGGACGCGCTTGCCCGGCTGGACGTC
>NZ_ATHO01000007.1 GCF_000445065.1 Sphingobium quisquiliarum P25 | reverse complement strand
GGAAAGCGAGGATGGCAAGCGCGGCATCCTGGCGTCCAAGCTCCACCATGGCGAGGCGGCGGCAGTCCCGGTTGGCCAGCGGCGCAAGCGCCTGGCACAGCCAGTCGCGGACCGGCACCAGCCCTCCGTCGCTGGCGACATAAGGACCCAGGCTGCCATTCGTCCCTGCCGCCTTGGCGATCAGGTTGAGGACCAGCAGAGCGTAGCGAGGCCTCTTTGAAACAAGCGAGATGCGTTCGACCATGGCAGGCAGATCGGGGGCCGGGGTGGCGCGGCGAGGCTGTTCGAAAAGATCGGGTTGGTGGAACATATCAGGAATCTAGCACATCGCGACTCGATGTGAATCCCTGTTGGAGCCGCCGCTTCACAAAAATCACCCATGTCACTTTACCCGGTTGGACTAGGCGATGAGGGCCTCCTTCCCGCCTGAACGCTCTATGCATTCAGATGCAGAGAGAAGCACGAGTGTCACTTTACCGCTATGCCGGTAAAGTGACATGAATGGCACTTTTCATGTGATTTCAGGACCGCCCGGCCGAGGCTTCTTCAAGCGGTTCAGCCTGACTGGATCATGTCCCGTATCCGCGTGGCCAGCGCCTCCATCGCGAAGGGCTTGGTGATCATCTCCATCCCCGGTTCAAGGAAGCCGGACGCCAGCGCGGCATTTTCCGCATAGCCTGTCATGAACAGCACCTTGAGGTCAGGGCGATGCGCGCGCCCGCCGTCCGCGACCTGCCGCCCGTTAAGGCCGGGCAAGCCGATGTCGGTGACCAGAAGGTCGATGCGCCGCCGGGATTGAAGCACTTGCAGGCCGGATGGGCCATCGACCGCCTCGATCGCGCGATAGCCAAGCTCGCTCAGCACTTCGACGATAAGGCCGCGTACGATCGGCTCATCCTCCACCACAAGCACCGTTTCGCCGGTTTCGGACACATGCTCGCCGCTCAGTTGCGGCACTTCTTCCTCATCGGCCGCCTCGCCGCGATGGCGGGGGAGGTAGAGCTTGATCGTCGTCCCCTTCCCTACCTCGCTATAGATTTTCACATAGCCTTCCGATTGCCGGGCGAAGCCGTAGATCATCGACAGGCCAAGGCCGGTGCCCTGCCCCAGCGGCTTGGTGGTGAAGAAGGGCTCAAAGGCGCGCGCCGCCGTGTCCGCATCCATGCCGACGCCGGTATCGCTGACGCAGATGCAGACATATTGGCCCGGCCGCACTTCCCGCTGGCGCGCGGCATAGGCGCTGTCGAGATGCGCGTTGCAGGTTTCCACGATCAGCTTGCCGCCCTGCGGCATTGCGTCGCGGGCGTTGATCGCCAGGTTCAATATGGCGCTTTCCAACTGGTTGGGATCGCACTTCGTCAGCCACAGCCCGCCCGCAAGCACCAGTTCCAGTTCGATATTCTCGCCCAGTGTGCGGCGTAGCATGTCCTCCATCGACGCGACCAGAGGATTGGTGCGCACCGCGCGCGGGTCGAGCGGCTGGCGGCGGGAAAAGGCGAGCAGCCGGTGCGTCAGCGCGGACGCCCGGCTGGCTGAATTCGCCGCGCCCTTGATGAACCGCTCCAGCCCATCCAGGCGCCCCTGTTCCAGCCGGTGTTGCAGCAGTTCGAGATTGCCGGTGACGCCTTGCAGCAGATTGTTGAAATCGTGGGCGATGCCGCCAGTGAGCTGGCCCACCGCTTCCATCTTCTGGCTCTGGCGCAGCGCTTCCTCCGCGCCCCGCTGTTCGGTCACGTCGCGGCCGAAGCCATAGAGCGCGCCGCCTTCGGCGACGAAGTTCCAGGCGATCTGGCGCACCCCGCCCTCGCTGGTGCGGAAGGCATATTCCTCGTCCGTGCGCACGCCGCCCAGCATCAGCCTTTCCAGAGCCGCGCCCGCCGCCATGCTGTCGGTTTCGGCCACGAAGTCGATCAGGGGGCGGCCGGATGTCTGCTCCTGCGTCCATCCCAGCGCATCGGTCCAGGCCGGGTTGATCTTCTCGATCGTCCCGTTGGGCTGGGCCACCAGCTTGAGCACAGGAGACAAGGTCCATATCCGTTCCTGATCGCGCGCGATCGAGCGGTTTTCCGTGATGTCGCGGCCGATGCCGTGGATGCGGTCGCCATCGGGCACCGCCGTCCAGTCAAGCAGCCGGTAGTCGCCCGATTTGGTGCGATACCTGTTTTCGAACGCAATCGTGGTCGCGCCGCTGCCCAGCCTTTCCATTTCCGCGCGGGAGCTTTCACGGTCGGCGGGGTGGATGAATTCAAGGATGGGATGGCCGATCATCTCGGCCGCCTCCCATCCCAGCATGCGCGTGGCGGACGGGTTGACGTCCGTGATCACGCCGTCCCGATCGCATACGAGCAGCAGGTCCTGCGACATCGACCACATGCGGTCGCGATCGCGGGCATTTTCCACCTCCGCCTGCTTTTGTTCGTGGATGTCGGTGTTGGTGCCGATCCACCGCATGATCGTTCCCCCGCCAGAGCGGATGGGAATGGCGCGGGAAAGATGCCAGCGATATTCGCCGTCATGGCGGCGCAGGCGGAATTCCGCTTCATAGGTTTCGCCGCTCGCCAGCGCAGACGCCCAGCGATCCTGGGCAAGCCCCACATCTTCGGGATGAACGATATTCGCCCAGCCCGTGCCCCTCAATTCCTCTTCCGTGCGGCCGCTATAGGCAAAGACGCGCTCGTTGAACCAGTCGAGTTCGCCATCGGGCGGCGCCGTCCACACCTGGTTCGGCATGGACTGGGCGAAGGTGCGGAACTGCGCCTCGCTTTCCTCCAGCGCCCGCTGCACCGCCCTGCGTTCGGTGATGTCCAGAACGACGCCCACCATCCGCACGGGGCGGCCGTTTTCGTCATGCTCATATTCGCCCTTCCGGGCGATGGTGCGGATTTCCCCGGTATCCGCTCGCCTGATCCTGTATTCGACGTCCAGCGCAGCCGTGCCTTCCCGCCGCCGGTCAGTGTCCGAAATCAGGGTGGCATCTTCGGGAAGGACCAGTTTCTGCACCTCGGCCGCTGGCAGGTTTTCGCATTGATCCAATCCGAAGATGCGGCAGAATTCGGGCGTTCCGTGGATCAAGTCCTGATCGATATCGACGCTGAATATGCCGATGCCGCCCGCCTCCTGCGCGCGACGCAACCGCGCTTCCGATGCGCGCAGGGTTTCCTGCGACCGCACCCGCTCCACATGCACCCAGGACCGTTCGGTAACTTCGCGAATGATACTCAGTTCATAGTCGGACCATATGTGCGGCGCGCGGTCATGGATCGCCATCAGCGCGATCAGCCGCCCATCCTTGATCAGCGGCATGCAGATGGTCGCGGCGATCCCGATATCCTGGAACGTCTTCGCTTCCGCTGGCGGCAGTTCGCGCGCATTGTCGTTCACGATCAGCGGCCGCCCGGCATTCAGTTCCTGCACCGCCAGCGTTCCGAAATCGGCCAGGCTGTAATGGCCGACGATGGAGGGCGATCCCGGCGCGTGCCAGTCGCCGCGGATGGTGAAGCCGTCGCCATCCTCATCCATGTCGGCATAGGCGCAGTGGGAAACGCCCAGATGCTGCGCGGTCATCCGCGCCGTCACGCCCAGAACATCATCGGCGCTGCCCAGCGTCGCGGTGGCATTGTTCAGCCCATCGAGGAAACGCAGCCGCCGCTCGCTTTCCTCCAGCGCCTGCCGCGTGCGGTGAACGGCGGTGGTTTCCACGACGACGGCGATGACGCCGATCGGCTTGCCCTCATCATCGACGACCGGCGAATAATCCAGGTCCATCCATACCTGTTCGGGAATGCCGTTGCGATGCAGCGTCAGTTCATGACCCACATAGGTCAAGGTGCCGCCCGCCAGGCCCACCTTCATCACATTGTCGTTGAAGTCGGCGACTTCGGGCCATCCTTCCCGCACGTTGGACCCAAGCAGTTGCGGATGCCGCCTTCCGGCGAATACGGCATAGGCGTCATTGTAGATCATGACGCCGGGCTCTCCCCACAGGCTGACCATCGGGACCGGCGACCGCAGCATCAGGGCGACGGTCGCCTTCAGGTTTCGCGGCCATTGATCGATGGGGCCGATCGCTGTTCGCGACCAGTCCAGCGCCGCAATCAGCCGGGCAAGTTCGCCATCGGCGCGCAGAACAGGATCGGCAATGTCATCATGCACGCTGGGGCATCCATTTTCTTGATCAGGGCCAGTGCAGGCCGGGACTATGGGACTGGCTTCAGCCAGCGCTACAGGGAGATGGCGGTGGCCGCAAGGAGCCGGTCAGACCGGCGCGTCACCATGATTTGCTGTAAAGCCAGAACATATCCCCATGCGCATTCCCTGATCCCTTTCGCCACATAACCGGGCGAAACGATTTCAGGGCGAGACCGTTCCCGCCCGCCTGTCAGCCCGCTCCGGCTTAACGCCTGATAGGCAAAAGTCCGCAGGGACGAAGGAACCCGACCGGACCGCCGCCCATTCCCCCTTGCATGCGGATCATTCCAGGACCGCTGAACTTCAAAAAGGGGACAAGATGGTTGATGAAGGGCGTTCCGCCACAAGCCCATGGAAAATGCCAGCGCGCGCGTGGAAGGACGTGCTTGTCAGGACGTGGAAGGAAACGTCGCGCGACAATATCAGCCTGGTGGCGGCGGGGGTTTCCTTCTACGCCTTCCTGGCTTTGCTGCCGCTGCTGGGCGCGATCGTGCTGACCTATGGCCTGCTCGCCGATCCTCAGGCGGTGACGGAGAATATGACGGCGATCACGCGGGTCATGCCGCCCGACGCTGCGAAGTTCATCGGCGAACAGCTTATGTATGTGGTCCAGACCTCCGGCAGCAAGAAGGGGCTGGCCGTCTTCCTGGCTTTGGCGCTGGCTCTGTTCAGCGCCCGCAACGGCGCGGCGGCGATCATCACAGCGCTCAACATCGCCTATGAGGAGGAGGAGAAGCGCGGGTTCCTGACGGTCAATCTGCTCGCGCTTCTGATTACGGGCGGCGCTGTGCTCATGGCCGTGGCGGCGCTGCTTTCCGTCACTATCTTCGCCTATGTCGAGGCGCTGTTGCCGTCCATGCCGGTCATAGCGGCGCTGTCCAAAATCCTGTCCTACCTCATGCTGGGCTGCGCGGCGGCGGCGGTGGCGGCGACCCTGTTCCGCTACGGCCCCTCGCGCAGGAAGGCGCGCTGGGTATGGCTGACGCCCGGATCGCTGTTCTTCGCATTCGGGTGGGTGCTGCTGACACTGGGTTTCGCGGTCTATGTCTCACAGTTCGGCAATTACAATGCGACCTATGGATCGCTGGCGACGATCGTAATCCTGCTGACCTGGATATATATGACCAGCTACATTTTGATGTTCGGCGCGGAGCTGAATTCGGAACTGGAGCATCAGACGGCGCGCGACAGCACCAAGGGCGCGGAAAAGCCGATCGGCGCGCGCGGAGCCTGGGCGGCGGACCATGTCGCGAAGGGCACGAAGACCGAAGAGGACGGCAAGGCCGGGATCAATGATCGCCCATGACCGCAGGATCAGGAAAAATCGTGCCGCAGCCGAAATCCATGGCACCGCGCGGCTCGCGGCTGGTTGGTGCTGCCTGGAGCATGGCCATGGCGCGAAAACCCATATTGATCGGCAATCTTGCGCATCACGATCTGATGACGATCGGGAAGATGCTGCGCCGGAAATTCCCACTGGCCAAGGATGATCCGTTCCGGGGCGTGATGGAAAGGCTGAGCCAGGTGCCCTTCCCCGCCACCGGAAGGGACAAGGGCCGTGGCTGACCTGCGGGCCAAGCGGAAATCCTGCCTGTTCGTCATCGCGATCCTGCTGGGACTGATCCTCCTCATCGGGGTGATCATCTATACCAGCGACAGGGCGCCCGATCCGGCGTCCCGCCCGCCGCGGGGCGCGATGCCTCCGCAAGGCGAGCCGATGCGTCCCGCGAGCGCAGAGGCCAATGGCCCGGAACCGGACGGGTAGGAGCGCCTTGACGAGAACGCTCCTCCACCGGAATTGCCTTTTCCCAACCCTGCGCTAAGGGCCGGACCATGATAGCCAGTTACCCCGCTTCATGACGCTTTCCCAATGGCTTTCCATAGCGACGCTGGCGGGCATGATGGGCCTCTTCATCTGGGGCCGCTTCCGCTATGATGTGACGGCGGTGATCGCCTTGCTGACGGCGCTGCTGATCGGCATCGTAAAACCCAAGGACGCCTTTTCGGGCTTTTCAGACGATATCGTCATCATCGTGGGATCGGCGCTGGTGCTGTCGGCGGCGGTGCAGCGGTCCGGGGCGATAGAGACGGCGCTCGGCTTCGTTTCCCAGCATGTCCGCCGCATCAGTTCGCAACTGCTGGTGCTGACCGCGTCGGTCGGCGTCGCATCCGCCCTGATCAAGAATGTGGGCGCCCTGGCCATGCTGATGCCCGCGGCATTGCAGATGGCGAAGAAGAATGACGCCAGCGCATCGGTCTACCTGATGCCCATGTCCTTCGCATCGCTTCTGGGCGGCCTGATGACATTGGTCGGCACGTCGCCCAACATCATCGTCAGCCGCGTGCGGCAGGATATGACGGGCGAACCCTTTCATATGTTCGATTTCTTTCCCACCGGTTTTGGGCTGCTGCTGATCGGGCTGATCTTTCTGCGCTTCGGCTACCGGCTGCTGCCCCGGAACCGGCAGGGCGCTCCCACGATGGGCGAGGCGCTCAACATTTCCGACTATGTGACCGAAGCGAAGGTGCCCGAAGGCTCCCCCGCGATCGGCGACACGATCGAACAGTTTCTGAACCGCCATGAACAGCAGATCACGGTGACCAGCCTCTTGCGCGGCGACATGCACGGCGCGGTCGAACCGCAAGTCCATCTTCATGAAGGCGACGTGCTGATCCTGGGCGGGGAACCCGACGCGCTGGAGCGGGTGATCGCGCGCGACAAGCTGGCGCTGACCGGAACCGATCGCGAAACGGACGATGACAGCGACGACATCGGCGTGATCGAAGCGGTGGTCACGACGGACTCGGCTCTGATCGGCCGCACGGCGGGCCGCCTTCAACTGCGGGAACGATTCGGCATCAACCTGATCGGGGTGGCGCGTTCAGGCGAGACGCTGACGCGCAAGCTGGGGCAGATCGTGCTGCGCGCGGGCGATGTGCTGGTGTTGCAGGGGTCGCTGGCGCAGTTGCCCAACCGCCTGAACCAGCTTGGCGCGCTTCCTCTGGCGCAACGGCCGATCCGGCTTGGCCTGTCGAAACAGGGATGGTTGCCGCTCGCCATATTGGCGATTGCGATGACCGCGACCGCGACGGGCGTCGTCCCGGTCGCCGTCGCCTTCTTCGCGGCTGCTGGAGCCGTGGTCATCACCGGCGCGCTGCCGGTGCGCGAAGCCTATGAGGCGGTGGAATGGCCCATCCTCATCATGCTGGGCGCATTGATCCCGGTCAGCGAGTCGCTTCAAGGCACGGGCGCATCGGACGTGATCGCGACCGGCCTGGCGCACACCGCTGCGGTGCTGCCCCCCTGGGGCGCGGTGGCGCTGATCCTGGTGACGGCAATGGCGGTGACGCCCTTCCTCAACAATGCGGCCACCGTGCTGGTCATGGCTCCCATTGCCGCTGTCTTCGCCCATGACCTTGGCTATCGGCCCGAAGCCTTCCTGATCGCCACCGCCGTGGGCGCGGGGTGCGATTTCCTGACGCCGATCGGGCATCAGTGCAACACGCTGGTGCTGGGGCCGGGAGGATATAAATTCAGCGACTATGCCCGGCTGGGCGCGCCGCTGTCGCTGCTGGTGGTTCTGCTGGGCACGCCGCTGATCCTCTGGGTTTGGCCGCTCTGAAGGATAATCGGCCTCCCCTTTTGGCCCGCTTGCGTTCGGGCCGGTTTAGGAGGAACATCGCCGCTCCACACGGCCATCCCCGCACAAGGGACGGATGAGTTGGAGGAGAGCCAGGATGAGCGGCAGCAGATTGCGAGCCGTCGCGCTCGCAGGACCCGCCGGAGCGGGTAAGACCAGCCTTGCCGAAGCACTGCTGTTCGTCGCTGGCGCCATCCCGCGTCAGGGATCGGTGCAGGCGGGCAGCAGCATCGGCGACTCAAGCCCCGAAGCGCGCGAGCGCGGCAGTTCGACCGAACTCAACCTGATGCAGTTCGAATGGATGGGCGATGGTTTCTGCCTGATCGACATCCCCGGCTCGCCTGGTTTCGCGGCCGATGGCGCGGCGGCGCTTCGCTTGGCCGACCTCGCCATCGTGGTGGCCGATCCCGATCCGGCCCGCGCGCCCCTGATCGAACCAGCGCTCAGGATGTTGGAACAGGCGGGCATTCCCCATGCCCTGTTCGTCAACAAGATCGATCAGGCGCGCGGTAGCATCGAAGAACTGCTTGCCGCGCTCGCGCCCATGAGCAAGGCGGCGCTGGTCGCCCGCCAGATCCCGATCCGCGAAGGGGAACGGGTGGTGGGCTTCGTGGACCTCGCCCATGAACGCGCCTATCTTTATGGTCAGGGCAAGGCTTCCACGCTGGTGGCGCTGCCGCCAGAGCAGGCGGGGGAGGAAGCGGCGGCCCGTTTCCACATGCTGGAACAACTGGCCGATCATGACGACGCGCTGCTCGAACAGCTTTTATCCGACGAGCAGCCAAGGCTGGACACGATCTTCGCTGATCTCGCCAGGGAAACGGCGAGCGGGCTGATCGTCCCGGTGCTGTTCGGATCGGCCGCCAGCGGCTTCGGGCTCAGGCGGTTGCTCAAGATGTTGCGGCACGACACGCCACATGAGGCGCAGACGGCGGCGCGCCTTGGACTGGATGGCGAATGCGCGCAGGTCTTCAAGATATCGCATGCGGCGGCGGTCGGGCGGCTGGCGCTGGCGCGGCTGTTCGGCGGGCCGCTTGCCGATGGGGCTGAGCTGATCGACACTGACGGCCAGCCCATGAGAGCAGGGGGATTGTTCACTCTGCAAGGCGGATCGACGGCCAAGGCGGCGTCCGCCGCGCCGGGATCGATCACCGGCATCGCAAAGGTCGACACCGTCCGGGCCGGGGACACGCTGGGCACTGCTGGAAAGCCGGTCAAGGCAGACCTTCACGGCGAAAAGCCCGTGGCCAATTGCGCCATCGCCATCGCGGCCAAGGATCACAAGGACGAAGTGCGCCTGTCGGCCGCGCTCAACCGCCTGACCGAAGAAGATCCGGGGCTTGGCTGGGATCAGGACGCAATGTCGCATGAGGCGTTGCTCCACGGCATGAACGAGGAGCATCTGGCGGTGGCGATCAACCGCCTGAAGCGCCGCTATGGCGTGGCGCTAAGCGTGCAGCGCCCGTCCATCGCCTACCGCGAATCCATCCGCAAGCCGGTGACGCAGCGCGGCCGTCACCGCAAGCAGTCGGGCGGCCACGGCCAATATGGCGACGTGGTGCTGGAGGTCCGCCCGCTGGAGCGCGGCGAAGGCATAATGTTCGAGGAGCGGATCACCGGCGGCGCTGTTCCCAAGCAGTGGATACCGGCGGTCGAAAAAGGCATGATGGATGCGCTGGCGAAAGGCCCCCTCGGCTTTCCGGTGGTGGACGTGGCGGCGGCGCTGATCGATGGTTCCTTCCACAGCGTGGACAGTTCCGAACTCGCGTTCCGCACCGCCGGGCGGATCGCCATGGCCGACGCGCTTGCCGCCGCCTCGCCCTATCTGCTGGAGCCGGTGGCGCATGTGACCATCACCACGCCCGGCAGCGCGACGTCGCGCATCACCTCCGCCATCGCCAGCAGGCGCGGGCAGATGCTGCGGCTGGGTACGCTGGAGGGCTGGTCGAACTGGGAGGTGATCGAAGCACTGCTGCCCGAAGCGGGGCTGCACGGACTGGAGGCGGAAATCCGGTCGATGAGCCAGGGAATGGCCCATTATATTTCACGCTTCGATCATCTTGCCGAAGTCGCCCCGAAAGTCGCTGGCACGATCGTCCAGGCAGCGCGGCAGACCGCCTGACACGCTGGACACGGGCCGCTATGCAGCCTTCGGGAAAAGCAGTGGCCCTGACGGAATAATGGCCTACAATCGCCATCATGCCCTCCCCTGCTTCGCTCAAGATCAAGATCCAGATTATGTGCGGCAGCGAAATCGCCATGGGTCCGGGCAAGGCCGATCTGCTCGACGCTATCCGCGAGACCGGGTCGATTTCCGCCGCCGGCCGGGCGCTGGGCATGAGCTACCGCCGCACTTGGTTGCTGGTGGACGCGATGAACCGCTGCTGGCGCGAAAGGCTCGTGGTTGCGGTGCCGGGCGGCGGACGCGACAAGGGCGCGCATGTCACCACTGCGGGCGAGGCGGTGCTGGCTGCCTATCGCGCCATACAGGCGGCTGCGGCAGGCGCCGCGCAACCGGGCGCGGAACAGAGCCTGCTTCCGCTGCTTCGCGACGAGCCCCTATCTCCTGATCCTTGATCTACGCCGCTGGCCGCAGCGCCCCGGCGTCATCATCGCCGGGGCCGTGCCGCAGCGTCAGCGGCGGGCTTGCAGGCTCACGCATCTGCTCGATCGACCGCCACCATTCGGCCACCGGCTGTTGCAGCGTGGTGACGGCGGCGTGGCGGCGCACGGCGATCCACCGTGACCCAACCCGTTCATAGCGCCAGCAAGGGTCGCAGTTCAGCGGCACCTGTTCATATTCAGGCATGCCGTCCAACGGTTCACTCAAGGGTCGAAGCTGCGAGGGGACGTCCCGGCGAAAACCATTGGGAAATTCTACGCAAACCGCCATCCATCCCTCCGCGCAGTCCGCAAGGCGCGGCTGCATAAAGGGAAAACGCGCGAAAGCCGTTCAGGTTCATGAAAGCTGATGTGATTTCATCCAGCGGGCGGACTGGCTCACGCACATCGCTTCAAAAGGCCAGTTCCTCAAAAGGATGCCGCGAGTCGCCATTTTCGAGGGCGAGCGCGTCGCGGGCCACCGTCACCCCCTTTAACAGGATGAACAACCCATATTCCCAGTTATGCTCATTCACCTCGCGGGAGAAGACGTTCAGGAACTGACGCAGCAGCGGCGCTTCCTCCGGCGTCCGGCTGAGCAGCGCCTTCTTCACCCCCGCGGCGCGCGGCCGCCCCTCCGCCCGCAGGTTCCTGTCACGCTTTGCCGCAGCCGCCGCACCGATCACGATATGCGATACCGCGCGGCGCAGTTGCAGCGCCTCGTCGCCCGAAAAGCCGCGCCGCGTCAGGACGGACAGCCATAATTCGCCCGCATCGACCTCCACGAAGGGCGACTGTCCGCCATTCAGCCAGGTTTCGAGAAGCTCTCCCTCCATCGTCATCGTTTCGAACAGCGCGCGGGCATATTCCAGCACCCAGGTCGACCAGGGCTGTCCTTCGTCCGAGGGGAAATCATGATGGCGCGAGGCAAAGGCGGCGGCTAGCCTCACCAGCTCCTCGCGGTTGGCCACATAGCCGTACAGCACCGCCTTCGCCACGCCCAGCCGTTCGGCCACGGCGGACATGGTCAACTGTTGCAGCCCCACCGCCAGCGCCGCCTTCAGCACTTGTTCCAGCTCAAGCCGCCTTGGCCGTCCGCGTTGCGGGGCACGGGGCGTGTCCACCTTCATCGAAACATCGTCTCCTGCACGAGGCATCGCCATCCCCCGATCCTGCCTTGCCTACCGCTGATCGCAATAAGGGGCTTCCGTCAAGTCCAAGAGGCGATTTCGCCATCCGGGCAGCGGCCGTCCCGCTGACTGGCTGATCCGTGGGAACGCTACGGCAAGCTGGGCCGTTCACCAGCCTGTCGAATTTCGTTCGACATGATCCTCTATTCCCGATTTATGCATTTCATGGAAAATCCAGCCACTCTCTTCCGGCGATTACCGGCCAAGCTCACGCACCATCTGGGCAGGTGGCCGCAGGCCGCACTGCCGGACGCGGTGTATCGCGACCTGGTGGAAACGCTGTTTTCCATGCGCCTGCCGATCCTTGGTCTTGGCATATTATATGTGCTTTCGGCCGCAGTGATTTTCGCGCAGGATCGTGATCCGGTCATCGCCGCGTTGATGGCGGCGGCGGCGGCGCTGACGGCGGCGCGCCTCGCCCTTCTGATCGCCTATCAGCGCAGGGCGGGCGGGATGCTGACCGTAACCGAGCTGCGGCGGTGGGAGCGCAGCTATGCGATCGGCAGCCATGCCTTCGCCCTGCTGCTCGCCGGGTTCAGCATCACCGTGCTGCAAAGCCATGCGCCGCTCAATCACTTGCTGGTGATCAGCCTGATCTTCACCTTCGGCGCGGGCATCGTGTCCCGCATCGGTGTCAGGCCAGCCATTTGCGTCACCAGCCTGCTGCTGGCCACGGTGCCTGCCATCATCGCCCTGGCGGTCCATGCAGGCACCCGTTATGGCACCGGCATCCATTCGGAATATTTTATCGTAGAGGCCTTTCTGCTGGCGGTGGTGACGGCGCTCAGCCTGGAGTCAGTGCGCCATCTGCACAGGACCGCAGTCGAACATCTGACCGTCAAGCATGATCTGGCGCATCTGGTGCGGCAGGATGCGCTTACCGGCCTGCCCAACCGCCTGATGCTGCGTGAACGGTTCCGCGACAGCCTGCCGTCCACGGCGTCGGGCGATCGCCAGCTTGCGCTTCACTTCCTCGATCTGGATGGCTTCAAGGCGATCAATGACCGCTACGGCCACCTGGCCGGAGACGCAGTGCTTCGCGAAGTCGCTCTGCGCCTGAACGCGATCGTCCGGTCAGGCGATACCGTCGCGCGCCTTGGCGGTGACGAATTCATCGTCATCCAGGCGGATGTGCGGCACGAAGGAGAAGCGGAAATGCTGGCTCGCCGCATCATCCGCAACCTCAGCGCGCCCTATCAGATCATGGACATGACGATGCATATCTCGGTCAGCATCGGCATCGCCATGGCGCCCCGGCATGGGTTGAACCTGGAACATCTGACCGCTTGCGCCGATGCGGCGCTCTACCGGTCCAAGCGCGGCGGCAAGGCGCAGCTTTACTTCTGCACTCCCGAAGACGTGGCGAACGCTGCCCGCGCTGTAGCCTGACAAAGAGTCAGGCCTCCGGCAATCCGGGATCGATCCCCGTCAGTTCCACCGAAAGGTCCCAGAGGCGGCGGGCGTCGCCGCGATCGAGCGCATGCTTTTCGATCCGCGCCTTCCCCGATGCCCCGCGCATTTCCCAAATGCCCTGTGGCCCGAAATAGTCGCCGCCCTGCGCCTGCGGATCTGTTGCCGCTTGCAGCGCGGGCCACGCCGCTGCCGCGACCGGATTGAACAGCGGGCGGGCGAGCGGCAGCAACGGCTGCGTCCAGGACGGCAGGTGCCGCATCAATTCGGTCAGCGACACGCCCGGATGGCAGCCGATCGCCTTCACCGGCGATCCCGCTGCGCGCAGGCGGCGGTCCAGTTCCAGCATGAACAGCAGGTTGGCGAGCTTGCTCTGCGCATAGAAGCGGCCGCTATTATAGCCTTTTTCCGCGTGCAGATTGTCCCACATCATCCGGCCCTGCCGGTGCGCGAGGCTGGCGGTCACCACCACGCGCGCGCCAGCGGTCTGCGCCAGTTTGGGCAGCAGCAGGGCCGTCAACGCAAAGCTGCCCAGATGATTGACGCCGAACTGGGACTCCGCGCCTTGTGCCGTCCGGGAAAGCGGCGGGATCATCACCCCCGCATTGTTCAGCAGCACGTCCAGCCGGGGTTCCGCCGCGACCTGTCCGGCCGCGCGGCGGACGCTGGCGAGGTCCGCCTGATCCAGCGCGACATAGGCGAGGTCCGCGCCCGGCGTGGCGGCCTTGATCCGCTCCATCGCAGCCTGCGCCCGTGCGGCATCGCGGCACCCCAGCAGCACGCGCGCGCCCTTGGCCGCGAGCACCTTCGCAGCCTCCAGCCCTATGCCCGTGTTCGCGCCGGTGACAAGGATCGTGCGCCCCGTCTGAACGGGCACATCGGCGGCGGTGAAGCTCATCTGCCTTTTCCCCTCTTCCTCAAACTTGTCTTCCACCCGGCGGCAGATGGCCTTGCATGGGGAAAAGGCGGCTGAATGGCAACCAGCCTGCCTCTTGCGCTGCTCTCCAGACCAGTTTCAGGCATTTTCCGACTAGCGGTCGAAAAAAAGATTGAACCCCGTCTGCGCCCGGCATAATGTTCGACCCGGATGCGATCTGCACAAGGGCAGACCCGATATTTCGCATAGATGAATGGAGCCCGGACGGCCATGCGCCGCAACCGGGCGGCAAAAGAGAGAGGATGGAAAATCTGATGACCGGCGATAGCTCCTTTGTGATCCGCCCCGTCGCGGAACCGCAGATCGTGGACAATGTCTACAGCGAGGATCAGGTGCAGCGGATGATCGACGTCATTCGCCGTCATGGACCGTGGAAGATGGTTCTGGCCCAGCATTTCAAGTCGGCAGAGGAAGTGGTCGCGACGATGTCGGGACAGATGCCGGAAGGCGTCGAACCATCCTTCGATATGTTCCTGACCCCCAATTTCCGCGGCTATTTCGGCATCCACGGCATGTCAAACTATGCCGAGTTGGACGACATTTTCTATAATCCCGCCCATCTGGCGCATGTGCGCTCCTACTGGGATGCCGAGTTCGCCGCGCCTGAATCGATGAACTTCATCATCCAGGGTTCGTCCCGCAATCTGGACCCGGCGCATCTGGACGGCACCAGCTTTCGCGGCGTCGATGGGCGCAACTCGCCCGTGTGGCTGCTGAACACCATGGCCAAGTCGGGCCTGTTCCAGCGCTGGATGATGAAGAAGGCGCAGGTCATTAGCTGGTTCTACAATGGCACGATCGGCGGCGGCTTCACCTATTGGCCCGATGGCCCCAAGGGCGCGCCGAAGCGGCTGGCCATGCCTGCCTGGAATCGGGGCGTGGTGACGCAGAATGAAATGATGTTCCACCGGGGCGAAGCCTGCGGCCCGATGGACAAGCGCATGCCGGAAGGGCTGGCCTTCCAGTCGCTATGGTCAGCCGACCCGGAAACGGCGGACGGCTGGCAGATCACCACCGATGGAAAGGTCATCGAGCGGGTTTCGGCGGAAGAAACGCGGCTGATGGTTCATTGGACGGCGCAAGTCTACAAGGACAAGGCGGAACGCGATCTCGTCTTCAATCATAGTGACGACATCACTCATGATCAGGTCTTCGACATTTTCGTCGCCGACCTGCGCGCGCGCGGCCTGACCTTCGCGATGCCGGGCGATCCGATGACCGATCGCGAGTTCATCCGGCTGCTGACATCGACCTATGATTGCGGCCGCCCTTCGATCTACCCCGTCGAAGCGCCTGGACCGCATCAGGAACAGATCGCCGCCTGACATTCAAACCGCTAGACTGGCGAGAGACGATATATGGATATGAGAACGCAAACGTCGCCCCATAGGCTGGGCGACGACAGCCGGACGCTGCCCATCGCGGACGGCCCGGAACTACGCGCCGCGCTGGAGGCCGCTAACCTCCAGACGTTGCTGATGGTCTATGTGCACCTGACGCATGATGAATCCATGCTGGAAACCTTCAAGGTCCACATCCATCCGCCCTACACCAATCCCGATTATCAGATCCCGCAGGATTGCATCGAGGATTTGCGCGAAAAGCTCCTCTACGTGCTCACCACGCCGGGCGCGGCGCGCCCCGGCGATCCGCCGCTCGACCTGATGAAGAAGATGATGAGCGTGGGCGTCGGCGAGCCGGTGGAGGATGAGTTCATCCCCATGGTGATGGAGCAGGCGGGCTTTCAACGGACCGCTCCCCGCAAGGAGAAGCCCGGCCGCACGCCTCCGCCTCCCGGCTTCAAGGTGCTGGTGATCGGCGCGGGACTGACCGGCCTGCTCGCCAGCATCGAACTGGAGCGCGCGGGCTATGACCATGTCGTCATCGAAAAGAATGAAGAGGTGGGCGGAACCTGGTGGAAGAACCGTTATCCCGGCGTGGGCGTCGATACGCCCAGCCATTTTTATTCCTATTCCTTCGAAATCAGCCCCGAATGGAATCATTATCATCCGCATGGCGCGGACATGCGCGAATATTTCCGCAGCGTGGCGGACAAATATGACCTTCGACGCAACATCCGTTTCCAGACGAAGGTGCACAGCCTGGAATATGATGAGAAGGACGCCGTCTGGAACGTCACCGTCGAAGATTTGAAAAGCGGGAAGCGCGACGTCATCCGCGCCAATGCCGTCTTCAACGCCTTCGGCACCGCCGACCGCTGGAGCCTGCCCGACATCAAGGGGATCGACAGCTACAAGGGCATCATCACCCACTCGGCGGGCTATGACGAGACTATCGACCTAAAGGGCAAGCGGGTCGCCGTGATCGGCACGGGCGCCAGTTCCGCCCAGATCGTGGCGACGATCGCCAGCGAGGTCAGCGAACTCGCCGTCTTCATGCGCACCAAACACTGGATGATCAACAATCCAGAGGTCACCAAGGAAGTGCCAGAGGCGGTGAAATGGGCGCTGCGCCACATTCCCCATTATAAGGAATGGTTCCGCTTCCGCGTCTTCTGGTTCGCCGCCGACGGATTGTATCCCAATGTGGTGAAGGACCCCAGCTATCCCGAAGACGGCATCGCCGTGTCGGCCCTGAACGAAGGGATGCGGCAATATGCGCTGTCGCACATGCGGCACAAGCTGGCGGGGCGGCCTGACTTGATGGAAAAGCTGACGCCCGATTTCCCCATCTTTTCCAAGCGGATCGTCATGGACGCGGGCTGGTATGACGCTCTGGTCATGCCGCACGTCACGCTGGAGGACAGCCCGATCACCGAGATCACGCCCACGGGCATTCGCACCGCCAATGGCAGGGAATATGAGGTGGACGTGATCATCTGCGCCACCGGGTTCCGCCATGGCAAGCTGGTGAAGGACCTCAAGATCACCGGCCGCGAAGGGCACGATCTGGCGGTCGATTGGGCCGACGAGGAGGAGCGTGCCTATATGGGCACGACGATCCCAGGCTATCCCAACTATTTCATGTCGGTGGGGCCGAACGCTGGCCCCAATCATGCGGGCGGCCTCAACATCGTCAGCGAGGCGCAGGTCCATTATATGATCGAATGCCTGGACCATATGCTGGCGAGCGGCGCGCGGACCATCGAGCCGACGCAGGAGGCGTTCGTCCGCCACAATCGCCGGATCGACGATCGTATGAAACATATGATCTGGACCCATCCCAAGTCCAAAAGCTATTATCAGAACAGCAAGGGACGCCCCGTGGGCCCATGGCCTTTCCGCCTGGTCGATATGTGGAACGAAATGCGCGGGCCGGTGCGCGAAGATTTCCGGGTCGAATAGGAAGGGCCGCGCTTTACGGCCTCTGACGGACCGCTGCCCGATGGCGGCGGTCCTTTCCATTGCCCGCGTTACCGGGTTCGTAAACGGACGTCTTGAAGGGGAATCCGATGCACGCAGGCAATGAAGGCGCGGCGGTTCAGTCGTCCCACGGCCGGTCCTATGCCATCTACATGCTCATATTGCTGTTGCTCGCCAGCACGCTCAGCAATGCGGACCGTCACGTACTGTCGGTCCTGCTGCCGTCGATCAAGGCGGAGTTCGGCCTCAGCAATTCCATGCTGGGTCTGATCGCCGGTCCCGTGTTCATTGTGCCCTATGTCCTCTTCACCATGCCGCTTGCCCGGCTGGCCGACCGCTGGTCGCGGCGGTCGGTGCTGGCGGGCGCCGTATTCGTGTGGAGCGTAGCGTCGGCGGCTTGCGGCATGGCCGCCCAGACATGGCATCTCATGTGCGCGCGGCTGGTGGTAGGCATGGGCGAGGCAGGCGGCGGGCCAGCCTCGCAATCGCTCGTCGCCACCCTCTTCACCAAGCGGCGCAATCTGGCGATGGGCGTGCTGGCGTCGGGCATTTACTGCGGCATCGTCGTCGGGCTGACCGGAGGCGCTGCAATCGCGGAGGCTGCGGGCTGGCGCATGGCCTTCATCGCCCTTGCCCTGCCGGGCATTCCGCTCGCGCTGCTCATCTGGTGGACTGGCCCCAGGCGTCTGCGCAAAGTGGTCACGGCCGCGCCCGCGCAGGGCAAGCCCGCTGGCGTGCTGGCGCATTGCATGCGGATACGATCGCTGGTCCTGCTTGCGTTGGGGATGGGCATCTTCAACATCTACGGCTATGGGGCCGCGACATGGATGCCGTCCTATTTCACTCTGTCCCATGGCATGTCGATGGTGGAAGCTGGCGCCTGGATGGGCGTGGGCGCCGCGTGCGGCGGCGTGGTCGGCAGCATCGCCAGCGGCGTCATCGTGGAAGCGCTGGTGCCGCGTCACAAAAGCTGGCAGCTTCGGGTGCCTGCGCTGGGGCTGCTCCTGTCCTGGCCGCTATCCTTGATCGTCTTCAGCCTGCCGGGCGGGACCGCCCTGCCCATCGGCGGCTATCCGGTGCCAGCCGTGGCTCTGCTGTCCGTGACCACCAGTTTCCTGTCATCGCTGTGGATGGGTCCGTCCTACGCAGCGCTGGCCCGGCTGGTGCCAGCGGATTTGCGCGCGCAGACGATCGGGCTGCTGGGCGTCGTCATGAACGTGATGGGCAGCCTGCTCGGTCCGCCGATCGCCGGGCTGGTCAGCGATCTCCTGACCGAGCGTTTCGGGACGGAATCGCTGCGCTACAGCCTGCTGACCATGAGCAGCCTCATCCTGGTCGGCGGGCTGATGCTATGGCGGGCCGCTGATCATTATGGAAAGGAAGTCGTTGAAGTCTGAGGCGGTTACCCTTTCCTCAGGGCAAGCAGGCGCGGTCCGCTCCGGCAGTCAGCCGGTCGAACATCGCGGAAGGGGCATCGCCCTGCGCGTCGGTGCGGTGACGGCGTTCGGCGCGATGATGGCGGCGATGAAATATGCCTCCGAACATGGCGTCGTTCCGATCGAGATCCTCTTTTACCGGAACCTCTTTTCCCTGCCGACGATCATCGCGTGGATTTTGTGGTCCGGCGGCTTTTCCGTCGTCAGGACCAGCCGCCCTGGAGCGCATGCGGCGCGGAGCATATTGGGCCTTGGCGTCATGTTCCTGACCTTCATGGCGCTGTCGCGGCTGCCGCTGGCGGAAGCGACGGTGATCAGCTTTTCCGCGCCCCTGTTCGCCACCATGCTGTCCGCCCTCGTGCTGCGCGAGACGGTGGGATGGCACCGGTGGAGCGCGGTTGCCATCGGCTTCATCGGCGTGCTGATCGCCGTCCAGCCCGGCGGGACGGAACTCCCCCTCGCGGGCGTGGCGATCGGCCTGACCGCGGCGCTTGGCACGGCCGTGGTCGTCATCACCCTGCGCCAGATCGGCCAGACGGAAAGCGCTGCCTCTACGGTGTTCTGGTTCAATATCGTCTGCATCACGGCGACCGCGCTACCCATGCCCTTCCTGTTCAAGGTCCATGAACCGGCCATATGGATGGCGCTTGTCCTGGGCGGCCTGATGGGCGGGATGGCGCAGATCATGATGACGTCTGCCGTCCGCTATGCGCCCGTTTCTGTCCTCGCCCCGTTCGATTATCTGCAACTGATCTGGGCGATATTCTGGGGCTATATTCTGTTTTCCGACCTGCCCGCAGCCCCGGCGATCGCGGGCGCGGCATTGATCGCCAGCGCGGGCTGCTATGTCGTCTGGCGGGAAAGAAAGCTGAACCGGCCGATCAGCGGCACGCCGCAGCGCGTGGTCTAAAGCTCTCCCAGCAGGCGGCGAGTGGCCTGCACGGCAATGCGGGCGCGCTCGACCGGCGTCGCATCCTCGGCGGCGATGAAGGGCGCTTCGATGGCGACGGTGGCGGAGGATGGGATCAGAGGGACGAAAGCTTCCAGCCCAAATTCCCCCTCACCCGGAGGCAAGCGCGCAATCGTGGCTTCGCGATAACGATCGGCGGGCGGTTCGCGCGGGCCGTCATTCAACTGAACATGAAATATGCGCTCCGGCGGCAGCGAGGCTATGTCGTCCCAGCTCCACCCGGATCGGACGACATGCAGCGTGTCGACGCACAGGCCCACATGCGCACCGGCAGACATCGCCAGTTCCAGCGCATCGCCCTGCGTGACAACCGCCGACAAGGGAAAAGCCTCTATTGCCATTTCCACGCCTGCGGACTTGGCAAGTCCGGCCAATCGGCACATGGCATCCCGCAAGCGCGCGGAATCAGGATCGAAGCCCAGCGCATTGACGCGCCCGCCCAACTCCGCCGTCAAATCGACGGTGCGCTCCAGCTCCGCCCAATCCGTGTCCTCCTGTAGCATGAAGGGTTCGACGATCCCGGTGCGCAGCCCGCTCCGCCGCAGCGCCTGCACCACATCCCGGCGTGCCGCCCCGTCATGGATCAGGTCACGATAAGGACCAAGCGGCAGCGGCTTGACGAACAGACTGACGCTGGAGCAGCCCGTCTCGCTGGCGACATCGATCAGTTCCAGCGCCGTCAAATCCGATAATGTAAGATGATCCAGGCAGAGCTGGCGCATGGTCTTCCTCTCCACAAGCGCCGTCACTGCGGCTTTGGTCCGCTGGAATTGAATGTTTGGGTCCTCTGCTGTCAAGCGCGGCTCGCCGATTGTCGAGGCATATGTAGGATCGGCGGGGCTGCTCGGACGGATGACTTTGCCTGCTTAGATGTCGAAGTCCCTTGGCTGGATTGAAGCACGACATCCCACGAAGGCACTCGGACGAGACAAGCGGCTCATGAAAGCCGGTTCAAGCGCCGATCTTCAAAATCAAGGGAGTGTGAGAAGAAGTAAGCCTGATTGAGATATTTTCGCGGGCTTCACACCCCTTCGCACTAAGCTATCGGAAGGCCATCTTCCGCCTATTCATAACCAATGCTTATGCAAAGCACAGCGTCCCGGAGCGGGGGGGGGCGGGAACCGGGACGCTGTGCTTCTCTCCCATAGTGCGACCCGAGGGAGGTTTATGTGCGCGAACCACCTCGCGCTGATGCGAGCGATGCCACCGTCTGGAGCAGGTGCGAGAGGGAGGTCCACGGCCCTTCCCACCTGCCCGACGGGCACTTCATCATGTTACGGCTGGATGGCCCAATCACGGCCCGAAGCGCCTGTTCGTCGAACATTTGCGCCATGAGAAAAGACCATATGCCGCGCCATCGCTCGATCCCCTGTTTCGGCAACCCCGCTATCTCGCCAGAGACCGGAGGTTTTGCGTCCTGCCGTCACCGGCAGTTTGCCTTTTCGGTCAGGGCAGCTTGCTTGGGCTCGCTGCTCTTTCCTGGAGACTACTTAGCCGGATTCTGCCCAAAGGTCAAACGCTTGTCGGCAGTATTTGACGTTCAGGCGGAGAGGGGCGGTTCAATAGGCGCTTTTCATAGGCGTCAACGGCATGCCCGCAGGCGCCATCATCAGCACGCTGCCGAATCTGCTTTTGACAAGCTGGCGCGACGACTCCCGCATCGGCCCATCCCTCCCGCTATGCGGGAAAAATTCAGGTGACGACCGGGTCCTCGTCACCGGGTTGCCGGGGCGTGACAAGCCGCGCCGCCTTGGGTGACAGCCAGCGTTCAAATCCGTCCACAATCTCGTAGATCACCGGCACGAAGATCAGCGACAAGGCAGTCGAGCTGATCAGCCCGCCGATCACCGCCAGCGCCATGGGCTGGCGAAACTCCGCGCCTTCACCGATGCCGAGAGCGGTCGGCATCATGCCCGCGGCCATGGCGACGGTCGTCATCACGATCGGGCGGGCGCGTTCCCGGCAACTGTTGCGCAGCGCTTCGCCCATCGGCACCCCGCGCCGCTCATCCTCGATCGCAAACTCCACCAGAAGGATGGAGTTTTTCGCGCATAAGCCAAGCAGCATCAACAGCCCGATCATCGCCGGAAGGTCCAGCGTCTTGCCGAAGATCAGCAGCGTCGCAAAAGCGCCCAGCAGCGACAATGGCAGCGCGGCCAGGATGACGACCGGCTTGAAGAAGCCCTTGAACAGCAGCACCAGCACGGAAAAGGTGAGGCCAATGCCTGCCGCGATGGCGATCATGAAGCCGCCGAACAATTCCTGAATGGCTTCGGAATCGCCCTCGCGCGCCTGCTTCACCCCTGCGGGCAGGGTCTTCATCGCCGGAAGCGCCGCGACTTCTTCCAGAGCCTGACCCAGCGTACGGCCGGACACCAGATCCGCCTCCACCGATACGCGGCGTTCGCGATCATAGCGGATGATCTTGCCGGGGCCCGCGCGGAAGGTGATGTCGGCGACGGCCGACAGCGGAGTCGTGTTGCCGTCCAGCGTCGGCACGCGCAGCCCGGCGATGACGGACAGGTCCTGCCGCGCTCCTTCGGGCAGGCGCACGCGGATCGGCACGCGCTCATCACCATCGGACAGCTTTGCGACATTGGCGTCGATATCGCCGATGGTGGCGATGCGCAGCACCTGCGCCAGCGTGCGGCTGTCGACATTCAGGCGCGCCGCTTCCGCCGGACGGGGCGTCACGATCAATTCCGGCCCGGCCGGGGGTGGCGCGGGACGCGGGTCGGAAATGGACGGCACATCGCGCATCTGGCGCAGCAAAGCGGTCTGGGTCCGCTCCAGCGCCTGCCCGTCCTCGCCCGCCAGGATGATGTTCACCGCCGCGCTGCCGAACGCCCCCTGGTTGGACAGGCGCACATCGGGCACGTCGCGCAGCTTGGGACGGATGATTTCGCGAAACTCGTCGGTCGTGATGTCCCGATCATGCTTCAGGAGGACGGTGATCGTGCCGGACCGCATGTCATCCGTGCCGCCGAAACCCGCGGTGGAACCGACCTGCGCGAAGACCCGCTCCACGGCTGGTTCCTTGAGCAGCAGGCGCGTCGCCTGGGTGACCGACTGTTCCATGTCGGCCCGCGTCGCGCCGGGCGCACCTTGCACCGCGATATAGAGATAGCCCGGATTGCCGACCGGCTGGAATCCGATCGGCGTGGACACCGCCATCAGCAGCGACACCACCAATATGCCCGTGCCGATCGCCATCGTCGTCCAGCGATGCGCCAGCGCCCAATCCAGAATGCGGGTATAGCGCCGGTAGACCGCGCTATGCTCCTTGTCCGGCTGATGACCGCGATCGTGCAGCGGCGTCAGGAAATAGGCCGCCATGAGCGGCGTCAGCAGACGCGCGACCACCAGCGAGAACAGCACCGCCGCCGCGACGGTCAGGCCGAATTCCCGGAAAAACTGCCCCGCCTGTCCCGGAATGAGCGACACGGGCGCGAATACCGCGACAATGGTGAAAGTCGTGGCGATGACAGCGAGGCCAATCGCATCGGCACCGATCAGCGCCGCGCGATAAGGTGATTCCCCCGCCTCGATCCGCTTTTCGATATTTTCGACCTCAACGATGGCGTCGTCCACCAGGATGCCGATGACCAGCGTCAGCGCGAGCAGCGTGATACTGTTCAGGCTGAACCCCATTGCCGACATGAACACGAAGGTTGGGATCAGCGACAGCGGCATGGCGACGGCGGCGATGATGGTCGCGCGCCAGTTGCGCAGGAATACATAAACGATCAGCACCGCCAGGAATATGCCTTCCACCAGCACATGCTGCGTCGACGAAAAGGTCCTGCGGGTCGAATCGACCGTCGATACCAGCCGGGTAAAGGTGACGCCGGGATGCTCCGCCTCCAGTTGGGCGATGGTGGCGACGACCTTGTCCTCGACGCTGATGTCGCTGACATCGCTGGTCTTGCTGATCTGAACGGCGGTGACGGGGCGGCCGTCCAGACGCGCGAAGCTGCGCTCCTCCGTCGCGCCGTCACCCACTTCGGCGATGTCGGACAGGCGCACATAGCGGCCCGCCACCGGGATGGTGACGTTGCGCAAACGGGCGACGTCATTGTTGGAGCCCAGCACGCGGATCGTCTGTTCAACCTCGCCGATACCCGCGCGTCCGCCCGCCTCGTCCGTGTTGAACGCTGCCAGCGCATTGTTGACCTGCGGCGGCGTGACGCCCAGCGCCGCCATCCGCTCGGCATCCAGGATGACGTTGATCTCACGGGTCGCGCCACCGATGCGGCTGACCTGCGCCACGCCATCCTGCGCCTGGAAAGCGCGCGAGGCGACCTTGTCAATGAAGCGCGACAGTTCGGGTCCGCTCATCCCCTTCGCGCTGACGGCATAGGTCAGGATCGGCGCATTATCGATGTCCAGCCGCTGCACCAGCGGCGGATCGATGCCCGGTGGCAACTGCACCCGCGTCCGCTCCACCGCCGTGCGAATATCGTCGGTCGCCTTCTGCATGTCGCTATGCAGTTCGAATTCGACCATCGTCGTGGATGCGCCCAGCACCACTGTCGAACTGATATGCTTGACACCTGATACGGTGCTCAGCGAATTTTCGATCGGCCGGGTGATCTGGTTTTCCATCTCGCTCGGCGCGGCCCCGCTTTGCGTCACCGTCACCTGCACGACGGGCACAGTCACATTGGGGAACTGCTTGATGGGCAGGCCCACATAAGCAACGATGCCCGCGATCGTCAGCAGGATAAAGAGCGACACGACCGGAATCGGGTTCCGTATCGACCAGGCGGAGATCTGGAAGCTCATTTACGTGCCGCCTGCGCCTGAGCGATGCGGACCTTGTCGCCTTCCAGCACGAATGCGCCGCCGCTCAGCACCGCCCTTGCGCCCGGCTTCGCGCCGGAAAGGATCTCGGCAAAGCCGCCCGCTCGCCGCCCTGTGCGGACGCTGACGCGGTGCACCCGGTCATTCTTGTCAAGCAACAGCATGTAAGCGCCGTCCGCATCATAGTGCACCGCCTCTTCGGGCGCCACCGTCACCGGGGCGCTCGCCTTGACGAAGCGGGCCTGGGCGAAGCCGCCCGCGCGCAGGTCATCGCGCACCGGCAGCGCGATGCGGGCGCGAGAAAGCCCCGTCTGATTATCCACCCGCGCGCCTAGCAGCCGTACCCGGCCGTCGAGCGTGGTGCCGTCAGCCAGCGTCACCGTCACCGGATCGTTGATGGACAATGTGCCCATCGACGCTTCGGGCACTTCGGCGTCCAGTTCGATCAGGTTGCCGCGCGCGATGGTGAACATGACCTGCCCGGTGGACGAGGCGTCACCCGGCCGGGCCGATCGTTGCAATACGCGTCCAGCGACCGGCGTACGGACGGCCATGCGCTGCTGCCGCGTCAGAAGGTCCTGCAATTGCGCGCGAGCGACCTCCACCCCGGCGGCGGCGGTCCGGTCGGCGTTGCGGCGCTGCTCGATCGCTTCCTGCGAGAGCACGCCGCTATTGTCCAGTCCGGCGACGCGGCGGGCTTCGGCCCTCGCCTGGTCCGCCTGCGCACGTTGCTGCGCCAGTGTGGCGCGCGCCTGGGCAATCTGCGATTCCAGCAGGGCATCGTCCAGCACCGCCAGCACCTGCCCCGCGCGAACGTTTGCATCCTCCTCCACCAGCACGCGGGCGATGCGATAGCCCGACACTTCCGGCGCAATCGCCACTTCCTCGCGCGGGATCAGGCGGCCGGATGCTGCAAAGCCACCCTCCAGCGGCTTTTGCTCGACGCGTGCGACCGTAACCGACGGGGGCGGCGGCGCAACCTTTTCCTCCGCATTTCCGCATGCGGCAAGCATCTGCACTGCGGCCAGCGCGGCTGCGGTCAAGGCAAGGAACGGCTTGTGCGTCACGGATTTTCCCTGAGCGAATGTCATGAGACGGGCGTTTGAATATTGGCAGGTGGATCGGCCGCTACCGGCAGTGGAACAGGCTCATGCCCCGGCGCGATAGCGGGCGCAGCCGGGTCCCACCCGCCGCCAAGCGCGCGGAAGGCACTCACCACATTGGTCAGCGCCTGCGATCGCGCGATGGTGAGCGCCGTGCGCGCGGCGCGCCAGCTTCGTTCCGATTGCAGCAGCGTGGTAAGATCGGTGAGGCCGATACGATATCCCTGCCGCGCCGCCTCAAACGCAAAGCGGCTGCGTTCCTCCGCGCGGGTCAGTTCGGCGAGACGCGGGCGATCGCTCGCCACGGTGAACAGCGCCGTATCCGCGTCGCGAAAGGCCGCCTGCACCGCTGCCTCATAGGCGATCACGGCCTGCTGTCCTTGCGCTTCGGTGGCACGCAGCCGCGCCATCAGCCGGGGCCGGTCCAGGATCGGCAGCGTGACGCCGCTGGCCAGCGACCATAATCCATTCGTGCCGCCCAGCATCCCCGTCGTGCGCGTGATGCTGCCGCTGCCCTGAAGGGTGAATTGCGGGAACAAGGCCAGCCGGTCGACTTTCACCTGCGCCGCTGCCGCCGCGAGCCGCGCTTGCGCCGACAGCACGTCGGGGCGGCGTGTCAGCAGGGTCGCTGGAAAGGCGGCAGGCACGGCAGGCGGAATGTCCAGCCGGGGCTCGATCGGCAGGCTGCTGACCGGTGCGTCCGCCCTGCCCGTCAGCACCAGCAGCGACCTTCGCGCATTATGCAGCGCCGCGTCCAGCCGCACCACTTCCGCCCGCGCCGTCGCCACGTCGCTTTCCAGGCGGGCCGTATCCGCGCCGGATACCAGTCCGCGCGCCAGTCCCAGCCGCGATGTCGCCGCAAGTTCCTCCGTTATCCGCAGCGTCTCGGCCGCGTCATTCCGCTGCACTAGCAATCCCCGCGCCTCGAACAGCGCGCTCGCCACATCCGCCGCCAGACTGAGACGCGTGGCATGATAATCATAGGCGGCTGCAACATAATTGGCCCGCGCGCCCCGCCCGATCGCCGCCAGACGGCCGAACAGGTCGATCTCCCACGCGGGGGAGAAGGCGCCGGACAATGATTTGGCAGTCGCGGTCGATCCCATGAAATCAACGCCGCTGAACTGCTCACCCCCCTGTATGCGGGCGTTTCCGGTGAGGTTGCCGGTTGGCAGGCGCTGCGACAGGGACTGATCGCGGATCGCCCGCGCCTCGCGCAGGCGGAAATAGGCAGTGCGGGCGTCGGTGCTGTCCGCCAGCGCCCTGTCCACCAGTTCCACCAGCTGCGGATCGCCGAACCTGTACCACCAGCGATCGATCGCCTCCGCTTCCTGAGAGGCGGATAGGGCCGTCTGCTCCGCATCGAAGGCGGCGGGCAAGGACGTCCTTGGCTGGTCCAGCCTGACGCTGGGCGCGCAACCACCGGCAGCCAACGCCGCCGCCGCAACCAGACAGAGGTGGAAACGGGCAATCGGCAAGAGGAGGCAGCTCCGTATCGCGCGCAAGGCGCTGGTTCAGCATTCGAATAAGCCCGGTCAAAAAAGGAAACAAGACTGTTTCTTTTGTCCCCGGAATTTTCTACATCTGGCCTATGAGCGATCCTTCTCCCCCCGCCCGCAGACCGGGCCGCCCGCGGCGTGAGGAAGCTGGCGACATCGAACGGCGGCTCACCGAAGCCGCTGTGCACATGCTGGTGCAGCATGGCGCGGGCGTGACGATGAACGCCCTGATCGCCGCGTCCGGCCTGTCGCGAAAAACGGTCTATGCGCGCTATCCCAATATGTCGGCGCTGCTGCTTTCCGTCCTACGCAAGCTGCTCCATTTCGAACATGCACCCTTTGCCGTGCCAGAGGGGCCGGATTGGCGATTGCGTCTGCGCGATTCGATCAGGGACCTTCTGGAGGAAGTGTCGCAACCGCATGCACAGGCTCTACGCCGCATATTGATGATGGATTCCAGCCTGTTCGAGGAGGTGAAACCGCAAATCGAGCAAGTGGTCGTCAAGCGATATGTGGACCCGTTCAGCGGCTTTTTCACCAGCCTTATCGAAGATGGGCTCATCCCCCCGCAGGACACGGTTTTCGCGGCGGAAACACTGATGAACATCGTCCTTATGGAAGCGCAACGCCGCTTTTACGAAGGGGATGACAGCAAGGACCCGATGATCTTCGTCGGCAATGCCGCCCGCCTCTTCTGCGGCGGACTGGCAGCGGAACTGGACATGCTGGAACGATGACGTAGACAGAACGGACTTGCATCAGACGGATGCATGTTGGACAGCAACGGAGGAATGAACAATCAAGCCAGCATAAGGCGCGCGGGCCGGCCCAGGGCGGAGGAGTCGGAACAGAAGCGCGAACGCCTGATCACCACGGCGCTACAGGAATTCGCCCGCGCCGGGTTCCACGCCGCATCCGTCAGGGACATTGCGGAAAAGGCGGAAATCTCCAGCCGCACCCTCTATAATTATTACCCGGAAAAGCTCGCCTTGCTGGAGGCGTGCCTTGAATATTCGGCGCGCCAGTTCCGGCCCGTGCTGCCCGCCCTGAAAGGCGGCCTTCATTCGCAGCTGGTCACCTACGCCACGGAAATGCAGCGATATCTTTCCAGGCCGCTCAGCATGCAGATCGCGCGCCTGATCTTTCGCGAAAGCAGCGATTTTGAAGGGCTGCGGGAAATCGCCCGGCTGCAATTCGAGCGGCATCAGGTCGTGCCCGTGGCCGCCATATTGGAAAAGGGCGGCGTCGATCCCGCCAGGTCGCAACTGCTGGCGATGCAGTTCGTCGCCATGGCCTTCGGCGAATGGCACCGCCGGTTGCTCTATGGGCGCGACCCCCTCACCCGTGCGGAAATGGCGGAACAGGCCGAACTTACCGTCGGCATATTCCTGAACGGCATCGGCAAATCCTGATGCATGGTCCGGCCCCTGACCCCAGCCGCCAAGGCAATCAATCAGCGGGTCCGGCCTTTGCCCCATAACGGCGGGCCAGAATAGCGCAGACCATTAGCTGAATCTGGTGAAATAGCATGACTGGCAGCAGCATCGGCCCCACCACGCTCGCTGGAAACAACACGCCTGCGATCGGCACGCCGGTCGCCAGACTCTTCTTCGACCCGCAAAATTGCAGTACCACCGCATCTTCGCGCGGCAGGTGGAGCAACCGCCCCAACGCCCAGGTAAACAGCAGCACCGCCGCTAATATGATGACGCATAGCACGGCCAGCACCACCAGTTCCATGCGCGAAACCTTGTGCCACAGCCCCTCGACCACGGCCGCGCTGAACGCCGAATAGACGATCAGCAGGATCGATCCCCTGTCCACCCGCCCCAGCATGGCGCGGTGCCGCGCGACAAAGCCGCCGATCAGCGGGCGGCTCAAATGGCCGAGCAGGAAGGGCAGCAGCAATTGCAGCACGATCTTTTCCACCGATGTCAGCGAAATGAGCGCGCCGCCACCGCTCTTGCCCATCAGCAGGGCGACGAGCAGCGGCGTCAGCGCAATGCCCAGCAGGTTGGAAAAGGACGCGCTCACCACCGCCGCCGCCACATTGCCGCGCGCGATCGCGGTGAAGGCGATGGAAGATTGCACGGTCGAAGGCAGCAGCGTCAGGAACAGCAGTCCCGCCCGCGTCGATGGCGCAATGCCTCCAACATGCTGCGTCGCCAGGCCGATGAGGGGGAAAAGCAGGAAAGTGGTGGAAAGCGTCGCCAGATGCAGTTTCCACGCCTTCGTCCCGCTCCAGATCGCCTCTCGCGATAATTTCGCGCCGTGCAGGAAGAATAGCAGAACGATCCCGGCATCCGCTGCCAGCGCAACGATGCGCGCGCCGTCCCCCCGCGCCGGAAGCACGGAAGCGAGCAGCACCATGCCGATCAGCAGGAGCAGAAAGGGATCGAGCAGTTCCCGGAGCCGGTTCATCCCCGCGCCTCTAAGGGGGATCGCCGAAAAAGGATAGACGCAAGGGCCGCTGCTGGCTCATCTGGGCAGAATGAAAGGACGTGAAATCCGATGAGCGAAGACATTGAGTGCCGCGAAAGGGACGGCGTGATGGAAATCCTGATCGACCGCCCGGCCAAGAAGAATGCGCTGACCACCGCCATGTATCAGCGGATGACCGCTGCGCTGGCCGATTGTTCGGCCCGGCCGGACATTGGCGCAGTGCTGTTCGCTGGCAAGGGCGACGACTTCTGCGCGGGCAACGATCTTCAGGATTTTACGCGCGGGCCAGAGGGCGGAGAGGCCGCATTCGCCTTCATCCGCGCGCTTGCCGCCTTCGAAAAGCCCGTGGTGGCCGCGGTTCAGGGGCTGGCCGTCGGCATAGGGACGACCATGCTCTTTCACTGCGACCTGGTCTATGCCGCGCCGGACGCTCGCTTCGTCACCCCCTTCGTCAATCTGGGCCTGGTGCCGGAGGCTGGCTCCAGCCTGCTCGCGCCCGCCACATTGGGCCATGCGCGCGCGTCGGCCATGCTGCTGCTGGGTGAGCCGATCGACGCTGAGACCGCCGATAGATCCGGCCTGCTTACCGCCATCGTGCCCGCTGGGAATTTGCTGGATCACGCTCGCGCCAAGGCGAAGGCGCTGCTCGCCAAACCGCCGCAGGCGCTCGCGGCGACACGACGGCTGATACGGGGCGACCTATCGCATCTCCTGCAACGGATCGATGAAGAAGCGGCGCTTTTTCGTCAGATGCTGGACTCTGCCGAAGCACAGGAAGCCTTTGCCGCCTTCTTCGAAAAACGTCCGCCGTCTTTCCCTCGCGCATAGCAACCAGCGGACGGCCAAAATGAGCTTAATCGGAAGGGGGAAGATGCCCCCTTCCCGCCCTCATCGCTGCATGTCGTTTCCGGCGCGCTCCATCGCCGCACCAGCATCGCGCCGCGCTTCCCTGGCCTCCCGGCCAGCCTCGCGCGCGGCATTGTCGGTCGCGGCGCCGATGCGGTCCACGCCATTGTCGATCGCACGGCCTGCATCATCCAGGCCATTGTCGATCCGGTCGCCCGCCCGGTCAGCAGCGCCGCTCACATCATTGCCGATGGCCGAACCGGCATTTTCAACGCTATCAGCCGCCTTTTCGGAACAGGCTGACAGGCCCGTGACGGACAGGATCGCCAAGGCTGGCAGATATGATATGTTCATGTGTCATCCTCATCACCGGTCAACAGTCCGTCATTAAGCGCGGCAGCGGCGATAAGGTTGCGCAAATGCTCACCGTCCGCGCAAGCCGAACACCATCGACCGGTCCGCATCCGGGATCAGCCCTTCCAGCACGCGCCAGAAGCCGGTGACCGACCCCTGCCCTGCCTGGGCATAGGCGGCGGCCATCTTCTCCCGCAGCGCGCGGAATAGCTCCGCCTCCAGTTCCTGCCCCGCGGGGCTGAGCCGCAGCAGCTTCTGCCTGCGATCGCTGGGACCCGGGCGGGTCTCGATATAGCCGCGCTCGATCAGGTCGTTGAGGACGCGGCCCAGCGACTGCTTGGTGATCGCCAGCAGCCGCAGCAGGTCCTTGACTGCAAGATCGGGCTGCCGCGAAATGAAATAGAGCGCGCGATGATGCGCCCGGCCCAGCCCCTGCGCCGCCAGCCCTTCGTCTATGGAACGGGTAAGCGCGGAATAGCCGAAATACAGCATCTCGATCCCCCGGCGAATCTCATTTTCCCGCAGGAACAGCGGAGAAGCCGGTGCAATCTGCGTGGATGCGGGGGTTACGGGTGAGCTATTTGCAGTCATGCCGGCGATTTCCAGAAGGAGCGGATCGATCCCCGCATATTGCCGGTCACAAGAGGTGATGACTAGGCTTTCCTTTCGCGCCGCACACGCTATATGGCGGACCGCGCCCGGCCGGTCCGCGCGCATGCTGGGGCGTAGCCAAGCGGTAAGGCAGCGGTTTTTGGTACCGCCATGCGCAGGTTCGAATCCTGCCGCCCCAGCCAGTTTCATGTTTTTGTTTGATTTTGAGCGTGTAAGTCACAAGCTGCGGTGAATGTCGGGTCCGTCTGCGGGGTCCACTCGTGGGATGCGTTTCGGGCCCAGCGGGAGCATGCCGGAGCCGCGCATGACTCGCTTGTGATTAGTGCAACCGTGGCGTTATTTTTTCTGCGAAAATGGGGGCTGGAGAGGCGAGAGGCCAGCCGCTGGAGACTGAGCGCCTGCGGAGGACTGTCGCGCTTACTTGCGCCAGTTTGGTGGGAGGCCGAGACGGTCCACGCTCCACGCTCACGCTGCCACCATATCGAACTTGCGGCGCGTGGCATCCTTCAGCAGGCGGTCAAAGGCGCGGCGCTTGTCCCGGCGCTTGGCTCCGCTGACCCCCGCATCCTCATACACCTCACCCTCCGCGATACCCGATCCCGGACAGGCCCTCCTGTAGAGTCGAGTGCAAATCCTTGAGCGCATGGAACTGCGGCCAGTTCACAAGCGGTTGATCTCTGCCAGTCAAGTTGCGGACCGCAGGCTCATTGAGTGTAAGGAGACATGATGTTCAAAACCTTGACCGTTGCCGCGCGCGACCGCGCCCGGCTGGCCGAGATCATCAATGTCGCGTCGCGGCTGGGGTTGGGGCTGCTCCTTGCCCAGCTTGGCATCGAACCCAAGGGCAAAGGGGGGCAACAGGATTTTGAAGGCGCTGATCTGCCGCGCCGGGTCAGAATGGCGCTGGAGGCATTGGGGCCGACTTTTGTCAAACTGGGGCAAATTCTGGCGACGCGCGCGGACCTTCTTCCACCCCATTGGATCGCGGAGTTGGAGGCGCTTCACAGCCAGGCGCCCATGATCGCGTTCGATGATCTGCGTCCCTCCGTGGAAGCCGCGCTTGGCGCACCGCCTGAAGAGGTGTTTGCCTCCTTCGATGAGACCCCTCTGGCGGCCGCGTCGATAGCGCAGGTTCATCGCGCGACGCTTGAAGATGGAACCGCCGTCGTGCTCAAGATCCGGCGGCCGGGCATCCGCCCGCCTGTCGAAGCGGACCTGAGGCTCGTGAGCCAGTTGGCCGCCCTTGCTGAAACGAGCAATCCGCAGGTCCGGCGCTTCCATCCGGTTGCGCTCGCCCGGCAGCTCGCCGACGCCATGCTGAGCGAACTGGATTTCACCCAGGAGGGACGCAACGCCGAGATGATCCGCGATGATTTCGCGGGCGAGCCGCAGGTGATCATCCCCGAAATCCACTGGCAATGGACATCAGAGAGCCTGCTTGTCATGGATTATGTCGAAGGGTCGCCGCCGCGCGACGGAGACATGCTGCGCGCCGAAGGGATCGATCCGGCGGCCATAGCGGCGCTCGGCGCCGACATGGTTCTGGACATGGTGCTGATCAACGGGCGGTTCCATGCCGATCCCCATCCCGGGAACCTCCTGTGCCTGCCGGGCAATCGCATTGCTCTGCTTGATTTCGGCATGATCGGGCATGTCTCGCCCCGCCGCCGCGAGGAGTTTCTGAGCTTCCTGCTGTCGCTCACCTCCGGCGATCCGGCGGCGCTTGCCGACACGCTGGCGATATGGTCCCAGGACGGCAACGTTCCGCGAGAGCGCGTGATGCTGGTGGCCGAACGCCTCGTTGCCCGACACAGCGGCGGACGCATCATCTTGTCCGCCATGATGACGGACTTCCTGGCCGTGCTGCGGGATGAGGAGTTGAGCCTGCCGCCCGACCTCCTCCTCATCCTCAAGGCCCTGATCACCATGGATGGCGTTCTCTCCCGCATCGAGCCGGACTTCGATCTCCAGGCGGCGATGCAGCGTTCCTGGCTTCGCGTGGCTCGCGCCCGTCTCTCACCCGGCCGGTGGGAGCCGCTGCTGCGCAGCCTGGTGCTGGAACTCGCGCGGATCGGCGATGATGCGCCCCGGCTGCTGCGCGCACTGACCCGCCGGATCGAAGGAGAAGCGATAGCCGCCCCATCATTGCAGCCGGATATTCGGGGCGCGGCCCGGCTCATCGCGAGCGCGATTGTTGCTGGCGCGCTGATCATTGCCCTGGCTCTCCTGGGCAGGTGATGGGCGGCTGGGGAGGTTGAAGTCCCTTGAAAAGGCTGAGCCGGCGAGCACGCAACCGGCTCAGCATGTCATCAGAACCGGAAGTTTCCGCGAATTCCATATGTCCGTGGAGGCGCGTAGTTGGTGATGATGGTATTAGCGACTGAACTATTCAATTGAGTGATGGTGGGAACGGTGCGATTGGTGAGGTTGCGGCCCCATAGGGTGATCGCCCATGTTTCATCGGGATCGCCGAAGCTGATGGAGCCATCGACCACAAAGTCCCGCCCGGAATAGCTTTGGGGCAGATAGTCGAAGCCGACGACCCGGTTCGAACGGTAACGTCCCTGCGCGGCGAAGGTGATACGGTTGGGTCCGGCATCCACATACTGTTCGATGCCAGCGCTGGCCGACCATTTCGGCGAGTTGAAGCCGGGTTTGCCGCTGCAATCGACGTCATAGACGGTTTGACCAAGCGCATTCGTTCCCGGTGCATAGGGGCATCCTACCGCAGGAGGAAGGAAGGTCGCGCCTCGCGGCGTCTGGTAGGAATAATCGTCCAGCTTGTTTTCAAGATATTGGATCGATCCGCTCAGTAATGTTGAAGGGGTGGCCCTGAACTGCACGTCCACATCCACACCCTTGATGGTTGAACGCCCGGCATTTTCGGTGAAGTAACTGTTAAGACCAAGGCCATCGAGACCGAAGTGGGAAACCTGCTGACCCGAATATCGCCAGTAGAAGGCTTCGATATTCAACTGGAGGCGATTGTTGAAGAATCGGTTCTTTAGGCCGACAGTTGCCGCCTTGATATATTCCGGTTCGAACGTTTCATGGCCCAGGGACAGCGAGAAGCCACCGGAACGATAACCCGTTTCATAGCTGGCATAGGCGAGCGAATTGGGCCCTGCGTCGAATTCAGCCGCAAGACGATAGGTGAAGCGGTTCTGCGTGACGGTGTCGTTCACAACAATCGGAGAATAGAAAAGGATATTCCCCGCCGACCCGAAAGGCCGGGCATTGGCCGGTCCAGGGGCAACTGGAAACCCCAGGGGAAGATCGCTGGCGGGGATCGCCGCGGCGATTTCAGCCAGGGAGCGGCCCACGGGGACGGAAGGCCCGGCAAGGCAGCCCGGCCCTAACGGAGGCGCTGCGTTCGTGCAGATGTTCAGCAATGTCGGCGCTGACCCGTCCAGCGACTTGCGGTCATGCGTGTAGCGGCCTGCGGCGACCAGGCGGAAGCTGTCGGCAAGGTGGAACGTCAGGCGGCCAAATCCCGCCGTCGACCGCGTGCCGACATCATAAGATTGGATCGACGTCGCGATATACTGGTTGAAGACGGAACGGCCCCTGGTCGTTTCGTCAAAATAATAAGCGCCCAGCAGCCATTCCACCGGACCGATACGCTTGCCGTTCAGGCGCACTTCGGCGCTGAACTGCCGGTCGCGCTCATCGACGCGGCCGCCGCGAAATCCGGGCCCGTTGAAGAGGTCGTCGAGCCTGGACCGGCGGTAAGCCGAAATGACGGTAAGATCGCCGATCCCGGTTTCCACGCCGAGTTCACCAGTCACGCCCCAATTGGTGTCGTTGATATAGGGCCTTTCCACCGGTGCGGGGAAGTTGAACGATCCCCCAATGACCAGTTGGCTGAAATAATCCCTTGCTTCCGGTGAGGTCAGGCCGCTGCGCCTGTCGAGGTTGGAAGGGATGAAGACATAGTTTGCGGGCGCGGCCGATGAAGCCGGTGCGCCCGGCACGAAGGCCAGGGAGCCCTGGTAGGAGCCGCCGGGCCCCATTCCCCCCACATGAGAATAGTCAGCCGCGAGTCGCAGGCTGACACCATCCGAAGGTTCGGTCAGGAACTGCGCGCGCACGCCCTGGGCCTTGGAATCGGCCGTACCGTCGTCATTATAACCGTCGGAATGCAGAACCTTGCCAGCGACGCGGAACGCGGAATTGTCACCGACCGGAAGGTTGATGGCGGCTTCGGCCTCCACATTGTCATAATTGCCGATGCCGATGGAGATCGCGCCCCCCAGCTCGCCGATTTTCGGCTTACTGGGCAGGACGTTGATCGCGCCGCCGGTTGCGTTGCGGCCGTAGAGCGTGCCCTGTGGCCCTTTGAGCACCTCGATCCGTTCAAGATCGAAGAAGGCGCCGTTGGTGGCGGTGGGGCGGCCGATATAAACACCGTCATAGTTGAAGGCGACGGCTGAATCGCTATAGGCATTGTTGGTGAAGTTGCCGACGCCGCGAATGAAGAAGCTGGCCGTTGCGCCGCCACCGCTCGCAACATTGAGCGAAGGCGCAACAGCATTCAACGTCGCGGCGCTATTGACGCCTGCGCGGGTGAGTTCCGCCGGAGCGACAACATCGATAGCGATCGCGGCCTTCTGCGCGGATTCAACACGGCGCTGTGCCGTGACGACAATGTCCGCAAGACCTTGATCACCTGTCATCGGCTGCGGCGCCTGAACATCCTGCGCCAATGCAGATGTCGCGCCAAGCAGCACGGCTATCATGGCCCCGCCTGCTAATAAATTGGCCTTCATGGACTTCCCCTCCTTTTCAATATTATTATAATCATAGGATCGATTATTGATCCTTCTGCCCACCGCATGATCGGACGGCTCAGGCCGCCTCGCCGTTATTTTCCTTTTCGATCATGTGAGCCAATATGCGGCGTGCCCTCACCGCGGCGTTGTCGATCGGCAGCAGCGCTGGATTGCAGGCCCAGAGATCGCCCGTCCCCATCCGCGCCTGCTGCGCCTCCAGCATCGGCTTGTCTTCGGTTGCGAAGATATTGTTGACGAACTTTCCAAGAGCTTCATTATAGCCGGGATCATCCGTGCGGAAATTGCGCGTCGACAGGACGAAATAATGCGTTTTCATTGCGCCTTCCGGCGTCATGATGTGCATCGTCACGGATTCGACGGGTGATCCATTCAGTGGGTCCACCGGCTCCACATGGACGCATAATTTCATCACGGCGGGCGGATACCATACCACCTCTGTAAATGTATTCGCTAGTGATCCGGGACGATCGAGTTCGCGATCGAGTGCCGGTGGAGCGACTTCATTGGGATTTTCCCAACGAACCGTGACGATATTTCCTTCGACCTTCACCTTTTCCTTTGCACGAGTGAGGCCACCGCCGCCGAGCGTATCGGGGTGAAGGTAGTCGGTGTGGGTGAGATCGAGTATGTTGTCGGTGCAGAGTTCGAAATTGGCCTTGGTTGGCAGATAGCCGGTGAACTTGCCGTGGGCAGGTGTCCGGTCGATGAAAGAAAGATCAGGGATAAGGCTGTCGTCGGCAGCCTTGATGTCGCCCATCCACAACCAGATGAGATCATGCCGCTCGACAGTCGCCCATGATCTGACGGACAGAGCATCCGTGATTTGGCCATGCGGGTTATGCACGCATTTGCCGCCCTTGCCGAAACGCAGGCCATGATACCGGCACATGACTTCGCCATCCTGATAAACGCCTGCCGACAGGGGCGCGAGGCGGTGAGAACAAGCATCCTTGATGGCGGTTGCATGACCGTCCTTGTCCCGGAAGAGTAGCATCGGGATGTCGCAGATGGTCCGCGGCAGCAGGTCACCGGCTTTCAACTCAGTTGGTAAGGCTACAACATACCAACAGTTTCGGGGATATATCATCCAGCCTCACCCTCTTCCCGGTATATATTGTCCTGAACTTGCACGCCGCTGTTTCAAAAGTGAAACTGATAAGGTTTATGGATTTAGATAAAATTTATGAATGGCCTTCCCTTGTAGAACCTGGCATGCGCCTGACAGTTAGACGGCACATTTGCGGTTAACCCTTCACGCCCGCCGGGATTTTCTGAAGGGGCGGCAGGTTGCCAGATCGCTGATGCCCAGAACTCCGCTGCCTTCCTTTCAGATGTCGATCGCGAGCGCGGCCTGTGCATGGGCCATGCGCCTGTTCAGTTCATCGGGATGGCCGCCCGCCTGCTGCAAATTACCGATGGCGACGGATTCCTCGACGACAAGGCGGCAACGCTCCCACCGGCGCCCCTCGAACCGGTCGAACATATCCTCCGGCGTGCCGCCCCCGGCGAGTATGTCCGCCAACACCATCGCATCCTCTATCGCGATCCCCGCGCCCGACGCGAGATGCGGCGTGGTCGCATGGCAGGCATCGCCGATCAGCAGCACCCTGCCCTTGTGCCACGGGCGCGGCAGAAGCAGCGCGTCGAGAGGCCGGGCAATGATCTGCGTCCCCGCCCGGATCGCGGCCCTCACCGCGTCCATCGCGGTCCCGCCAAAGGGCGTCAGCATCGCGCTCAGTTCCGGCGCCAGCCTGTCATCGTCCAACCGGCGGCGATCCGCGCTGGTTTCCAGCAGCCAGAGATACATTTGCGATTGGGATACAGGCATCACGCCGCATGTCACGTTCGCTCCCACATAGAAATGAGGCCGGTCGATCACTTCGGGCCGATCCGCCAGCAATCGCCAGCAAAATTGACCCGTGTAGCTGGGGACCGGCGCATCCGGGAATATTTGGGCACGTGTCTGCGAAAATGCGCCGTCAGCGCCGATGACAATGGGATGACCGACCACTTCTCCGTTGGATAGCCCGACCTCGACCGCATCCTCCAATATCGTGATGCTTTTCGCGGTGACGCCGAGCCTGACGGGAATGCCCAATTCCCGCACGCGTGCCGCCATGATGCGATGAAGTTCCGGCCGCAATATGCCGCCCGCTGTCGGCAGCCCCGGCTCCAGCGGCTGCATCGGCAATTCGATCAGCGTGGTTCCGTCAGCAGCGCAGATCAGCGCGCCCTTGTCGATGAAATAGCCTGCGGCCCTGACATCATCGAGCAATCCCAGGCGCTTGAGCGCCCTGTAGGTGGGGCCGGTGATGCTGATGCCGGCGCCTGCGACGCGCCAATGGGGATCTGCTTCGATGATTTCGGCCCTGATGCCCAGCTTCGCCGATTGGATGGCCAGTGCCATTCCGGCAATTCCGCCTCCCACGATCAGCATGGATGGCTGTTCCTCATTCGGAACGGCTTGAACATCATCACCTCCCCCGTGTCCGCGGCATTATCGAGCACGACTTTAACGGGAGTCCTGCATGCTCACGAACTGATTGAATTGATGTCCTTCGATAATATCTGTGAATAGTTGTGGCGGGGTGAACCCCCAGCATCAGGAAGGATAAGGGGCGGCCGCATTGTTCAAAGGGGCAATGCTGCATCCAGTTCGAATGCGTCGAGCTTTTCCGTCTGCTCTGCGGCGAGGCGCAACTGGTTTCGCAGCCAGAGCAGTCCATCATCCGAACTGCGGGCGCTATGATATTGCGCCATTTCGCGCATGATGGGGAATTTGAAGGGCATGGGCTGGAAGGCGATCGGGAATTTCGCCGCCATCAGCTTCGCCAGGCGGTGATGCATGATCGACAGGCGTTGCGTCCCGATCAACAGCCATGGAACCAGCGTGAAGGAAGGCGCGACGATCTCCACCTGCCGTTGCAGGCCCATGGAACTCAGCTGGGCGTCGCCATGGGCAAGCTTTCGATGGCGCCCAAAGGACACGGTAATATGGGGCGACGAAAACAGTTCATCCTTCGAAATCGGCCTGCTCATCAGGGGATTGCTTGCCCAACCGGCGATGACATGCCTTTCCTCGAAGAGAAGCTCGGCGGGATGGACGTTGGACACAAATTCTTCCGGCGTGATGAAAATGTCTATGAAGCCTTCTTCAAGATCGCCCCACACATTGTCTTCCGGCAGGATGAGTTCAAGCTGCACGCCCGGCGCAATGACGGGAAGGCGATTGGCGAAGTAGGAAATCACGGCGGTCGATGCATAGTCGGACGCGACGATACGAAACCGCCTCTGACTGGTGAGCGGGTCGAAAGCCGAATTGGTGGTGATGAGGATTTCAGCTTCCCGCAGACAGGCGAGAACCTGCGGATAGAGACCCTCCGCAAAGGCCGTGGGAAGCATCCGCTTTCCATGGACAACCAATATCTCGTCCTTGAAATAGCTTCTCAGCCTGGCGAGGGCGGAACTGACTGCGGGCTGGCTGAGATTCATTTTCACGGCTGCGCGGGATACGCTTCGAGACGACATCAGGGCGTCGAAGGCCACCAGAAGGTTCAGGTCCAATCCTTTGAGCCGCATCTCTACGATCCGTTTTTCTTATTCAATGCTGAAACGATAAACGGATCTGTGAATAAAGCAATTTGCCGCCTTCATTGTGATCAGCGGGGCCAAGCTATCAGCGATTTGGATCGAAGATCATAAATATAAAGAGTTTTACATAGGCTGCGCATCAGCGGAAGGCTCTCGACGAACTGGTTAAAAGGGGTGACAATATGCTGAAGGTCGTTGCTGCCGTGCGCCGCCGCCCCGGTATGACCTATCGCGAATTCATAGATTATATCGTCAATGTCCATGGCGGGCTGACGCTCGCAAATCCGCTTGGCCTCGCGCGCTATGTTCAGAACCATGTCGTGGACGGCGCCTATTCCACCAGCGCATATGCCAGTTACGGCGCAGTGACGCATCGCGACAGCGTTACGGAACTTTACTTTCGCAGCCCGGATGATCTGAAGCGGACCTTCACCGACCCCTATACGATCACCGTGATCGCTCCCGATGGCGAGAAATTCTCCGAAACGGCGACCACGCAAATGGCTTTCACGCGGGAAACCTGCTTGTCGGAGCCATCCGGGACGGATGATGCCGTCAAGATCATGCACTTCCTGTTCCCGGAACATGGCTCAACCGCGCAGGATGTCCAGGCCCGCTGGGACGATATCCATGCCGCAGCCCTTGCCGCCGCTCCCGCTTTGGAAGCAGCGCTGCGCGGTCTGACGAGATCCGACGCCCTGCCCCTGCCGGACCCGCAAATGGCCAGGCATTTCGGTGGCGCCGACGGGCCCGCCATCACGCTCATGATCAGCTTATGGGTGGCGCCGGATGCGCTGGAGCATTTCCGCGCCTATGAAAAATCAGTGTTAGCGTCCGGCCTCTTCCAGGCGGATCGCTGCTACTTCCTGATCTGCAAGGAACATCAGATCTATCCGCCAATGTGATGGCGGCGCATCATGCCGGAAGATCGGGTGCATGCCCTTGCTGATCGCGGCGCACCGACACCTCCACCCCCGCCATGCCGCGCGTGATCGCGAACGGCTTGTCGATGCTGACGTCCGCCTCAACCACATGGGTCCATGAAAGGCATTTCTGGGCAAGCATATAGGCAAAGGTTTCGATCAGGGGGATGTGCACCAGAGAAAGCGATTCCGCCGCCTTGACGATCCGGCGGTAATCGACCGTGTCCTCTATGCCCTTCACGGCTCCGGTGGACAGCAGCAACTCCACCGTGATGACGAGGGGCTGGCGGCGGCCGATTTCGTCGGGGTTGATGCCGATGTCCGCCAGAAGCGGCAACTCCTTGACGCGAACCTTGGTAAGAACGGAATTCATCATCTTGGCTGGGCCCTCTCCGCCGCCTTTATCATATTGCTGAGCAGATATGCGATGGTCATCGGCCCTGCGCTGCGGGGACCGGGAAGCTGGCGCGCCATGCGTCAGCTTTTGAACACGACCGTGCGCGACTGGTTCAGGAACACGCGGTCCTGAAGGTGCAGGCGGACGGCCTCCGCAAGGACGCGGCGCTCGATATCCCGGCCCCTGCGGACAAGTTCGTCGGGCACGTCGGCATGGCCGATCATTTCGACGTCCTGATGGATGATGGGGCCTTCATCAAGGTCGGCGGTGACATAGTGGGCGGTCGCGCCGATCATCTTGACGCCGCGGTCATAGGCCTGGTGATAGGGCTTGGCCCCCTTGAAGCCGGGCAGGAAGCTGTGATGGATGTTGATGCACCGGCCGGACAGGAAAGCGGCCATGTCATCGGACAATATCTGCATATAGCGGGCGAGTACCACCAGCTCCGCCCCGCTATCGTTCACAACTTGCTTGATCCTGGCTTCCTGCTCCGCCTTCGTGTCCTTCGTCACCGGGAAATAATGATAAGGAACGTCGCCGATCAGCGATGTGTGCAGCAATTCGCGCGGATGGTTGGAAATGATCGCTACGACATCCATCGCCAGTTCGCCAATCCGGTAACGGTAGAGCAGATCGCCAAGGCAATGGTCCCATTTGGAAACCATCAGCACCACCTTTTTCGGAGTGGCCTGGTCCCGCATGACCCATTCCATCCCCGCGCCTTCGCTGACCGGCGCAAAGCCGTCACGCAGCGACTCCAGCGTCTCGCCCGCGCCCGGCTTGAACGCGATGCGCATGAAGAATTTGTTGTTCATGCTGTCGTCGAATTGCTGCGCATCGACGATGTTGCAGCCGCGTGAAGCGAGAAATCCGGCCACTTGCGCGACAAGGCCGGGCTTGTCGTCACATTGAAGCCGCAAGGTGTAGATGTCGGGCACGTCAGACTCCTCCTTTCTTTACTGCCGCGTCAGTGCGCGCGGTCATAGTCGTTGATCCAGGCGACGGTCTTCTCAAGCCCGCCAAAGGGATAGAAATGAAGCCGCACGCGCCCATGCTGAGGCCCCAGCTTTCGCGCGAAGGTGTCGACCAGCTTGTCCGGTCCTGCCGAACCGAACAGCTGCGTAATGGAAATGCCGTATTTCGCAAGGACCGAGGCAGACGCCCCGACGCCGCACCGTGCCGCAAAGCGCAGCAATGTCTTGATGCCCGCAGGTCCGGGAACGCCGATGCGGACCGGGGCACCGATGCCGCGCGCCCGCAGATCGGCAAGCCAGTCCAGAACCGCATCCGCATCGAACACGAACTGGGTAACGATCAGCGGCGCCATTCCCCGGCTTTCAATGTCCGCCACCTTGTCTTGCAGCACGTCCCAGCATTGCTGCCTGCTCATATTGGGGTGCCCTTCGGGATGGCCGCCGATCCCGATCGCGGTGATCCCCGCCCGTTCGAAAGCGCCGCTTGAGATCAGCGCGCTGCTGTCGAAAAAAGGACCTTCCGGTTCGGAAGGATCGCCCGCGATCACGAAGCAGCGCTTCACGCCCGCTTCCGCCACAGCCGCCGAAAGATAATCCTCGAACTCGCCAGCGGATTGGATGCGGCGCGCCGAAAAATGGGGCATCGGTTCAAAGCCCAGATCGCGCACCAGCCTTGTCGCGGCAATGCGAGCCTTGAATTCCTCGCCCGGCAGAAACGTCACCGCGACAGGCGTTTCCGGCCTGAGGGCAGGCGCGGCGGCACGCAGGGAGTCCACATCCTTCGCCGTCATTTCCAGGGAATAGCCATCCACCATGTTGGCAGCGGCGCGATCCCAGTTCGGATGAATGATGGGCATTCCTTTCCCCTCCAATGTCGCTGTGCGATTCTCTCTAGCGTGGCAGATTATCTTCGGATAGGTGAATTCTTCATGTTATTGAATATGGAGGGGTGCGACATCACGGAACGGCCGGTGATTCCATCGCCCGTTTCCCGGCAGGAGGAGACCGTCTCCTGCGTCGGGGGGACGTAATTGCGGGTGATTGAAATGCTGGCCGCATGGCGCCAGCGGAAGTTCGATGAAGTCCTCAGGGAATGGCTGTCATTCCCATTGAATATGTCCAAGACGCAAAAGTGAAAGGCAACGGCATGAGCGAGAAGACACTCCAGAAGATTCTGGATGAACAAGGCAACATCGTTGAATTCCTGCGCAACCAGCAGGCCGGTCCCAATGTCTATCCCGGCGTTCCGGGCGAATATTCCAACTGGCGCGATGAACAGCGCAGCTGGGCGGAAACCGCGGTGCTGTTCAACCAGAGCTTCCACATGGTCGATCTGCTCGTCACCGGACCGGGCGCTTTCGACATGCTGTCCTACCTCGCGCCCAACAGCTTCAAGGGCTTCGTTCCCAATCGCGCCAAGCAATTCGCGCCGGTCACGCCGGAAGGCTATGTGATCGGCGACGTCATCCTCTTCTACCTCGAAGAGGAAAAGTTCGAACTGGTCGGCCGCGCGCCCTCGATCGAGTGGGTCGAATATTGGGCCTCGACCGGCAAGTGGGACGTCAAGGTGGAACGCGACGAGCGCACCGCCGCGCGCCCGCTGGACCAGCAGGGTTACCGCCGCAACTATCGCTTCCAGCTCCAGGGCCCCAACGCGATGAAGGTTCTGGAAAAGGCGATGGGCGAAACCCCGCCGGACCTGAAATTCTTCCACATGGCGCCCGTGAAGATCGCCGGCGTCGAGGTGCGGGCACTGCGCCACGGCATGGTCGGGCAGCCGGGTTACGAACTTTTTGGCCCCTGGAAGGATTATGACACCGTCCGCAATACCCTGATCGAAGCGGGCAAGGATTTCGGCCTGACCCTGTGCGGCGGCCGCACCTATTCATCCAACACGCTCGAATCCGGCTGGATTCCTTCGCCTCTGCCCGCTGTCTACACCGGCGAAGGCACCAGGGGTTTCCGCGAATGGCTGGGCGCGAAATCCTATGAAGGCATGTGCTCGCTGGGCGGCAGCTTCGTTTCCGGCAATATCGAAGACTATTATCTGACGCCCTGGGATCTCGGCTACGGCATCATGGTGAAGTTCGATCATGACTTCGTCGGCCGCGAAGCGCTGGAGAAGATGAAGGACCAGCCCCATCGGACCAAGGTCACGCTGGCCCTCGACAATGAAGACATCGTCCGGGTCATGAGCTCCATGCTCCAGACCGGCGACAAGGCGAAATTCCTGGAATTCCCCACCTCCGTCTATTGCATGCACCCCTATGATTCCGTCTTGAAAGACGGGAAGATCGTCGGCCTGTCGACCTGGATCGGCTACACGGTGAATGCTGGCCGCTTCCTTGCGCTCGCCATGGTCGATGCTGAACTGGCGAAGCCGGGAACCGAGGTGACGCTGCTTTGGGGCGAGCCGGACGGCGGCACCCGCAAGCCCACCGTCGAGCCGCATGTGCAAACCGAAATCAAGGCGATCGTCGCGCCGGTGCCTTACTCCGAGGTGGCACGCGATTCCTACGCCGATGGCTGGCGCACCAGGGCGGTGAAGGCGGGCTGAGCCGGTTCATGTCCAGCGATCCGGCCGTGAAGCGCGGCCGGATCGTTGAACGGCGAGGGCGGCGGCGCGAAAGTGGGTTCCTTCCACGGCTGGTTCCAGCCTACAGCAGGCGTGCGCTTAGCTGTAGGCGCTTGCAACCGTAGCAGCTTCTGCTCGCAAACAGCGCCTTTTCCTGCCCAGATTACCTGACAACGAGCCGACTATGCTGCTCACGCTATCCGACAATGTGCTCGCCATCATCCGCGTCTGCTCGCAAACGGCAAAGGGCCGCTCATGGTATCTGCCAACTACAAAGTCGAGATTAGCAGTCATTTGCTGATGCGCGATGCTCACGCAGCTTTGTGGAACCCAAGATCAGAAAGTACACGATGGGGCAAACCACCATCAGCATCACTGCTGGATCGGTAGCCCATCTCGTTGGGCCATCGCTGTCCGGCTCACTTGCTACCGCGAGCATGAGCGCGATTGATCCTCGCACAGCGGCGTAGGTGGCAGGAACAAGCAGGATGTGGAGAAGCCACCCGTAGCGGAACCGCATGGCGCCAAACCAGCAGAGTACAGCTATGGCGGGTGGAGCGAGTGTGGCGGCTACGAAGCCGCAGAACCAAATGGCAAACCCTGCCGGAGTCAGCGTATCGCGATAGTAGCTGGCGATCCCATCCGGTCGCAATCCGAGAGCGACGAAAGAGCCTGCGACGACAACGGCACCCAAAGCCGTCAGTCCGACGCCACGCAATGTCCCGTGTCTCGGCATCAATCTATGCAATCCAGTAAGCCATTGATCAGGCTGCTCGCACTTTGGCTCGGAAGAAGGTCGTTTCCGACCCAATCAGATCGGGGTCGATCCCGCTCTCCTCGGCGGCCAGTTGCTGGATGATCCGCCAAATCTCGGGGGCGGTGAGGCGCGCGCCGTCGCGGGCAAGCCTGCCACGGTTCTGCTCCGTGACCAGTCGGGCGAGATCGCCGATAGTGTCGCACCTCCGAGGTAATCGCCGGCGGTCGAGGTGCCGTAACCATAGCCCCGCGTAGGCGCTCGCTCCAGCAGCGAAGATGCGAAGGGGAGGTGCCAGCGTCGTGAAGGCGAGGATCGCGACCGCGACAGCGAAGCAGAGACCACTGACAATCCCAAGCCATCCGGCTCGCGTCGCCGGCATCTTGAGGTCGGTATCGGCTTCCAGGTCGCTGAACGCTTGGCGCAGCTTCCCACCGATCAGCGGCGCCAACGGCGCATCCGGCCCGACGTGCCGGCCAAGCCCGAGCGCGCGTCGAAGCCTGTAGAACGTCATCTGCGTGGCGCATGTCGTGCCGCCCCCGCTGTAGGCTGCGACATGCGCGACGACATGGTCACGCACCTCGCCGAACGTTGTCCAAGGCAGGTTCGAGCGCAGGCGCAGATCGAAGGTGCGCTCGATTGCGAGGAAGAAGTCGGTGTCGTCGCCATCACCGACCCAGCCAACCGTATCGAGCACCTGCATGAACCCGGCTCCTCAGCGGTTCTGCAAAACGACCGTTTCTGACGAGCCGATCGCCTTGCTGGGCCGGCAACGTAAATCTGCGGGCCGCACTTTGTCAAAACTGTTCTGGAAACCCGCGTCGCAAAACGGTATGCCCCGCACGAGTTTGGAGAAGATCAGACGCTCATGCGGGTCGGCTATGCCAGGGTCAGCACCAGCGACCAGAACCCCGAGCTCCAGCTCGATGCGCTGCGGCGGGCCGGCTGCGAGCGGGTGTTCACCGAAAAGGCGTCGGGCGCGCGCGATGACCGGCCCGAACTGGCGCGCATTCTGGAAGACGTGCTGCGCGCAGGCGACACGCTGGTTGTTTGGAAGCTCGACCGCCTCGCCCGCTCGCTCAAGAAGTTGATCGCCACGGCCGAGGATCTGGAGCGCGAGAAGATCGGGCTGGTGTCGCTGACCGAGAGCATCGACACGACAACGCCGGGTGGCATGCTCACCTTTCACGTGTTCGGCGCCATCGCGCAGTTCGAGCGTGCCCTGATCCGCGAGCGAACTACCGCGGGGCTAGTGGAGGCGCGCCGGCAGGGTCGCAAGGGTGGCCGCCCATCGGCAATGCGCCCGAGCGACGTCGCCGCGGCACGGGCGATGATGAAGGAGGGCACGTTGCCGGTGCGCGACATCGCCAAGCGCATGGGCGTGTCGGTCGCGACCCTCTATCGCTATGCAGGCAAGCGCGGCAGCGGTGCATCGATCAAGGAGGCTGCAACAGCCCATGGCTGACCGGGCGAAGCGACCGCCTGGAGAGGCGCTGATCGATCTTCGCCGACGGTTGTCGCTGTTGCCCCCACGCGACCCCGGTCGCACCGAGATCATCGCCCGTGCGGCCGAGGCCTATGGCATCTCCATCTGGACCCTTTACCGGGCGTTGCGCGAGCTGAACCGCCCCAAGTCGGTGCGCCGGTCCGACCATGGTGCGACGCGGGTTGCCCCGCAGGCCGAGATGGAGCGCTACGCCGAGATCGTCGCCGCACTGAAGATCAGGACCACCAACAAGAAGGGCCGGCACGTTTCGACCGCCCGCGCCATCGAGTTCCTGGAAACCGATGGCGTCGAGACGCCGGAGGGCCTGGTCAAGGTAGCACCCGGCCTGCTGAAGCGGGCGACCATCGACCGGCTGCTCCGCTCATCAGGGCTGGACTATGCCCGCGTGACCCGCCCCCACGCAGCCGTTCGTTTTCAGGCGCGGCGATCCAACGAGCTGTGGCACTTCGACATGAGCCCGTCCGACCTCAAGCAGGTCGAGGCGCCGCTCTGGATCGAGCAGGGTCGCGGCAAACCCACGCTGATGCTGTTCTCGGCCGTCGATGACTGCTCGGGCGTGGTCTACCAGGAATATCGCAGCGTCTATGGCGAGGATGCCGAGTCCGCGCTGCGCTTTCTATTCAACGCCTTCGCCGCCAAGCCTGAGCCCGAACTGCCGTTCCAGGGCCTGCCGGTCACGATCTACATGGACAACGGCCCGGTCAGCCGGTCGCGCGTGTTCCAGTCGGTGATGGGCAGCCTCGGCGTGCGCGTCCTCACCCATCTGCCGCCGAAGGCCGACGACCGGCACACCGCGGCCCGCGCCAAGGGCAAGGTCGAGCGGCCGTTCCGCACGGTGAAGGAGGTGCACGAGACGTTGTACCACTTCCACAAACCCAAGGACGAGGCGGAAGCCAATCTGTGGATGCGGCGTGCGCTGGTCACCTACAACAACGGCGACCATCGTTCCGAGCCACACGCGCGGATCGAGCACTGGCTGCGGCACCTGCCCGGCGATGGCGTGCGGGCCATGTGTTCATGGGAGCGGTTCTGCGCCTTCGCTCGTGAGCCCGAGCGGCGCACCGTTGCGGGCGACGCGACCGTCTCGGTTGAGGGCGCTTCCTACGAGGTCGAGCCCGAGCTCGCCGGCGAGACGGTGACGCTGCTCTGGGGGCTGTTCGACCAGCAGCTCTTCGTGGAGCATGACGGCAAGCGGCATGGCCCTTACGAGCCGTCGCGCGGCGCCGTGCCGCTCTACCGCTATCGCAAGTATCAGAAGAGCCGCGCCGAGGAGCGGCTCGACAAGGTGGTCCGGCTCGCTGACCAGCTGGGGCTGCCCCGCGCGACCGTGACGGGCGGCGACCGGCCGCTGCCGTCGCTGCCGCCCTCCACCGCAGGGCTCGCGGTGCGGCAAACACCTTTTCCGGAGCCGGCGGTCGAGACGGCATACCCGACCGGGCTCGCGGCGCGCCACGCCATCGTCGACCAGCTCCGGCGACCGCTCGGCTCGCTGCCTGAGGCAGACCGCGCCTTCATCGACGCGCTGCTGGGCGAAACGCTCGACAAGACCATCATCGCTGACCGCATCCGAGAGCGGTTCCAGTCAAGACGGGGGACAAGCTGATGCTCGCCGACGTTCAATCCAGCTACGGGCTCGCCCGCCCGTTCCAAGGCGTCGGCAACTTCGAGACAGAGCATCAGCGCAACCTCGTGCGCGAGGTCTGTGCGGCCGTGCAGACCGGCAGGTTGATCGTCGTCTCCGGCCTGGTCGGATCGGGCAAGACGCACCTGCTGCGCCGCATCGAGGACGAGCTGGCCCGGGCGGGCAAGGTCGCCGTCGCCAAGTCGCTTGCGGTCGACAAGCGCCGCACCTCGTTGCCCTCGCTGATCGAGGCGCTGTTCTACGATCTCTCGCCCGGTGACCGTGCCCAGGTGAAGATTCCCAAGCAGGCCGAGCGCCGCGAGCGCGACCTGCGCGACATCATGCGCAAGGGCAAGCGCCCGGTCGTACTGGTGGTCGACGAGGCGCATGACCTGCACCACAAGACGCTGACCGGCCTCAAGCGGTTGATGGAGGTGGTGGCTGATGCCGGCGTGCTGCTGTCGGTCCTTCTGGTCGGCCATCCTCGGCTACGCAACGACCTGCGCCGCCCGCAAATGGAAGAGATCGGCTACCGCACGACCACCTTCGACTATGAGGGCATCGGCGCCGAACGCCGCGACTATGTTGCCTGGCTGCTCGGCGCCTGTGCGGCCGAGGGGGTCAAGGTTGCCGACTTGATGAACGAGGACGCGATCGACCTCATCGCCGAGCGCCTGCGCACCCCGCTCCAGATCGAGATGCACCTGACACTCGCCTTCGAGCAGGGCTTCCGCTTCGCTGCCAAGCCCGTCACGGCCGAGATCGTCGAGCAGGTGCTGTCGCGGGCGATTGACGACCTCGAACCCACGCTGACGCGCAACGGTTACGATGCGGGCGCGCTCGCCAGCCAGCTCAACACCCGGCCGTCCGACATACGCGCGTTCCTCGCCGGAACGCTGGACGCCGAACACACCCGCGACCTGACCGAGCGGCTCCGCGAAGCCGGTGTGCCGATATGATACTGGCTGTCCTCGCCTTGGTATCTCCCGCACGCGGACGCAACGCATGTCGTCTGTGCCACCGATTGTGGACGTTGCGCTTCTCTCATAGCCTGCCGGCATGAACAGGCATCTTACCGCAGCTTCTTTATCGATCGTCAGCTTGCTCAGCGCGTGCTCGGCCTCGGCCGAGAGGAGGTTGGAGGGACGAGTCTTCGACATCCCGAGAGCCAACGACATATCCGACAATGATAAGCCGTTCTTTCTACCAGCGCTCGATCCCAGCGACGGGTTCTCGTTCTACCTAAATCCGAGCGCAAGCTTGCCGGAGCGAAACTTGGTGGGCGTGGCAAGCAAGAAGCGGATGTGTGCCCGCGCAGCGGGAACAGAGGCGCTTGTCAACTCGACTGTCTGCGCAAGTCGCCCGCTTTCATGGCGCGGCCGAACACTGCGCAAGGTAAGTGATGGTGTTTTCTGGACATACCAGTTGCCAGCCGAAGCAGGTCAGAAGCGTCCTCCATCGCTGGCGAGTTGCTCCGCCATGGGCGGAGGCTCGCGGCCGGGGCTCTGCACGGCCAATCTGCCGTATGACAATCTCGTGCTGACGATTCACTTCCGAGACAATCAGGTCGGCTCGCTCCAGGCATTATACGATCAATCCGTTGCTAGCCTGAGGAAGTGGGAGCGCTGATGCTTACGGCAAACCCGGCGGGAACGATCGCTGCCAGACCGCTCACCGGCACTCCTCGCTATTGGCAGAAAGCGAGAACAGGCCTTCTCCGTTTGCGAGCAGGCGCGGATGATGGCGAGCACATTGTCGCATAGCGTGAGCAGCATGGCCCACCTGCTGTCAGCAAATCTGAGCAGAAATCCGCGCTGTTTGCGAGCAGAGGCCAGTATCTTTGCAATCGCCTACACTTAGCGAGCGCGGGGCCCTGACGTTTTGAACGGAACATGATGACAGCGCAGACGAATATCCAATCCAAGGTCAAGTCCGCCTTGCGGACTCTCGATATTCTGGAACTGGTCGTCGCTTACAGGACCGGCATATCCGCGGTCGAGATTTCAGCAGCGCTGTCCATCCCGGAAAGCAGCCTTTCCTATCTGCTTTCGACGCTGACGGACCGCGCTTATCTGAACCGGGAAGGGCGGCTCTATTTCGCGGGCGCGCGGCTCGACCGGCTGCGCGAGCCTGCCGAAGGGCAAAGCCTTGCCGACCGCGCCGCCCCGCTGGTGAAAGCCATATGCGGGCAGTTGAACGAGACCACATCGCTGTTCATGCTGACGGGATGGGAGGCGGAGGCCGTGATCACGGAAACCTCCTCCCAAAACCTGCGCTATTCGATCGACGTGGGCACGCGCACCCCATTGCATTGCATCTCGGCTGGCAAGGCCCTGCTCGCCGCGATGCCGCCCGACCAGTTGGAAAGCTACTTCACGGAAAGCGAGCGGTTGAGCTACACGCCCAACACGCGCTGCGACCGCCGGGATATTGAAGAGGAACTGGCGCGCGTGCGCTCCGGCGGGTTCGCCAGGACTCGCGATGAATATAGCCGGGGCATATCGGCGATCGGCATGGCGGTGCCATCCGATAGCGCGGTGACCTATGCCATCAGCGTCGCCGTCCCAACGTCGCGTTACGACGATGAGGTTGAGGGAAAGATCATCGAAATTCTACGCAAGACTACGACGCTCCTGAAGAACTAAGCGCCCCATGCGCCCGATCACTCGTCGTCCGCGGGCACATGGGCCGCGCCCTCGCTTCGGTCCCTGTACAGGGCCGCGCGCGCCAGCAGGATCAGCGTCACGGGCGTCGTCAGCGTCACGAACAGGATGATCAGCAGTTCATGAATGACGGGCCGGGTCTGCAACACCGTGAAGCAGATCATGGATGCGGTCGCGACGAGCACCGTGCCCAGCGATGCCCCAAGCGTCGGCGCATGAACGCGGTCGTAAAATGTCTTGAGGCGGATCAATCCCAATGTCCCAACCAGCGTGAAGGCCGCTCCGGCAAAGAGCAGCAGGCCCACGATGATCGCCGCCCAGCCGGGCAGGTCCGGCGCCTGGATCATTCGATCACCTCCCCGCGCATCATGAATTTGGCCAGCGCGACCGTGCTGGTGAAGCCCAGCAAGCCTATGACGAGCGCCCCTTCGAAATAGAGGGTGCGGCCGGTCTGCACGCCATATGTGACCAGAAGCAGCATGGCGCTGACATAGAGCGTGTCCAGACCCAGCACCCGGTCCTGCGCGCGGGGGCCGCGCAGAACGCGAAAGCAGGCGCAGCCCATCGCCAGTCCCAGCAGGATCTGCGACAGGGTGATGACATAGGCCAGGGCCAGCGCGCTCATTCGAATATCTCCAGCAGCAGCCTTTCGTAGCGGTGCTTGATGAGGTCGATCCATTGCTGTTCGTCGATCAGGTCGAGCACATGGATGAGGATGACGTTGCGCCGTGGATCATGCTGCACCCACAAGGTGCCGGGCGTGGCCGTCAGGATGATCGCCAGCACCGCCAGCGCATAGGGATCGCGCAGCGCGACCGGCAGCTGGATGAAACCCGACTTGCGATCCGGCCTGCGCATCAGCACGATCTTGCCCACCGCTATGTTCGACCGGATGATATCGGCAATGACGATCCGCGCGAGCGTCAGCATCGCGCGGCAAAAGCGGATTTTCGGTCTCTCCCAGCCCAGCGGCAGCATCACGCGCGGCAGAAGCAGCGCCACGGCGGCCGCCACCAGCACATGGCCGGGCGAAAAGCCGGTCAGCAGCACCCACATCACGAAGAGGGAGAAGGCGAGGAGCGGAAAGGGAAAAAGCCTCCTCATCGCGCCGCCGCTCCCGCATCGGCGCCCGCGCGCGGCGCTGAAAGGACAGCTTCGATATAGATGGCCGGGTCGGCCAGGGCGGCGGCCGTCTGATCGAAATAACGCATCGCCGGGCCCGCCATCACCATCAGGCCGACGCATACCGCCAGCAGCAGTCCGATCGGCCCGACCTCGATGATGCTCAGCCGCGATGGCGAATCCTCGCCCGGCGTCCACAGGAGGTCGATGCCCGCGCGCGTCATCGCGACCATGGCCGCGAGCCCCGACAGGATCATGAGCGCAATCAACGCCACGTCCAGGCCGCTGATCCTGTCATGGCGGAAGAGGGCGTCGATGATGGCGAACTTGGCGATGAAGCCGGACAGGGGCGGCAGGCCGGACAGCAGCAGCGCGCAGAATATGAACCCGCCGCCCAGGATCGCGATGGTGCCGGGGATCACCACGCCGATTTCGCTTTCCTCCCCTTCCGGCGCGCCGACATATTCATCGTCGAACACCGGTTCGGCGATCCCGGCGATCATGTCCTCCTCATCCGCGTTGCGCTCCACGGGTTCTATGATCAGGTAGAGCGCGCCGACGGCCAGCGTCGAACTGACCAGATAGAAAAGCGTTGCCGCGATCAGCGCCTGTCCGCCGATCCCGATCGAGGTGAGCAGGATGCCGGACGACACCAGCACATAATAGCCCGCTATGCCGGTCAGCTGCCTGACGGACAGGATGCCGATGATGCCAAAAGCCATGGTCGCGAGGCCAGCGAAGCGCAGCCATTCGTCGGCGAACCCCGCCGCGCCCCCCGCGTCAGCCCCCAGCAGTGCGGACGACAGGCGCAGGATGACGTAGATCCCCACCTTGCTCATGATCGCGAACATCGCGGCGACGGGCGGCGCGGCGGCGGCGTAGGTTCTGGGCAGCCAGAAGCTGAGCGGCCAGATGCCGGCCTTGATGAGGAAGGCGACGCCCAGCACGGCCGCGCCGCTTTCGAACAAGGCCAGGTCCGCGCGGGCGATGGCCGGTATGCGCAACGCAAGGTCGGCGATGTTGAGCGTGCCGGTCACGCTGTAGATGATCGCTATGCCGGTCAGGAACAGCAGCGACGCGGCGATGTTGATGGTGATGTAATGCAGGCTGGCGCTGGTCCGCTCCGTCCCCGACCCGTGCAGGATAAGGCCGTAGGAGGCGGCAAGCAGCACTTCGAAGAAGACGAAGAGGTTGAAGATGTCGCCGGTCAGGAACGCGCCGTTCACGCCCATCAGCAACAGCAGGAACAGCGGATGGAAACGCGGCCCCGACCTGTCCCAGCGCGCCAGCGCGTAGAGGAGAGTGGTCAGACCCAGGACGTTGGTCAGCAGCAGCATCATTGCCGACAGCCGGTCGATCACCAGCACGATGCCGAATGGCGCGGGCCAGTTGCCCAGCAGATAGGCATAGGAGCCTGAGGGAGAATCCGGGGAACCGCCCGCGACGCGCCAGAGCAATGCCGTCGAAACCGCGACCAGCGCCACCATGGTCAGGAAGCTGAGCAGCCGCTTGAGCGTGCGCCGCCGCTCGTCAAAGGCAAGCATGACCGCGCTGGCCAGCAGCGGCAGCAGGATCGGCAGGATGATGAGATGATGCGCCCACCCGGTCACTGGTCGCCATCCTCGCCATCGACATGGTCAGTGCCGGTCAGCCCGCGCGAGGCCAGCAAAACGACCAGCAGCAGCGCCGTCGTCGCGAAGGAGATGACGATGGCGGTCAGCACCAGCGCCTGCGGCAAGGGGTCGGCATAGAGAGCGGGGTCGCTTGCCGCATCGCGCGCGACGACCGGCGGCGCGTCCGTGCGGATGCGCCCGGCGGCCAGGATGAACAGATTGACCGCATAGGCCAGCAGGGAAAGGCCAAGGATGACCTGGAACGTTCGCGGACGGAACAGCAGCCAGAGGCCGGATGCCGTCAACGTGCCGATGGCGAGCGCAAGGACGATCTCCATCAGCCTTCCCCCTGCCTGACTGCCGGGCGGGGCGGAAGGTCGTCGGGCTTGCGCGTCCGGGGCGACCGGATCGATTGGTGCGCCAGCGCGATAAGGATCAGCACGGTCGTGCCCACGACAACGGCGAAGACGCCGATATCGAAGATCAGGGCGCTGGCAAGGGGGATCGCGCCGATCAATGGTACGGTCACGTAGCGCGCTTCGCTCGTCAGGAACGGATAGCCCAGCAGCAGCGAGGCGAGACCCGTCAGCAGGGCGCAAAGCAGGCCAAGGCTGATCCAGCGGACAGGCCGGACATTCAGCCGCGCCTCCACCGAGCGCGTCCCGCTGGCCATGTAGAGGATCAGGATCGCGATCGACACGGTGACGCCCCCGGCGAACCCGCCGCCCGGCAGGTCATGGCCCCGCATGACGAGATAGAGGCCGAAGGTCAGGACAACGGGGAACAACCATTCCATGATGACACGCGGTATGAAGAGATAATGCGCGACCGTATCCCCCATCTCGGCGCCGCTGCGCGCTTTGTCGGCGGCGTTTTGCTGGCGTTGCTGATGCGGCAGTTCGACGCTTTCGGGGGCGGGCCTGAACCGGCGCAACAGGGTGAATATCGTCAGCGCGACGATCGACAGGACGGTGATTTCCCCCAGCGTGTCGAAACCGCGAAAGTCCACGAGGATGACGTTGACCACATTGGTGCCGCCCCCCTCCGGGTAGGCTTTTTCGATGAAGGCGCGTGATATCGAGTCCGGTTGCGGGCGGGTCATCATCGCATAGGTGACGGCGGCTATTCCCCCGCCTCCCAGAAGCGCGATGGCAAGGTCGCCGCCCCGCCGCAGTTTGACGGACCAGGGGTTTGGCGTGCCCTGCCACATATCGGTCCGCCGCATCGGCAGCCAGCGCAATCCGAGCAGCAGCAGGGCAAGGGTGACGATCTCCACCAGCAACTGGGTGAGGCCCAGGTCCGGCGCGGACAGCCAGACGAAGCTGATGCAGGCCGCAAGCCCCGCCACGCCAGCCAATGTGAGCGCCGCGACCCGGTGGAACTTGGCCTGCCAGGCCGCCCCGGCCGCGCATGCGCCGCCTATCATCCACAGCACGGCGAAGACGGGATCTAGCAGCGTCGTTGCCTTGTCGCCCAATGTGAAGCCGAGCAGCAGGAAAGGGATCGCGCCGCCCGCCAGCGCCGTGCCGATGATCAGACGCAACTGCACCTGCAACCGCGACGTGCCCAGAAGCCTGTGCAGCATGCGCGCGCCGTCGATGATCGTGGCCAGCGTGGCTTCGAAACCGCGCCGTCCCTTGATCCGGCCGATGATGGGGGACTGTTCGATGGCATTCAATCGGGAACCGGCGATGCGATACATGATCGCTCCGCCCAGCAAGGCGGCCATGCTCATGAGCAACGGCGCGTTGAAGCCGTGCCAGATGGCAAGGCTGTATTCCGGGGTGGCCGCGCCCAGCATCGCGCGGGCCGCCGCCGCCAGCAACGGTCCGATCGTCAGCGCCGGAATGATGCCGACCAGCAGGCAGAGCAGCACCAATATCTCGATCGGCAGGCGCATCCATGGCGGCGCTTCCTTCGGCTGGTGCGGCAGATCGCGAGGTTCCGGGCCGAAAAAGGTCTGATGGATGAACCTTATGGAATACAGCACGCTAAAGGCGCTCGCCAGCGTCGCGAGATAGGGCAGCAACTGGTCGATAATGGTCCCGCTATGCCCCTCCAGCGCTTCGGCCAGGAACATCTCCTTGGAAAGGAAGCCGTTGAGCAGCGGGACGCCCGCCATGGCCGCGGCCGCGACCATCGCCAATGTCGCCGTCACCGGCATGTAGCGTGCAAGGCCGCTCAACCGGCGCAGATCGCGCGTGCCGGTTTCATGATCGATGATCCCGGCCGCCATGAACAGCGATGCCTTGAACGTCGCGTGATTGACCGTGTGGAATATCGCGGCGACCGCCGCCAGCGGACTGCCCAGGCCCAGCAGCAGCGTGATGAGGCCAAGGTGGCTGATGGTGGAATAGGCCAGCAACCCCTTGAGGTCATGCTGGAATATCGCGGCCCAGGCCCCGATCAGCAGGGTGGCGAGGCCCGTGGTGGTAACGATCAGATACCAGGCGCCGGTGCCCGCCAGCACGGGCCATAGCAGGATGAGCAGGAAGATGCCCGCCTTCACCATGGTGGCCGAATGGAGATAGGCCGACACGGGAGTGGGCGCAGCCATGGCGTGCGGCAGCCAGAAATGGAACGGGAACTGCGCGCTCTTGGTAAAAGCGCCAAGCAGGATGAGGATGAGAGCGGGCAGGTACAGCGCGTCGGCGCGGATCTTCTCACCCGCCGCGAGCACCACGTCCAGGTCGTAGCTGCCCGCCATGCGGCCCAGCAGCAGCAGCCCCACCAGCAGGCACACGCCGCCAAAGCCAGTGACGATCAACGCCATGCGCGCGCCGTCGCGGGCGCTCTGGTTATGATGCCAGTAGCCGATCAGCAGGAAGGAAAACAGGCTGGTCAGTTCCCAGAAGAACGCGATCTGGATCAGGTTCCCGGACAGGATGATGCCCAGCATCGATCCCATGAAGGCCAGCAGGAAGGAGAAGAAGCGCGGGACGGGATCTTCCGCCGACATATAATAGCGGGCATAGAGGCTGACCAGCGCGCCGATCGCCAGCACCATCCCCGAAAACAGCAGCGTCAGGCCATCCAGGCGAACCACCAGGTTGAGGCCGAGGATCGGCAGCCACTCATATTCCTGCCGCACCGTTCCGCCACCGGCCACGGCGGGATAGAAGAATGCGATCGCCACGAGCCCGGCCAGCGCGACCATCCCCGACATCGCCGCCGCCGTCGCGCGCGCCCGCACCGGCAGCCACGCAGCGCAAAGGCTGGCGAGATAAGGAGCGGCAAGAACGAACAGGAGGAGGCGCGGGTCGGGGGTCAAAATCAGATTATCTTCAATGGCGTAGACAGGGGATGACAAACCTTATGGTGGTGATTGGATGCTCAAGGCAAGCCGCTTGGCGAGAAGATCGCTCCAGCAGGGCCATAGACGCCTTTTCCACCCAGGCGCAAACGGATAGCGGAACCCTTCCGCAACGGGCCGTGTTCCGGTCAGGGGAATATCTATCGGGAGCAGACTATGGCGAATGCAGCTGATCATGCGGTCATGCAGGCCGTGGGGGACCGGCTGATCGACACGGCCGAACTCTATGCCAGCGCGGCCAAGGTGGCAGACCAGCCCGCGCTCAAGTCACGGCTGGAGGAGACCGCGCATGACAGGATGCACATGGCCCGCGAACTGCTCGCGCAGATCGGCGTCACGGGACATGAAATGGAGGCTTCCGGGTCGCTACTTACCCTGCTCGATCATCTGCGCCTGAAGATCGACCAATGGACCGGCGGCAATGACGACGCCGCCCTGTCGAACGTGCGGCAGGAAGATCAGGAACTGGCGAACATGATCCACGGCCATATGCGCGATCCCGAAATCACCCAGGCCATGGGCGCCCTGCTGGCGAAAGTCGCGTCCTGCCTGCCGCCTCCGTCCGAAGACACCGGGCTCAAGGGGCTGGCCACGCTATGAGTTCGCCGCTTCGCAACGGCGGTGCGGCATAACGGCTCCCCTGACGCAGGATCGAATGAAAGCCTTCGCCATCGGGCACAGGCTTCCGGCCGCCGGTTAAAGCCCCCGGCGGAAACGCTTTGCCCTTGGCCCGGATCGCTTCGCTGTTGTACCGGACCCCATCATCATGGGAGGCGATATGGCTGACGAGGACTATGTGTATGACGAGGACAGCGGCGAATGGCTGCCTGCGTCCGAACTGGCGGACCGGCAAGCCGCCGCTTCGCAGCCCGAAGTGCGCGATGCGGTCGGCAACCTGCTGGCCGATGGCGATCAGGTCACGCTGATCAAGGATCTGGAGGTCAAGGGGGCGGGCCAGACATTGAAGCGCGGCACGCTGATCAAGTCCATCCGCCTCACTGGAGACGCGCAGGAAATCGACTGCCGCTACGAAGGCATAAAGGGCCTCGTTCTGAGGGCCGAGTTCGTGCGCAAACGCTGACGCTCCGCCTGCACGGCCGCAAGCCCCTGCCCCGTGCAGGACGCCTGCGGCTGTACGCCGTTAGAAATCCACGGTGGCGGAGAGCCAGAGGCGGCGGCCTTCCTGATTGATCGAATAGGCAGGCGTATAGGCCGTGGCGGACGGGCTGGTCTGATAGGGAACATAGACCGCATAGTCCGTGTCGAGGATGTTATATATCGTCGCGGACAGGCGGAAAGCGGGCGTGATCTGGTAATTGCCGCCCAGATGGAAAACTTCATAGCTGCGGAAGTCGCCGACCGCCGCCTGCTGCGCATTGTTGCCGCGATAACGGCTGGAGCGGATTTCGGCGCGAGCCCAAAGGCTGGCCTTGTCGTCCAGTTTCCAGCGAAGATTGCCGTTCAGCATATGCTTCGGCATTCCGATCAGCGGCAATCCTTCGTCCGCGCCGCTCAACTGTTCGGTTTCGGTATAGGTGTAGTTGGCCGACAGCGACAGGCTGGGCGTGAAGACAAAGCGGGTCGCGACCTCGACGCCGCGGGTGCGCGCCTTGTCGATGTTGATCGACTGGCTGAACAGGTCGACGGTCGGGAATGGGCCGACATCCAGGCAGCCGGGCCGGTTCGGCGCGCCTGAAAAGCGGCAGTTGGGGATGCCCGGTCCGCTGGCGATCTTGTCGGTGAAGTCGTTGTTGAACAGCGTCACATTGCCGCTGAAAAAGCCGTTGCCGTCATAATAGAGCCCGGCTTCATAGCTGGTGCTGATTTCCGGCTTCAGCCCCGGCGTTCCGAGCAGGGGGATGCGGCCCTGCCCGCCGAAACCGATGATGCCTTCCGCAATCTGTTCGACGCGCGGGGTCTTGTAGCCCCGGCTGACCCCGCCTTTCAGCGTGACCGCATCGGTGATGTTCCACACGGCATAGGCGCGCGGCGACCATTTGTCGCCGAAGGTCGAATGATGGTCGTAGCGCGCGCCGCCGGTGACGTTGAACCCTTCCGCCAGGGTCAGCGTGGCTTCGGCGAAACCGGCCCATTGCGTGAACTTGAACGGCTCTGGCGCGACGCCCTCGACCATGCGCGCCTTCCAATATTGGCCGCCCACGGTGAAGGCGATCGCTCCTGCTTTCCCGGCGAAGCGGGAATCGATGATGTCGTTGCGCGCCTCCAGCGTGCGGGGGCTGCCGGGGACCGCGCCTGGCGTGCCGTTGGGGATCAGGCGGCCGATCGTTTCCGTTTCGTTGCGGGTCAGCGTCGTGTCGAGCTGGCCGAAGCCGAGCCGCCAGCTATGCGCGAGCACATAATTGCTGCGGTTGAAGCGCTGCCGCGGCGCATAGCCGCCCGAACCCAGCGTGCCCAACTGCCCTTCGCTATTGTCATAGCTTTGTTCGTTGCGGTCATATTCGATCCACAGGTCATGATCGGCATGGGGGGTGAAGCTCAACCGGCCGCCATAGGTGTAGATGTCGGACTTGACCGGATTGCGGCCGAGCGTGAGCGCCGGATCGCCGGGGATGTCGATGCTGGACGCCTCGCGGTGGAAGACGCTGCCGCGCAGGGTCAGGCCGATCAGGTCAGGGACCAGCGGCCCCTGGGCAAAGCCGTTCACCGACTGGATATTGCCGAAGCGGTCATCGCCCTGGATCGTGCTTTCGGCGGTCGCGGTGCCGACCCAGCGATTGCCGACCTTGCGCGTGATGATATTGACGACGCCGCCCATCGCGTCCGATCCGTAGAGGGTGGACATGGGCCCGCGCACCACCTCGATCCGGTCGATCGCCGAAAAGGGCGGCAGGAAGCTGGTGGAGGTTTCGCCAAAGCCGTTCGGCGTCACGCCGCCGGGCGCATTCTGGCGGCGGCCGTCGATCAGGACCAGCGTATAGTCGCTGGGCATGCCGCGTATGGAGATGTTGAGGCCGCCGGTCTTGCCCGCTTCGCCGCCGACATCGACGCCCTGCACATCCTGCAAGGCTTCGGCGAGGCTGCCGAAGCGCTTTTCCTGCAACTCCTCGCGGCCGACAACGGTGATGCTGGCGGGCGCTTCGATGATATCCTGCTCATAGCCCGCCGCCGTGACCACGATCGCGCCGCCGCTCTGGTCATCAGCCTCCGCCATAGCGCTATCAGCACCCAAAGCCGGGAAAGCAATGGTGACGCCCAGGGCGATGAGGCTGGCGCGCGACAGATAGCGGCATAGCGTGCTGGATGGCGTGACGGACATGAAGCAGACCCCCTGATAATAGTGCGACTTAGTCGCATTAGAATGAGGGGGTCTGTGGGAGTGTTGGCGGCGCCGGTCAATCAGCCTGACGCCACCCAGCCTTTGCAGCAATGATTTGTTACGGATAAGAGATGATCGTTATGCTTTTATGCTCCGTCAGGTCACAATGCGCCACCCGCAGCAACATCAGGGCGACTATGACTATCAGTAGCGCACCCGCAAATTGGCGAATAATGTCCGGCCCGGTTCGGGAAAGCCATCGGTCAACGTATAATAGTCGTCGAACAGGTTCCGCCCGCCCACGCCGATCTCGACATTGTCCGTCAACGCATAGTCCACGCGCAGGGCGGCGTTCACATAAGCGCCGGTGCGGTAATAGCGTTGCGGCTGCGACGCTGGCGTTGCCGTGAACAATGTCCAGCGATTGGAAGCAAGGTCGGCGCTGGGGATGATGTGCAGCCTTTCGACCGGCGACCAGTCCAGATACACAAAGCCCTTGTGCGTGGGGACGCCGGTGGGGCGGAACAGCGGATTGGCGGCATAGTCCAGCACCCGCTTGATGCCGGTATAGTTCGCCCCGATGTCCAGACCCGGCAGGACGGTGGCGGATACGGACAATTCCACCCCGTAATAATGGCCTTTGCCGGCATTGCGGCTTTGTGACAGGCTGGTGAGCGCGCAGCCGGGCCGGGGCACGGCGGGCGGCGTCGTCGAAGCGGTGCAGGGATAGGCTGGCGTGGGCACGCTGAATATCGCATCGCGCACCCAGCTATAGAATAGCGCGCCTTCCACGCGGACCGGGCCGCTCGCCCAACTGCCGCCAATCTCCGCATTGGTGGCCCGCTCGGCTTTCAGCGCGGGGTTGGGAATGGCGGTGTTGAAGCGCTGGCTGAACCGTTCGAAAATGGTGGGGAAACGCGCGCGGGACGACAGGCTGGCATGCAGGTTGAGCGCTTCGCTTGCCCGCCAGTCGAAGCGGCCCTGAAGGTTCCATGTGTCGGCATCCCGGCGCGGATATTCGTAAAGAACGGACGCGCCCGACGTGCCCAGCGGCGCGCCATATTCCTGCGCCTTGATCAGGTTGCGCCAGTCGAAGCTGCCGCCCAGCGTGAAGCTGAGGTCCGGGCTCAGCTTCAGCTCATTTTCCAGCGCGGCCGAAAATGTCTCCTCCGTCTGGGTCTGGCGCGGTTCGGTGGTGGCGGCGCCTGCGTTGGAAAAGCTGGTCTGGAATTCGACGTGCCGGTCATGGCGGTAATGCCAGGCAAGGCGCAGCGTGTCGGCGTCGCTCGCCTGGAAATCCAGTTGCAGCGATCCGCCCCACGCCTTGTCCTCATAAGGGCTGTCGAAGGCGAAGGGGCGGCTTTGCGTCGTCAGCGTGCGATCGTTGAAGGATCGCAGGATGGAATCGAACTGGTTGTAATAGGCCCGCGTCTTCAACGTCGCGCGATCGCCCAGAGCCGTGGTGGAAAGGAAATAGACGCTGGTGATGTTCCATTCCGGCCAATCCCAGAAGCGCGGCGCCGTCACCGTGTCGCTGATGTGCAGCGGCGCGCCCTTCGATCCTTCCTGATAGGTATAGCTCAGCGCATATTCGTCGGTGGCGTTGGGGGTGAAGCCGGCCTTGGCGTTGACGCGCCAGTCTTCCGTGCGCGAAAAATCGCGCGCGCCGCCATCTTCCAGCGTCCGGTTGCGGGGCGTGAAGTCGTTGGGCAGGTCCCAATGGTCGGTGAAGCTGCGGGCATAGCTGGCCTGCGCATACCATTTGTCCTGGCGCATGCCGATCATGGCGGATGTCGAATAGCCCGCATAATCGGCGTCATTGTCGAAATTCACCGTGCCACGCACATCGATGTCGATCGCCTTGGCGGGCTTGCGCGTGACGAGGTTGATCGCGCCGCCCATCGCGCCCGGCCCGTCGAGGACGGAGGCATAGCCCTTGGCCACCTGCACCTCGGCTATGTCGGTGGTCAGGAAGCGGCCATAGTCCAGCCTGTTGTCGGCGGGCAGATAGACGCGGATGCCGTCGATCGACAGCGGAACCTGAAAACGATCGAAGCCGCGCACGAAGACAAGCCGTTCATTGCGGGTGCCGCCGCTGTTCCCCGCCGCGACGCCGGGCATAAGGTTGACGGCGTCCTCAAGCGCGGTTCGGCTGAACATATGGATGGCGTCGGACGAAAGCGTGCTGCCGTCGATTTCGATCCCCTGGGTACGCGGCGCGGTCACGATGATCTGGCCCAGCGAGAAACGGCCGGACTGATCATCCTCCGGCGCCGTTTCCGCCTGCGCCTGGGCGGTGAAAACGCTGCCTGCCAATAGCAGTGCGGCGACATGGAAACGCATGAAACCCCCTTCCCCCGGTCGTTCGACTCGATATATCCGGCCGTATATAGCTTTGAGTCGAAGAAGGAAGCCCGCAATGTCATTCCGCCGCGCTCCGTTGCCGCTCGCCGTGGTGGCGGCCCTGTTTCCCACGGCGTCGATGGCGCAGATGGATCATGGGCAACCCCAATGCGCGGCCGGGGCAGAACTGCCCGCCCCGCTCGCATCCTGGCGGAGTCCGTCGCCCATGGGCATGGGCCCAACTGTTCGGGCATTCGCAAGATGGTAGATTACTCGCTACATCCGGGCCGCTACACGCTCCAGATCGCGGCCAATAGCGAGGAGAGGCTGACGCTGCTCGTCACCCCCTCACCTTGATGACGTCCTCTATTGCTTCCACTTCAAGGCAGGCTGTTCCGCGTCAGGCAGGGCTATGCCCAATATGTCCGCCAGCGTAGGCGCGATCGCCCGCATGTCGATTTCGCGCAAGTCCCTTCCCTTCGCCACGCCCTTGCCCAGCAGCATGAAAGAGGAGCGGAGGTTGAGCGGGCCGGGAAAATAGCCGTGCATGCCCTTGACGGGGGCCGGAGCGACAATGGGCGCGTCCTTGCCCGCAAAAAGCCCCGTCACATAACCGGCGCGCAGATTGACGTAGAAGGCCGCCTGCGGATTGCCGCCCATCTTTGCAACGGCCTGCCGGTCGGCGACGCTGGCAATCCCATTGGCCGGATCGGCGGCCAGCCTGTCGAGCAATGCCTTGACCTTGGTGGCGAGCGCTTCATCCTGCGGCTGCGCCAGCATGATCGCGGCGGACCCGCCGGACAGCCACGGCATGGCGCGCCAGGACGCGATCTTGCCGTCTGCGCCCAGCGTGATCAGCCCTTCGTCGATGAAGGGGCGGAAAAGGTTGAGCGCGCTGTGGGTCGCTTCAAAGCCATGGTCGCTCGCCAGCGCGATCACGGCGCCGGGATGCGCCTGCTGTTCGGCAGCGACCAGCCGGCCGACGATCGCATCGATCTTTTCCAGCACCGCCTTCGCTTCCGGCGAGCCGGGCCCTTTCAGATGCTGCTCATGGTCGAGCGCCGTCAGATAGACCGTCACGAAATCAGGCTTGTGCGCCGCGATCAGGGCCACGGCCGCGCGGCCGCGATTTTCATCTCCGGGCAGGCTTTCGTCGATGCCCATGGCGTAGGGCTCGCCGGTCGCCTTCTCCATCTCCGCCTTTAGACCCGGCGTCGCGAGCGCCTCCAGCAGCTTGGCGTCGTCCGTATGGCCCGTGCGCCAGATTTGCGGCAGGTTCCATGTCACGCCCTTGGCGGCGACGCTGACGGGCCAATGGACGTTGCCGGTGCTGAGCCCGGCTTTCGCGGCGGCTTCCCACAGGGTCGGCACCTTGATGTCGGATGCGTACCAGTACCAGCCGCCCTGGTTGATCTGCATCGGGTCGAAGCTGTTGTTCGAGATGATGCCATGGCGCGCGGGCGCGGTGCCCGTGATCAATGTCGTATGGCTGGGGTAGGTCAATGTCGGCAGCACGCCCGTGACGCCAGAGGCATAGGCGCCCTCCTTCACGAAACGGCGCAGGTTGGGAATGGAAAGGCCGCGCTTTTCCGCCTCCAGCACGTCGCCGGGGCGAAGCCCGTCGACCGAGATCAGAAGGACAGGCTCGGCCAAAGCCGTTGCTGGCAAGGCGGCGGCGAGCAGGCAAAGGAAAGGCGCGGCCTTTTTCATTGTCAGAACCCCGCCTTGATGGTGGCAAAGAATTGCGAGGGCGCGCCGATCAGCAGCGTCTGGCCGTCGCCGCTGTTGCTGAAACCGCCCGAACCCACGGTGCTGATATAGCGCTTGTCGAGCAGGTTGGTGGCGTTCAGTTGCAACTCCAGCCTGTCGGTGAAGCGATAGCCCACGGTCGCGTCCACGATCACGCGGCCGGGGACCGATTGATCGTTGGTGTAGGTGTAGTAGCGCCGGGACATATAGTTGACGCCGATGCGGCCGAAAGCGCCATCCCGCTCATAATTGATTTCGCCACGGGCAAGATGCCTGGGGCTGTCGACCACGGTCTTGCCCTCGATCGGCGCGACCGCCCCGCTGGCGTCCACGACATCGTCGCGATAGGTCGCGTCGGTATAGCTGTAGGAACCGAACAGGCTGAACCCGCCGCCCAGTTGCAGCGTGCCCGCCGCTTCGACGCCAATGGAGCGGACCTTGCCGACATTTTGCAGCGCCGCCGCGAAGCCCTGGATCGGGCTGCCCACCTGAACGGACAGGAGGCGATTGCGGAAGTTCACCAGATAAGCGCCGATCACGCCGTTGAACACGGAATTGTGGTAGCGCAGGCCAAGTTCGTAGGTGTCCGACTGTTCCGGCTTCAAATCATCCCGAATGGCGTCGAAGCCAAGCTGATTGGTGGAAAAGGGGCCCGCGGTCGTGGCGCTGGCGAAGGCGCGGGTCGCCTGCGTGAAACCGGCGAAGACTTCGGCTTCCGGCGATAGTTCGAAGGCGACGCCCGCATGGGGCTGGAACCAATCTTCCACCTTGATCTTGCCTTCGGGGAAAGTTGCCTGAACGACGGCTTCGGCCTTGTTCGTGACCTTGAAGCCCTTCCACCCCAGGTTGATCGTCACCATCCCCAGGTCGATGCGATCCTGGACGTGATACTGGATCGTGTCGGTGGTGAAGTCGAACTCCCACTGGGTCGCGAAAGGGTTTTTCGGATAGTCGCGGAAGGAAAGGCCGGGGTCCGTGCGGCTGGCGAAGGCATAGAAGCGGCGGGCCTGGTTGAACTGGTTATTCTCATACCAGCCGCCCACGGTGAAATTCTGGATGCCGAGCGCAAAGTCGACGCTGCCGAACACGCCGATGCGGTCCATTTCATATTCGGTGGTGCGCACCGACATGGGAACCCCGTTCGGGCTGGGCTGGTAAGGCGTGGCCCACAGACCCATGCCCTTGTTATGATGGTAATAGCCCTTGATCTTCAGGCTGGCCTGTTCGCCCAGCGGCGCTGAAAGACCGATCGCGCCCAGCCAGTCCTTGCGCAGGCCAGCGGCGTCATAATAGGCGTCGTCCGGGCCGGTGACATTGCCGGGATAGACCTGGCCGCCTGCCACCGGAGCGCCGCTGTAATCGAAAAGGCCATCGGGGAAAGGCGAGCCGCCGCTGTTGCTGATCAAATCCACGTCATTCAACCGGCTGGCATAGTCGATCGCGCGGGCATAGTCGGGGAATGTGTTGTCCCAGTCCCAGCCCAGGCGCGCGATCATGGCTTTCGACATATCCTGATAATCATTCTCCCGCCGGTCCGAATAGCTGAGCCAGCCATCGACAGTGACATCGCCCACGGGAATGACGACCTTTGCATTGCCCATATGCTGGTCCTGCACGCCTTCGCCCCGGAACTTGTCGGTCGATCCATAACCATAGGAGGCATAGCCGCGAATCCCGTCGCGAGTGCCCAAGGCCAGGCGGGCGAAGGCGCGCCAGGTTTCGTTGCTGCCATAGGTCAGGTTGCCCTGCGCGCCCAGATTGCCGTTGGTCAGGTAATCGGCAGGATCGGCGGAGAAGGTTTCCACCGTGCCGCCCAGCGCGTTGGTCGCCTGCGTGCCGATGGAACCCGCGCCCTGGCTGACGCGCACGCTGCCGATATTTTCGGAGCTGATCGCGCGAGTGATGTGGAGCCCATTATGATTGCCATAGCTCATGTCGCCCAGCGGAATGCCGTCGAAGGTGAAGCCGAGCTGGTTCTGGCTGAAGCTGCGGATGGTTACGCGCTGCGACCATTCATAAGCGCCGAAGGGATCGGAGGACTGAAAATTGACGCTGGGAAGCTTCTCAATGGCTTTCAGGGGATTGGTGCCCGGCGTCAAGGTCACGATATCCTGCGACTGGATTTCCTGCACCTGCCGGGTTTCGCCACGGCCGAACACGACGATGTTCGCGCTTTCCGTGGCGTCTGTTTCAGCAGATGGCAATTCCTCTGCGAAAGCGGGTACGGCGGGCAGGATGATGGCGGTGGACGCCAGCAGCAGAGCGGTAGTGATACGCATGTTCAAGTCCCCCTTTTGGACCATTTGGCCGGGGGCGGACTAGCGGGGCGATGTTGCACTGCAATGTGCGTTAAGTGACGGGATGAGGACGGCTGAATGACAGGGATGCGACAACCGGCCGGTGCGGCGATCCGCAACGCCTGGGGAGGCCCCCTAGTCCAATAGCTGCGGCGGGAAATCCAGTTCGAAGTCCGAATAGCGGGCGGGCGTTCCAAAGGCCGCTTCGCCATTGCGCCCTGCATAGCGGCCGAGCAGCGTCGAATAGGTGCTGAAATATATCTTGCGCTGGTCAGTGTCGAACTCGATGAAGCGCATCCAGCCCGCCCCGCCATTGGCCGAGCCAGCCACGCCATCCGGGCCGATCGTGTTTCCCTGATAATCCTGAAGCACCTGATAGACGGGATAGCCCGCATCATTGCGGTCGATCCGCAAATTCTGGCCGCGCGATACGCCCTGATCGGCCGGAGTCCAGTTGTGGCCGGAAAGGACAAGGAAGATGGCGGCGTTCTTGCGGATGAAACGGTCCCAGACCTCATCGGGCGGCAAGTGATCGCTGCCTTCGAAATAATGCCGGTGGTCGTTCGAACGTTCCACCTTGTCGGGATGGAGCCATTCATGCGTGGTAACGATCACGGGCAAGCGCGGATTGGCGTCGATCACCCTTTGCGCCCAGGCGAGAACGTCCGGCGCAGGCTGCATTTCCAGCGACAGGTGTAGGAAACGCTTTCCGCCTCCGGTGAAGAACTGATAGCTGTTGAGGCCCTGATTATAAGCGCCGCCATACCAGGGCCTGCCCGCGAAATGGCGCGACTGCGGACCGAAATAGAAGTCCCATGTTCGCCCGCCGGAAAGGGGACGGCTGGCTCCGGGACTGTTCGGCCCTTCCCACCAGCTGAAATTGTCATAGTCATGATTACCCGGCACCATGCCAAAGGGAATGCCCGACCGGCTGAGGATGGAAATGGCGCGATTGGCGATGTCCCATTCGGCGCGGGTGTCATGATAGGCAAAGCTGCCGGATGGAGCGCCCTCCATCTTCTGGCGGAACTGGCCATCGCCATGCTGAACGATGTCGCCGGCGAAGGTGACGAATACCAGATTCCTGTCGTCGCGATTGTCCACCAGATATTGCATCTGCTGGGTGAAGGTATCGGCCCCGCGCGGTTGAGGGAGGGTGATATCGGAGTAGTTTTGCGTATCCGGCACCACCGCGATATTGAATTTTTCGGCCCATGCGGGGGCCGCGGCCATCAGAAAGGCTGCGCAAAGACTGATGGTGAATCGAAGACGGTTCATAGCTTTTCGTCAGCCCTCGCCATGGTGAAAAGGCCTCCTATGCGGCGTCTGTTGCCAGTCCATGACAAGCACCGCGCAACTTCCGCCACCTATGAGCAGCCCGTCCGCGACTTGAGCAATGGTGAATAGAATGACGGCTGGCCAGCCTTTATCGGTTGCGCGGGCGGATAGCGGATTTCCCCGCCCGCTTCGTTGCATATGGCAACCAATAAATTTGCGCCGGACTTCACCGTCGCTGTCAATCATGGAAGAGGCGGGCCTGCTCGCGAAGGCGGCAGTCCCGGTCTGAATGGCTCAGACAGCCCAAAAGGGCACAAGGGGAGCCACCAATGCGCAATATTTTCCGCCTCCGCCGCAGCGCCTTGCTGCTTGCCTGCTGTGCTGGCGCAGTTTCGCCAAATGCCGCCTGGGCGCAGGCGCCGGAGGGCGGCGATGCCGAAACCATCACCGTTACCGGCCGCCGCATTTCCCAATCTTCGGAAGCGATCGGCGAAGACAAGATCAGCAATGTCGTGGCCGTGACGCGTGAGGCGCTGCTGTCCGCGCCATCGGGCATATCCGGGCTCAAGATGCTTGAGCAGCTGCCCGGATTCAATGTGCAGACGGACGGCGCGCTGGGACTTTACGAGTTCGGCAACAGCGTCCAGACGCGCGCCTTCAATCTCGACCAGATCGGCTTCGTCGTGGACGGCATTCCCACCGGCCGCAGCGACGCCTTTGGCGGTAGCCCCGTCTTCCGTTATGTGGACAATGAAAATCTGGGCGTGGTCGAGGCCGCGGTTGGCGCGGGCGACGTCAGCCTGCCCAGCTATTCCACGCTCGGTCCCGTGGTGCAGTATAACAGCATCGCTCCGCAGGAGGAGATGGGCCTGTTCGTCTCCCAGAGTTTTGGCGATTTCGACATGAAGCGCACCTTCATCCGGGCCAGCACCGGGCGCATCGGACCGTTCAAGGCCTATGTCAGCCGCACCAAGCTGGATTCCGACCTGTGGCGCGGCCCCGGATCGGTAGACCGTGAACATTGGGAGGCGCAGGTCCATGCCGATCTGGGCGGCGATAGCTGGGCACGGTTCAAGTTCGTGTCCAACGACTTTTTCGACTATGACTCGCCGACAATCACGCGCGCGCAATATCAATGCTCGGCCAGAAATGCGCTCGGCCAGTGCGGGCGCGACTTCGCCTATATCGAAAATGTGCCGAATACGACGCCGGGTTTCGCTCCAACGGCCCCCGGCGTCTATTATTCCAACGCCGCCTATACCGCCGTTTACAACCTTGCCATCAATGTGCGGAAGGACAAGCTGTATGGCGCCACCGTCCATGCTGGCATAGCGGACGGCGTCTGGGCGGAATCGACCATCTACTGGGAAGACAAGGATGGTTATGGCGTGTCCCCGGACAGCTATTCCAACTCGCTTGGCCGTTACACGCCCCAAAGCCAGACGGGGCTTCCGGTGGTAGCGCCCAAGGGCGTTCAATATGGCCTTTCGGGGGTCGGTGGCGACCGCTACGGCATCACGGGCAAGCTGCATTGGGAGGCCGGCAACAATGCTCTGGAGGCGGGCATCTGGGCCGAGACGGACAAATATCACCGTACCCAGGCGCGCTATAATACCATGGACGGCGCGCCTGACGGCCAGCCGAACCTCGACGAACTGGTCTATCTGCGGCGCGATTACCGGTCAAAGCGCGACACCCTCCAGCTCTTCCTCAAGGACACAATCAAGCTGGCGGATGAGCGGCTGATCCTGGATATCGGCTTCAAAGGCCTGATGATGGACTATGTCCAGCGCGGCTATCGCGATTTCGACGATTATTACCGCGTCGTTGGCGGCATCGGGGTTCCGGGCTGGGGGCCACAGGCGAACACCGCCCATTACAGGGATATGTTCCTGCCGATGGCCGGTCTGCTCTACAAGCTGGACGAGCGGACGCAGGTCTTCGCATCCTATGCGGAGAATATGGCGCTGCCCAAGGGGATGGATGACATCTATTCGGTGACGCGCCCTGGCTCGGCCGCGGTGGTGCCCCAGCCCGCGCCCGAACGGTCAAAGAACATGGAACTGGGCATCCGCACCAATCAGGGCCAGCTTTACGCTTCGCTGGCGGCTTTCTACACGAAGTTCGCCAACCGCATCCAGTCGATCACGACCTTCCTTGAGGGCGGCGGCTCCGCGACGGAAACATTCTATCAGAATGTCGGCCGGGTGCGCGCCTATGGCGTGGAGTTTGCGGGAACGTACAAACCGGCTTTCCTGGACGGGCTCGCCTATGGCAACATCAACGTCACCTACAATAATGCCAAGTTCAAGGACGACATCCTGGCTTCGACCGTCATTCCGATCGCGGGCAAGTTCCTGCCCGACAGCGCCAAGTGGATCGTCAGCGGGGGCGTGACGGTGGAACCGGCAAGCTGGCTGGTCGCCAATATTTCGGGCAAATATACCAGCCGCCGCTGGTCGACCTTCACCAACGCGCCAGGCTCCAGCATTCCGGGCTTCACGGTCTTCAGCGCCTATGCCGATATTGGCGACGGCTTCAGCTTCGGCCCGGTCAAGAGCATCAAGGCCCGGATCAACGTGGACAATATCTTCGACAAGGATACGCTTTCCTACATCTCCTCTTCCGTCACCGGCGACGGCTCGTTCCGGCCGCTTTCGCCGCGCACTTTCCAGTTCACCATCTCGGGCGAGATCTGATGCGGTTCGGACCATGGAAGGGAGCGGCATTGACGATGCTGCTCCCGCTCGCGGCGCAAGCGCAGGAAGTGCCCAAGGCAGCCGCGCAACTGCACCAGCGGCTGATCACGCTCGACAGCCATCTCGATACCCCTGCCTCGCTCGACCTGCCGGGCTGGTCGATCGAGGAAGGACATGAGGTTCACAGCGACTATACGCAGGTCGACCTGCCGCGCATGAAGAAGGGCGGGCTCGATGGCGGCTTCTGGGCGATCTACACGCCGCAGGGGCCGCTGACGCAAGAGGGTTTTCAGAAGGCGCGCGACTTCGCCCTTCTTCGCGGCGTGTCCATCCGGGAGATGGTTGCGGCCGATCCCGCCAACTTCCAGCTCGCGCTGGAGGCGAAGGACGCCGCGCCGATCGCGAAGGCGGGCAAGCGCATCGTCTATATGTCGATGGAAAATGCCTATCCGCTGGGCGAGGATATTTCGCTGCTCAGGACCTTCCACGCCATGGGCGTCCGGGTCGCAGGCTTTGCCCATTTCGCCCATAACCAGTTTGCCGACAGTTCAACCGATCCATCGAAGAAGCCGCGCTATGGCGGCCTAAGTCCCCTGGGCAAGGAATTGCTTAGGGAGATGAACCGGCTCGGCATCGTGCCGGACGCATCGCACAGCAGCGATCAGGTGCTCGACGACCTGCTTGCATTATCGAAGACGCCGGTTCTGCTCACCCATTCCGGCTGCAAGGCGATCTACGACCATCCGCGCAACATCGACGATGATCATCTAAAGGCGCTCGCGGCGAAGGGCGGCGTCATCCAGATGAACGCCTACGGAGCCTATCTGCGCGAGATCAAGCCCAATCCAGAACGGCAGAAGGCGTTGGCGGCCCTGTTCGCGCAGATGCGGGAGGATGCGAAGCTCTCACCCGAAAAGCGCGCCGAATTGCTGGCGAAAAGGCAGGAGATCGATCGCCTCTATCCCGAAGCCGACAGGGCGACATTCGACGATTTCATGGCGCACATGATGCATGCGCTGAAAGTGGTGGGGCCGGATCATGTCGGCATCGGCCTTGACTGGGACGGCGGCGGCGGCGTTGCTGGCATGGAGGATGTGCGCGACCTGCCGAAGATCACCGCGGCCCTCCTGAAGGCGGGCTATAGCGAGGCGGACATCCAGAAAATCTGGTCGGGCAATGTCCTGAGGGTGCTGGCGGCGGCCGAGGCGGCGAAGGAGAAGTAGCGGCCTCCTGCCCGCCGGGTTGAAAAATAAGGCAGCAGAAAACAGCCACCGGCATGGCATCCCGGCCCGGCGCATCCTATCTGGGCGGCATCCATCGCAAGAAAGGATTCCCCCAGATGCGCTATCGTCAACTTGGCCCCAGTGGCCTCTTTGTGTCCGAACTCTGCCTTGGCACCATGACCTTTGGCGGAAGTAACGATATGTGGGGGCAGATCGGCCAGCTGAGGCAGGATGAGGCCGACGCCCTGGTGAAGGCGGCCGTCGATGCGGGCGTCAATTTCATCGACACCGCCAATGTCTATGCCGCGGGTGAAAGCGAGCGCATCCTGGGCACGTCGATACGTAATCTGGGCCTCTCGCGGGACGATCTGGTGATCGCGACCAAGGTGCTTGGTCCCATGGGGGAAGGTCCCAACGCGCGCGGCGGGTCGCGCAAGCATATCCTCGACCAATGCAAGGCCAGCCTGCAACGGCTGCAACTGGACCATGTCGATCTCTACCAGATCCATGGCTTCGATCCCGCCACGCCGATCGTCGAGACGCTGGAGGCGCTGGATACGCTCGTGCGGCATGGGCATGTGCGCTATATCGGCCTGTCCAACTGGGCCGCATGGCAGATCATGAAGGCGATCGGCATCGCCGAAGCCCGCCGACTGGCGCCGATCCTGTCGCTGCAAGCCTATTATACGCTGGCCGGGCGGGATCTGGAGCGCGAGATCGTGCCGCTGCTCAAGTCCGAAGGATTGGGCCTGATGGTCTGGAGCCCGCTCGCTGGTGGCTTCCTGTCAGGCAAGTACAGCCGCGACGATGAGAAGGCCGGGAGCGGCCGCCGCGCATCATTCGACTTCCCGCCGGTCGACCGGGATCGGGGCTATGGGGTGATCGACGCGATGCGGCCGATCGCCGAACGTCACGGCGTCAGCGTGGCACAGATCGCACTGGCGTGGCTGCTGCATCAACAGGCCGTCACCAGCGTGATCATCGGCGTCAAGCGGCCGGACCAACTGGCGGACAATCTGGCCGCCATCGACGTCCGCCTGTCGGCGGAAGACCTGGCGGCGCTGGATGCCGCCAGCGCGCTGCCGGCGGAATATCCGGGCTGGATGCTGGAACGGCAGGGCGAATATCGCGCTCATGCGGCGCAGACGGGCCGGTAGGCGGCTGCGCGCAGTTCTGCCCGGCGCGGTGCTGATGCATGCGCCGCGCACTCCCTCAAGGTTCAGCTTAGCAGCGCGGGGAAGGCTTGCCAGAGGATGGCCAGGCTCGCGAGGGCGATGAGGGTGAGGGACAGGTGGCGCATCCATGCGTCGAGATGATCGCCGCTTTGCCGCCAAATGCGGGTGAGCAGCCATCCCTCTCCCGCAAGGCACAGCAGGGTCATGAGGCCGGTCAGAAGCCGCGCGTTCATGCCGGAATGCCAGATGCTGCCGATGCCGTAGAGCGCGAAGAAGTGCAGGGCCCAGATCGCCATGCCGCCGAGGAGCAGGCGCCAGTTCATCAGAATGCGGTTCCCGGAAAGAGCCGGGTCAGCAGCGCTGAAACCACGCCCTGCGCGGCGGTGTAGACGGCAAAGAGGAATACCAGGTCATAGCTGTTGTCCGCCGGACGGTTGATGAGGCCGCGGCTGTTCCGCGCGGCCATGTAGCAGGTCATGATGAAGACGATCGCGGCGAGAATGCCCTGGAGCGAGAGGAAGGCATAGACGGTCGCGCCCTGCCCGCTCGCGCTGGGAGACAGGCCGTGAAGACGCCAGCTCCAGATGTCCGCCGCGAATGCCGCGACGAGTGCGCCGCCGCCGGTCATCAGCAGGACGCCGGGGGTCCAGAGGCGCGTCTTTTCACGGCGCAGCAGGCGGCGGCCCAGCCAGGCGAGTCCCACGCCCGCGCCATTGCCCAGCAGGATCGGCACAAGCCATGCGGCATCGGGCGGCGCAACCCAGAAGCGCGGGTGGATGCCGTAGAGGTATAGATAGCTGAAGCAGGCCATGAGGAAGATCATGCCAATGACGGTCAGCAACAGCATCATCGCCCACCAGCCATGGGTGCGCGGTCCGGTGACATAGGTCGGCACCATGATGCCCGCGCCGATATCCACTTCGCGATCGGGCACGGGGCGGTCCGTTTCCCAGAGCCAGCGCAGGACGCACAATATGGCGGCGATGCCGCTTACCACGCTGGGCCAATAGGCCTGCACCGTCAGCAGCAGGAAGAATCCGGCGGTGAACAGCGCCGCGAAGAGGGGCCATGAAGATGGTCCCGGCATGATCTGGAGATATTCAGGCTCGGCACGGATGGGGCTGGTGATGATGGTCTCGCGCAATCCGGTGGCGCTGTTCGGCAAGAAATAGCGGCCCTGCTCCACATCCCTGGGCAGCGCGGGATCGTCCCACAGGGGATCGCGGCTGCGCACCACGGGGATGCTGCGCGAGGAATATAGTCCGGTGGGCAGCCATTCCAGCGTGCTTCCGCCATAGACGTTGCCTGCATCGTCATCGGTGGTGAAGCGGAAGTTACGAGCGAGATCGATGAGGAAAAGGCAGATGCCCGCCGCCAATATGCCAGCGCCAATCGTGGACAGAAGGTTCGTCGCGCCCCATTCGCGATCCGGCAGATAGGTATAGACCCGGCGCGGCATGCCCATGAGGCCGGTCAGGTGCATCGGCAGGAACGTCAGATGCATGCCGGCGAACATCAGCCAGAAGACCCATTTGCCCATCGTTTCGGAAAGCGGACGGCGGCTCATCATCGGCGCCCAGTGATAGAAGGCCGCGAACAACGGGAAAACCATGCCGCCGATGAGCACATAATGGAGGTGGGCGACGATGAAATAGCTGTCATGCGCCTGATAATCGAAGGGGACGAGCGCGACCATCACGCCGGTAAGGCCGCCCATCACGAAAATGATGATGCCGCCCACCAGAAAAAGCGTCGGCGTATTCATCCGTGGCCGCCCGCTCGCCAGCGTCGCGATCCAGGAAAAGACCTGAATTCCCGCGGGCACGCTGACGGCCATGCTGGCGGCGGAAAAGAAGCCCACGGAAAGGGTCGGCATGCCGGTCGTGAACATATGGTGCGCCCACACCCCGAAGCTGATGAAGCCGGTGGAGACGAGCGCCAGCACGATGAGGCGGTAACCGACTACAGGCGTCCGGGCGAGCGTGCTGGCCATCATGGTGACGAGCCCGGCGGCGGGAAGGAAGATGATATAGACTTCCGGGTGGCCGAAGAACCAGAAGAGATGCTGCCACAATATCGGATCGCCGCCGCGCGTGGGATCGAAGAAGGGCCAGTTCAGCGCCCGTTCCAGTTCCAGCAGCAAAGTGCCCAGGATCACGGCGGGAAAGCCGATGATGATCATCGCCGCGAAGACCAGCATGGCCCAGGCGAAGATCGGCATCCTGTCGAGGCTCATCCCCGGCGCGCGTGTTCTCAGGACGCCGACGATGATCTCGATCGCTCCGGCAATCGCCGAAATCTCGATGAAGCCGATGCCGAGCAGCCAGAAGTCGGCATTGATGCCCGGCGAGTAGCTGATGCTTGTATAAGGCGGATACATGAACCAGCCGCCATCGGGCGCGAGGCCAACGAAGATCGACGCGAAGAAGGCGAGCCCGCCGACCAGATAGGCCCAGAAGGCATAAGCGGAGAGGCGCGGGAACGGGAGATCCCGCGCCGCCAGCATCTGCGGCAGGAGCAGCACGCCCAGCGCCTCCACCGCCGGAACCGCGAAGAGGAACATCATCACCGTGCCGTGCATGGTGAAGAACTGGTTGTACGTCTCCTGCGGCAGCATGCCGTTCAGCGGCCAGGCAAGCTGCACCCGCATGAACAGCGCCAGCACGCCCGCCAGCAGGAAGAACAGGAAGGCCGCGCCCACGTAGAACGCGCCGATATAATTGTTGTTGACGACGGTGAGCAGCCGCCAGCCCCTTGGCGCGCGCCAGACGCGTTCCAGTTCCTCCAGCTCGCCTTCGGGCCGTTCTCCGCGTGTCGGGAATCTTTCGTAAAGCGCCGGGTCGAAGCCGGTTTCCGACCTCACCGCCGCGTCTCCAGATAGGCAGCGATGGCCGTCAAGTCCTGCCCCGGAAGCGTGGAGTAAGCAGGCATGCGGTTGCCCGGCTTGAGCGATTGAGGATCGCCGATCCAGCCGATCATCGTGCCCCGGTTGTTGGGCAATATGCCCGCCCCCAGAGTCCGGCGCGAACCGACATGGCTGAGATCAGGTCCGGCGAGGCCGTTGGCCTCCGTGCCCGCGATGCGATGGCATGCGCCGCAACCGCTGTCCTGAAAAAGCTGGGCTCCCCGCGCGGCTTGACCGCCGGGCTGAGGCGCCGGGCGTGCCCGCGCGGCCATGAAACGGGCGTAATCGTCGGGATCATGGGCGACAACCATGAAACCCATCAGGGCATGAGCGCCGCCGCAATATTCCGCGCACTGCCCCGCATAGACGCCCGGCGCGTCCGCCTGCATGCGCAGCACGTTGCGGCGGCCCGGCACCATGTCGATCTTGCCCGACAGGCGCGGCACCCAGAAGCTGTGGATGATGTCCGAGGATTCAAGCTCGACAGTGACCGTCCGGCCAACTGGTATGTGAATTTCGTTGGCGTCCATCATCGCGACGCCGCCCGCCCGATCGAGATAGGCGACGCGCCACCACCACATTTCGCCCGTCACGCGCACGCGGATGTCGGACGGCTGCGGCGGGGTCCGCAATGTCCTGGTGAGGCTGAGCCCGTAGATGAGCAGCGCCGTCAGCACCACCACCGGCAGAGCAATCCCCGCAAGCCAGACCACGCGCGTTCCGCCAAGGCGGGACCGCAGCCGCTGCGATCCGGCGAGCGCCACCCACAGCGCCGCCAGCACCAGCGCGAGAACGGCCCCAGCCATGGCGAAGAGGATCCAGGACAGCGTGGTGATCGACGAGGCGAACGGACCGGCGGGATCGAGTACCGGCGGCGGCCAGCCCGACAGCGCCTGTTCAGTCGAGCGTGTAAAGATAGGCAGCCACGTCACGCGCCTCTCCCTCGTTGAGCGGCATGGCGGGCATGGTCGTGCCGGAAACTAGAGCGGGCGCATTGCGGACGAAGGCGGCGAGCATGTCCGGCCGGTTGGGCACGCGTCCCGCGATCATCCCCTGACGCGCGAAATGCGTCAGATCGGGACCGAGCCGTCCCTGCGGCCACCTTATGCCGGGGATGACATGGCATGCCGCGCACCCTGTCCGTTGAACGAGGGCGCGTCCGCGCTGCACATCCGCGCCGGGCATCGCCGCCCGCCCTTCCGGCGGTGGCTTGCAGCCGCCGAGCAGCAGGATAAGCGTAATGCCGATACGCAAAGACGACGCAGCCCCCTTCCCTTTCGTGCGAACTGCTATGGAACCGCCCGCAATCGCCACGGTTCCATTATGATGCGATGTTTCAGCCGGAGTCCCGACCTGCGCCCCGTCCTGCTGCTGGCGATGACGGCTGGCTGCGGTTCCTATGACAACCGGGGACTGGAGCAGTTCGCGTCGACGGGACAATTGGTGGCGCTGAGCGGCGGCGGAGCGGGCGCGCAGGGCGCCTGTCTGACGTGCCATGGCGTAGATGGCGGGGGCGACGGCACGGCGGTGCCTCGCCTGGCGGGGCTGGGCGCGGGCTATATGGTGGCGCAGCTCGACGCCTATGCGGACGGGCGGCGGCAGCATCCGCAGATGCAGGCGATCGCCGAACGGATGACCCGGCGGCAGCGGCTGCTGGTGTCGGACTATTATGCCGCCCTGCCCTATCGGTCGAAGGTGGAAATGTCTTCGCCTGCTGCTCCCCTTCTGTATACCAAGGGCGATCCTGAGCGCGGCCTGCCGTCATGCGCCAGTTGCCACGGCCTGTCGGGCGAAGGGGTGGGCAGCGGCAATCCGCCGCTCGCCGGACAGCCGGCTGCCTATCTGGCGGACCAGTTGCACCGCTGGCGGCTGTCGCTGCGGCGGAGTGATGCGCGGAACGTGATGCAGCAGATCAGCCTCAAGCTCACTGCTGAGGAAGCCCGGACTCTCTCGGACTATGCTGCGTCTCTTTCCGGCTATCCTCCCAATCGGGAACCTCCGGCAGCATCCCGCGCAGCACGTCATGCCGATCCCAGAAATGATGCTTCAAGGCCGCCCCTACATGAAGGGGGATGAGCAGGGCGAGCAGCAGGACGAGGATGTGATGTCCCTCTTCCGCGACGGCGAGCAGGCGATATTGCATCTCAGGGCCGAGGCCATGCAGGGGGAGCGCTGGCCAGGGGATGAACCCGGCAAGGCGCAGCGGCGCGGGTTCGCCGAGCGCCGACCACATGACCCAGCCGGTCAGCGGCAGGCCGAAGAAGCAGAGGTAGAAGAGATAGTGGGTCAGATAGGCCGCCTGCGTCTGCCAGCCGCCCCGGTCCGCGTCATTGACCGGCCCCGGAATGATCAGACGCCAGAACAACCGCGCGATCGCGAGCAGCAGAATCGGCAAACCCACGGCGCTGTGCAACTGGTAGGTCAGCAGCTTGCCGCCGCCCGACGGCAGGATGCTGGCATACCAGCCGATCGCGAGTTGAGCCATGACGAGGAAGGCCATTATCCAGTGGAAGGCGATGCCGACCGGCGAATAGCGCGACCGCTCCGTATGGGTCGCCGCCCAGCGGCGCAGCGCTTCGATCACGCCATGGCTCGCGGCGCGGGGTCAGGAGCGATCAGGCGGCTCATGCGGAGCAGCGCGGCGGCGAGATAGACGCCTGCGGCCGGGACCCACATCACCAGCCCGGCGAGTTGCTGGTCTTCCAGCGGCGACAATCCCCAGGGCTGGGTCGAAAGCCAATGCGGGGCATAAAGGGCAGACGGGGCGAAAGTCAGCAGCGCGCCCAGAAGCCCCATCTGCATCATCGAAAAGAGCAGCGCCCCGGTGGCCGGGATCGCGCTCGCCTGCCGCAGCCGTGCCCAGAAGAGGACGGCGCTGGCGAGGATCGTTGCCTGCATGAGCCAGTAGATGCCGTCATGGGACAGCGCGGCGGCATAGGCGGCGGGCGCATGCCAGAACCACAGCACCAGGGTCTGGACGAGCGTCCCCAGCAGGAGGCTGCCCCTGCCCTTGCCGGGCCACAGCGACAGGATCGGCGCGAGGACCAGCATCAACAGCATGTGGTGGACGGTGCGCGCGGAAAAGAGGGCGGAGGTCAGCGCGCAGAAAGGAGATATGAACAGCAGGAAGGCGCAGAGCAGACCGGCCAGTGCCCAACCGCGAGGGACATGGGAGCGCCATGCCCATGCCGCCGCGGCCAGCAGCAGCAGGATAAGGAAGGGATCGCCATTCCAGCGCGACAATAGCTGCGCTGGCGCGGGCGCCGCGCCGCAATAGGGTATCCAGCCAATGTCGCTCATGCCGATGCTCCCTCCCCGACGCCAACCCTTTGCCGGGGTTGCGGTTCCGGCCGGCGGCGACGATCAGGCAGGCTCCGACCGGTCGATGAGGCCGCTGTCGAGCAGCGGCGCGGCGTCTATGTCCTGCGCGTCCATCAGCGTTGCCAGCCGTTCGACGGCGGCCAGGATCATCGCCTGTTCCCATTGCGGCAGCTTTGCGAAGCGTTCGGTGAAGGTGGTTTGCAGCAGGTCCGGCGCTTCGGCAAGCGCGGTCTTGCCCGGCGGCAGGGAGGACAGGATGAACTGCCGCTTGTCCCTTTCGCTGCGCTGGCGCTGGACGAAGCCCAGCTCCTGAAGCCGGTCGACGATCGCGGTGATGGTGGCCTGGCTGAATTTGAGCGCGCTGGCGATCATGCCGGGTGTGGCCGAATCGCGGGCTTCGATCTCGCGCAGGACGAGCCATTGGGAGGGGGTGAGGCCGGTGGTGGCGGCGAGGCGGCGGCTGCCGATTTCGGTAGCCCGCAGGACGCGGCGGAGGGCGCGCAGGGTCAGGATCGCGAGGTCGGAACTCATGAATGAAACATAAGCAAGACGCGCATTTTTCACCATCGGAAATGCTTTGATGAGCGAAGCAATTGAGAAATGCTTCATCGGCCAAAGGACCAGATGAAGCGGCCAAGGGTTGAAAATAGAGCGACATGCGGTATATGTCGCGCCGCGCCCTTTGACGGGCTAATCAGAATACGAAGAAAATACTTCGGGAGATTAATTATCTTTGATCCACCATCCGATGCGGCATATTCGCCGCCACGGAAGTTCGCGCGCCAAGGCCGGAGCGCCCCCGCGCAGACCGCGCAGACAAAGTTACGCCTGCCCACTGCTGACGATGGACCTTCGGTCACGCGCCTGATTGCAAGCTGCCCGCCGCTCGACGTCAATTCGGCCTATTGCAACCTGCTGCAATGCACGCATTTCGCGCAAAGCTGCATCATCGCGGAGCGGGCCGGGACGATCACCGGCTGGGTATCGAGCTACCGCCCGCCTTCGGAGCCGGACAGCTTTTTCGTCTGGCAGGTCGCCGTCGCCCCCGAAGCCAGGGGACAGCGACTGGCCGCGCGCATGATCGAGGCGCTGCTGGCGCGCCCGGCGGCCGAGGGCGTCACCGCCCTCATCACCACGGTCACTAACGACAACCGCGCGTCATGGTCCCTGTTCGAGGGGCTGGCGAGCCGGTGGGGCGCCTCGCTGAGCAAGAGCCCCCTCTTCCACCAGGACACTCATTTTGCCGGAGCCCACGCCACCGAATGGCTGGCGCGCATCGGCCCGCTGCCGCGCACCGCGCCGCAGCCCATCGACCAAGGAGAATTGGCGACATGACGACCACCCTTCCCAAACCCACCGGACAGATGCCCGACACCGCCATTTACGAGCGGCGCGAATCCGTCGTGCGCAGCTATGCGCGGTCCATGCCTCGCCAGTTCAACAAGGCGGAAAATATATGGATGCGCGACAATCAGGGCGGGCGCTATCTCGACTTCCTGTCGGGCTGCTCCACGCTCAACTACGGGCATAATCATCCGGTGCTGAAACAGGCGCTGCTGGATTATATCGCGGCCGACGGCATCGCCCATGGCCTTGACCTACATACCGACGCCAAGGCCGATTTCCTGGACGCGCTGGAAAGCGTGATCCTGAAACCGCGCGGGCTGGACTATCGCGCGATGTTCACCGGGCCGACCGGCACCAACGCGGTGGAGGCCGCGATCAAGCTGGCGCGCAAGGTGACGGGGCGGGAAATGGTGATCGCCTTCACCAACGGTTTCCACGGCATGACGCTGGGCGCTCTGGCCTGCACCGGCAATGCGGCCAAGCGCGGCGGCGCGGGCGTGCCGTTGAGCCATGTCGCGCACGAACCCTATGACGGCTATCACGGACCGGAGGTGGATACCGCCGAATTGCTGGAGCGCCGCCTATCCGACCCGTCGAGCGGACTGGACGCCCCGGCCGCCATATTGGTGGAAACGGTGCAGGGCGAAGGCGGCCTGAACGCAGCGTCGCCCGAATGGCTGCGCAGGATCGCCGCCATAGCCAGACGCCACAGCGCGCTGATGATCGTCGACGACATCCAGGCGGGATGCGGCCGGACCGGTAGCTTCTTCAGCTTCGAAGGCATGGGCTTCACGCCCGATATCGTCACCATGGCCAAGTCGCTGTCGGGCATGGGCCTGCCCTTCGCGTTGACCCTGTTCCGCCCGGAACTGGACCAGTGGGAGCCGGGCGAGCATAACGGCACCTTCCGCGGCAACAACCACGCCTTCGTCACCGCGGCCGCCGCGCTGCGCCATTTCTGGAGCGACGGCCGGTTCCAGCAGGATATCGCCCGCCGGGGCGCGATGATCGAGCGGCGGCTGGAGGCGATGGCGGCCGAACATGGGCTGACCACGCGCGGCCGGGGAATGATGCGCGGCATCGACGTGGGATCGGGCGAGGTCGCCGCGACGGTGACCGCAGCCTGCTTCGATCGCGGCCTGATCATCGAAACCAGCGGAGCGCATGACGAGATCGTCAAAGTCCTCGCCCCGCTGATCATAGACGACGCCCATCTTTCGGCCGGTCTGGATATCATGGAGACATGCATCCGCGAAGCGCTGGCCGTGCCCTATGGCGTCGCCGCAGAATAAAGGAAAAGATCATGATTGTTCGTAAATTACAGGATATCCGCAAGTCCGACCGCAATGTGAAGTCCGCCCAGTGGGAAAGCGCGCGGTTGCTGCTGAAGGACGACAATATGGGTTTTTCCTTCCACGTCACCACGATGTACGCGGGCGAGGAAATCCACATGCACTATCAGAACCATCTGGAAGCGGTGCTGGTGCTGAAGGGCAACGGCACGATCGAGGATCTGGGCACCGGCATCACCCATCAGCTGGCGTCCGGCGTCATGTATGCGCTCAACGCCCATGACAAGCATATCGTCCGGCCCCAGACCGACATATTGTGCGCGTGCGTGTTCAACCCGCCGGTGACGGGCAAGGAAGTGCATGACGAAAGCGGCGCATACCCGGCCGAGGCGGACATGGTCCGCGAGCCCGCGCTGAGCAACTGAGCTGACGAAAGGGGGAAGTCCCTTGCAAGACATCTACCCGTCCCGCCACGCCAGGGTGGCGGAGTTCCTGCCGCGCCTCGATCCGGTCGTCCATGGCGAATGGAGCGAGGACGCGCCGGTCGGCAGGGATCAGGCCGCGCAGTTCGACCGCGACGGCTATCTGGTGCTGGAAAAGCTGTTTTCGGACGAGGAAGTCGCTTTCCTGCAAGGCGAGGCGCGAAAGCTGCTGGCCGATCCCGCCGCGCTGGACGAGGAAACGGTGATCACCGAGCCGGGCAGCCGGGAAATCCGGTCCATCTTCAAAATACATGCGCAAAGCCCCGTCATCGCAAGGCTGGCCGCCGACGGGCGGCTGGCCGGGGTGGCGCGGTTCCTTCTGGGGGACGAGGTATACATCCACCAGTCGCGCCTCAACTACAAGCCGGGGTTCAAGGGCAAGGAATTCTACTGGCACAGCGATTTCGAGACATGGCATGTCGAAGACGGAATGCCGCGCATGCGGGCGCTGTCCATGTCCGTCCTGCTCGCGGAAAACACGCCCCATAACGGGCCGCTGATGCTGATCCCCGGATCGCACAGGCGCTTCCTGACCTGCGTGGGCGAAACGCCAGAGGACCATTACCGCATGTCGTTGAAGCGGCAGGAATATGGCGTGCCGGACGAGGACAGCCTGGCCGGGCTGGCGCACGAACATGGCATCGTCGCGCCGGTGGGCGAGCCGGGATCGGTCGTCATCTTCGATTGCAACATCATGCACGGGTCGAACGGCAATATCACGCCCTTTCCCCGCGCCAACGCCTTCCTGGTCTATAATGCCGTGCGCAACCGGCTGGCCGCGCCCTTCGGCGTCGACAAGCCGCGCCCGGAGTTCATCGCCGCGCGGGGAGAGCCGCAGCCGATCGTTCCGCTGTCCGGGCCATTGACCGGACAGAGCGCGCGGGAGCAGCGCGCCGCCTGAACGGCGCGCCGGGTTCGTCACCATGTTCTTGGCCATCCAGCCTGTCCGCAGCCTTTTGCTGTCCATCTTCATGCTCATGGCGGGCACCACGCCCATGGCCGCCCTGCTGAACCCCAACAGGGCCGATGAGAGCATGGCCGGAGGATCGACGAGATGACCGCGATTTCCAGCCGTCCCGCCGCCGCGTCGGCACCAGCCGCGCCGGGGCAGCAGGCCGTCCTGCGCCGCGCCATCGCCGCGTCCGCCATGGGCAATGCGACCGAATGGTTCGACTATGGCATCTACGCCTATGGCGTCACCTATATCTCCGCCGCGCTTTTCCCCGGCGAGATGGAGGATGCGGTGCTTTTCGCGCTGGCGACATTCGCCATATCCTTTCTGGTGCGGCCGCTGGGCGGGCTGTTTTGGGGGCCGCTGGGCGACCGGCTGGGGCGCAAGTCGGTGCTGGCGCTGACCATCCTGCTGATGTCGGGCGCGACTCTGTGCGTCGGGCTGATCCCCGATTATGCGCGCATCGGCCTGTGGGCGCCTGCGTTGCTGATCACGCTGCGCATGGTGCAGGGGTTTTCGACCGGCGGCGAATATGGCGGGGCGGCGACCTTCATGGCGGAATATGCGCCCGACGCGCGGCGCGGATTCTACGGAAGCTTCCTGGAGTTCGGGACGCTGGCGGGATTTTCGCTGGGCGCGGCGCTGATGCTGGGCTTCTCGCTGATGCTGGGGGACGCGGCGATGCACGCATGGGGATGGCGCGTCCCCTTTCTGGTGGCGGCCCCCATGGGGCTTGTCGGCATGTATCTGCGTTCGAAGATGGAGGATACGCCGGTGTTCCAGGCGGCGGCTGCGCTGCATGACGCGGGGCCGCCCGCGCCGCGCCTGGGCGCGATGATGCGGCGGTACTGGCGGCCGATGCTGGTCGTGGGCGGGCTGGTCGTCGCGCTCAACGTCGTCAACTATACGCTGCTCAGCTACATGCCGACTTATTTGCGGCGGCGGATCGGGCTTTCGGCGGACGAGGCGCTGATCGTGCCGATCATCGGCATGCTGATGATGATGCTGTTCCTGCCGCTGGCGGGCGCGCTGTCGGACAGGCTGGGCCGCAGGGCGATGTGGCGCGTGTCGCTGATCGGGCTGCTCGCCGCCGCCGTGCCGCTTTACTGGCTGATGGGGACAGGACTGGCGGGTGCGATCACCGGATTCATGCTGCTGGGGCTGCTCTATGTGCCGCAGCTTGCGACGATTTCCGCGACCTTTCCGGCGCTGTTCCCGACGCAGGTGCGCTTCGCGGGCTTCGCCATCGCCTATAATGTGTCGACGTCCATCTTCGGCGGGACGGCCCCCGCGGTCGGCAGCGGGCTGATCAGCCTGACCGGCAATGAGCTGATGCCCGCATTCTACATGATGCTGGCCTGCGGCGTCGGCCTGGTCGCGCTGCGCTTCATGCCGGAAACCGCTGGGCGCTCGCTGCATGACGATCCCTTTGCAAAGGAGCCGGCGTGATCACGAACCTTCCCGTTTCCGGCAGCGGCATAGCGATGCTGGCGCGCGCCTATGTGCGCGAGCCGTGGATGCAGAGCGGGCTGGCGCTGCTGCTGCTCGGCGCATTCGCATGGGTGGCGAACTGGGTAGCGAAGCGCATCGCGCTGCGGCTGCTGCTGCGGATGCTGAAGCACCTGCCCTTCCATGTCGAGGCGGAGCATATCGGCGCGATCGTGGCGCGGCTGTCGAACATCGTGCCTGCGCTGGTGATCCAGGCGGGCATCGGCGCGGTGCCGCACCTGCCGGGCGAGGCCATCGCCTTCGTCCGCAGCCTGTGCACCGCCTTCATCATCCTGACCAACGCAATCGCGCTCAGCGGGTTCCTGACGCTGCTCAACGACCTGTACCAGCGCCGCCCGAACGCCGCCAACCGGCCGATCAAGGGCTATGTGCAGCTGGGCAAGCTGCTGGTCTATGGCGCGGCGGCAATATTGATCATCGCCGCGCTGATGGACCAGTCGCCGCTGCTGCTGCTGTCGGGCCTGGGGGCGATGGCGGCGGTGCTGATGCTGGTGTTCAAGGATACGATCCTGTCGCTGGTCGCATCCGTCCAGATCGGGTCCAACGACATGGTGCGCGTGGGCGACTGGATCGAAATGCCGCAGTTCGACGCGAACGGCGACGTCATCGACATCGCGCTGCATACGGTGAAGATCCAGAATTTCGACAAGACGATCACCACCATTCCCACGCACCGGCTGATTTCGGAAAGCTTCCGCAACTGGCGGGGCATGTCGGAATCGGGCGGGCGGCGGATCATGCGATCGCTGACGATCGACCAGAACAGCGTGCGGTTCCTGGACGAGCGCGACATGGAGCATATGGCGCGCTTCGCGGTGTTGCGGCCCTATCTGGACGCCAAACGGCAGGAGATCGAGCAATGGAACGGCGCGCATGGCGCGGACGGCACGGTCAATGGCAGGCGGCTGACCAATATCGGCACGTTCCGCGCCTATGTGCTGGCCTATCTTCAATCGCGGGACGATATCGCGCGCGACAAGACCCTGCTCGTGCGCCAGCTTGCGCCCAGCGAGAACGGCCTGCCGCTGGAAATCTACGCCTTCGCCAGCAGCACCGTGTGGGCGGAATATGAAGGCATTCAGGCGGACATATTCGACCATCTGATCGCGATCCTGCCCGATTTCGGGCTGCGGCTGTTCCAGCGCCCGGCGGGAACCGATCTGGCGGCGCTGGCGGCAGCAACGCCCGAACCCGAAAGGAGGGAACAGCAGGCCCCCTCCGCCGTTTGACCGTTATCCCAATAGAAACAGGTGAAACATGGCGGACACGGCAGTGCGCAACGGGTCTTCGCTGGGCTGGCCCACGAAGCTCTTGGCAGGGGTGATTGGGTTGATCGGGCTGGTCCTGACCGTGGGCGGGGCATGGCTCGCTACCGTTGGCGGGTCGCCCTATTATCTGATCACGGGCATCGCGATGATCGCGTCGGGATGGCTGCTGTACCGGCGGCGGATGCTGGGGGCGTGGCTCTATATCGTTGTCGTGGCCGCGACCATCCTCTGGGCCTTCTGGGAAGTGGGGACGAACGGCTGGGCGCTGGTGCCGCGCGTGATCGCGCCGCTGGTCCTGCTGATCGCGGTGCTGCTGGTCATGCCGCTAATGTCGGTGCGCGCGGACAGGTGGAAGCTGGCGGGCGGCGCGATCGCGGCGGTCATCCTGCTGACGGCCGTCACCGGATTCACGCTGGGCCGGATCAACCAGCCGCAGGTGCAGGCCGCCCTGCCCGCGGCGTCCGGCGTCATGGCCGATCCCGCCTTGTTGCAGGCGGGGACCGACTGGCCTGCCTATGGCGGATCGGAAAGCGCGCGGCGCTTTTCACCCCTGACGCAGATCACGCCCGCCAATGTCGCATCGCTGGAACAGGTCTGGCTGACGCATACAGGCGACATGCCCTCCAGCGCCGCGAAGGGCACCTATGGCGCTGAGAATACGCCGCTGAAGATCGGCAACATGCTCTATGTCTGCACGCCCAAGAGCATCGTCATCGCCCTTGACCCGGCGACCGGCCGCCAGCGCTGGCGCTTCGATCCACGCGTGCCCGACACGGCCATTCCCTATACCGCCGCCTGCCGTGGGGTCAGCTATTATGCCGTGCCCGATGCCGCCCCGGCCACGGCCTGCGCCAGGCGGATCATCTGGGGCACGCTGGACGCGCGCCTGTTCGCGATAGACGCGAGCACCGGCAAGCCGTGCCAGGATTTCGGATCGAACGGACAGGTGGATACGAAGATCGGCATGGGCCAGACCCCGCCCGGCTATGTGTCCATCAATTCGCCGCCCACCATCGTGCAGGGTGTGGCCGTGACCGGGCATCAGGTGCTGGACGGGCAGGACCGCTGGGCCCCTTCCGGCGTGATCCGGGGGTTCGATGCCGTCACGGGCAAGCTGCGCTGGGCCTGGGACATGATGCACCCGGACTGGAACGGCTATCCCCCGCCCGGACAGACATGGGCACGGGGCACGCCCAATATGTGGACGGCGGCGAGCGGGGACGAGCAGCTTGGCCTTGTCTACCTGCCCATGGGCAATGCCGCCGCCGACTATTATAGCGGCCTGCGCCGCCCGCCAGAGAATTTCTACGCAACCTCTCTGGTGGCGCTGGACGTGCGGACGGGCAAGCCGCGCTGGCGGTTCCAGGCGGTGCGCAAGGATGTGTGGGATTATGATTTCGGCGCGCAGGCGACGCTGGTGGACTATCGCGGCACGCCCGCGCTGGTGCTGCCGAGCAAGCAGGGGGACATCTATATCCTCGACCGGCGCACCGGAAAGCCGCTGACGCCGGTGGGGGTCATGCGCGCGCCGGGCGGAGGCGTGGAGCCGGACCAGCGGTCCCCCTTCCAGATCTTTTCGCGCTGGCACACACTGCGCAAGCCGGAGCTGACCGAGCGGGATATGTGGGGTATGTCCCCCATCGACCAGATGATCTGCCGCATCCAGTTCCGGCAGGCGAGCTACAAGGGGTTCTACACGCCGCCCGAAAGCAAGCGGCGGTCGATCGAATATCCCGGATATAATGGTGGCACCGACTGGGGCGGCGTGGCGGTCGATCCGCGGCGCGGGGTGATCGTCGCCAATTATAACGACATGCCCAACTATGTCCGTCTGGTCCCGCGCGCGGAGGCCAACAAGCTGGGCTGGGCGCCGCGCGAGCAGGCGCGCGGCAATATCGGCGGGGCGGAAGGCGCTGGCGATCCCCAGGCACATACGCCCTATGCGATCGACGTGAATGCCGGATGGCGGATGAAATTCACCGGCATGCTGTGCAAGCAGCCGCCCTATGGCGGCATCCGCGCCATCGACCTGAATACGGGGCGCACGATCTGGGACCGGCCGTTCGGCACGGCGCGGACCAATGGACCCTTCGGCATCCCGTCCATGCTGCCCATCACCATCGGCACGCCGAACAATGGCGGCGCGGTGGTCACGGCGAGCGGCCTGATCTTCATCGCGGCGGCGACCGACAATCTGATCCGCGCCATCGACCTTTCCACCGGCAAGACGCTGTGGCAGCGCAAGCTGCCCGCTGGCGGGCAGGCGACGCCGATGGTCTATGAGGCGGGCGGGCGCGAATATCTGGTCATCTATGCAGGCGGCCACCATTTCATGGAGACGCCGGTCGGGGACGAGGTGATCGCCTATGCGCTTCCCCAAGGCCGGGGGTGATCCGGGGTGACGGAAAAACGGAAAAAGCAGCCTTAATGCGGATGCCTCGATACAAGACGATCACGCTCTGGAAGGGTGGGAATTAGCTGGCGATCCGCACGGGCACGGATTTGGCGGCGGGGGTCTTCGACAGCTTGTCATGGTGCGACAGCGGCACCAGCGGGTTCATTTCGGGATAATAGGCCGCGACGCATCCATCCGGCAGGGAAAAGGGGGTGACGGTGAGGCCGTCGACCTGCCGGTGCACGCCGTCGCCGGCATCGCTGACCAGAGCGACCACCTGTCCGGCCGACAGCCCGGCGCGGGCGATCTCTTCCGGGTTCATGAGCAGCACGTCGCGCGTGCCCTCCACCCCGCGCAGGCGGTCCGAATAGCCGTAGATGGTGGTGTTGAACTGATCGTTCGAACGCAGGGTGATGAGGCGGTAACGGCCCGGCGCATCTTCGAACCCGCAGCCCGACAGGGTCGTGGGGACGGTGAATTCCGCCTTTCCGCTTTCCGTCTGCCAGATCCGCTCGCGCGCCTTGTTGCCCTTGTAGAAGCCGCCGGGGGTGAACATCCGGGCGTTGAAATCGTCGAACTTGCCGGGATAGCTCGCCTCGATAAGGTCGCGCACCCTGGCATAGTCGCCGACCCATTCGTCCCACCGAACCTTCGGATTGGGCGGCAGAGTTTCCCTGGCGATGCCAGCGACGATCGCGAGTTCGGACATAAGATGTTCGCTGGCGGGCTTGCGCTTGCCGACCGATCCGTGGATGCAGGACAGGCTGTCCTCCATCGTCACCGTCTGCGGGCCGCTGGCCTGCATGTCCTCCTCCGACCGGCCAAGGCAGGGGAGGAGATAGGCGACCTCTCCATTGATCAGGTGGCTGCGGTTGAGCTTCGTCGCGATCTGGACAGTAAGGCGCATGTTCGTCCATGCCTCCTCCATCTTCTCCTGCTCAGGAATGGCGCGGAGGAAATTGCCGCCCAGGCTGAGGAAGGCCTTCACCTTGCCCGCGATGATGGCTTCGCAGGCTTCGACCGTGTTCATGCCCTTTTCCATCGGCGGGTCGAAGCCGAACAGTTGCTTCAGCCGGTCGTTGGGCACCAGTTCGGGCTTTTCGGAGATACCGACCGTGCGCTGGCCCTGCACATTGGAATGGCCGCGCACGGGCGAGATGCCCGTCCCTTCCCGCCCGATATTGCCGCGCAGCAGCAGCAGGTTGACCAGCGCGCCGATGGTCTGCGACCCGTGGACATGCTGCGTCACGCCCATGCCGTAGACGCCGATCACCTTGTCCGCATCGCAATAGATGTCCGCCGCCGCCTCCAGATCGGCGCGGGGGAGGCCCGATTCCCTTTCAATCTCTTCCCAGCCTGTGGCGTCGAGGCAGGCGGTGAAAGCATCGAAGCCATGGCAATGCTGATCGATGAAGGCGGTGTCGATCAGGTGGCGCTTTTCCCGTGCGAACAGGGCGGCGTCGCGGGCCTTGACATGCTTGCACAGGCCCATGATGGCGGCGATGTCCCCGCCGGGGCGGACCTGGAAATAAAGGTCGGAAATCTCCGTTCCCCTGGACGTCAGCATCTCCGCCGGGCTTTGCGGGTTGACGAATTTGAGGAGGCCCGGTTCGCGCACCGGATTGAAGGTCACGATCTTGCAGCCGCGCTTCACCGCTTCCTGCAAGGGGTGAAGGAAGCGCGGGCTGTTGGAGCCGGTATTCTGGCCGAAGAAGAAAATGGCGTCGCATGTGTCGAAGTCGCTAAGCACGCAGGTGCCGACCGGCGAGCCCGTCACCTTCTTGAGCCCGACCGATGTCGTTTCGTGGCACATATTGGAACTGTCGGGCAGGTTGTTATGGCCATAGAGCCGCGCGAACAGGGCGTAGAGATAGGCGGTCTCCAGGCTGGCGCGCCCGGAGGTGTAGAAGACGGTGTCCTTCGGATCCAGCGCGCGCAGTTCCGCCCCGATCTCCCGGAACGCGTCCGCCCAGCTCACCGGCAGGTAGCGGTCGCTGGCGCGGTCGTAGCGCATGGGATGGGTCAGCCGCCCCTGCTGTTCCAGATCATGGTCGCGCCAGCCCTTCAGGTCCGTGACGCTGTGTTCCTCAAAGAAATCCGGGGTGCAGCGACGGCTGGTGAGTTCCCACAGCGTCGCCTTCGCGCCATTTTCGCAAAATTCGAAAGGGTGCGGCTTGGCGGGCTTGGTCCAGGCGCAGGACACGCACATGAAGCCGCCGGGCTTGTTCTGGCGCCGCAGCGTTTCCAGCACGGCGGGCGAATCCAGTTCCTTGCCGTAAATGCGCGCCATGCCCTTGAGCGAGCCCCAGCCACCGGCGGGACCGTCATAATGCACGGTGTCATCTTCGGGCTTGGTCATGCTTCTGCTCCTCGGGCGGGTTGGGGGGCTTGCAGCAGACAATGCGCGCCGCGCCGGAAATATCCTGCCGGTGTCGCCTGCTGGTCAGCCGCGAGGCGAGGGCAAAGCCATATATCCGCGGTGGATCGAACCGCCCGGCTAACGGTTCACCCCTTGTCATGCCTGTTTCGATCAATCCCGAATGGCAGCAGATGGCGATCTACGCCGTTGGCGCCGCGATAGTGCTGATCCTGCTTTTCAACATCCCCTATGTCGGGCGGGTGCTGCGGGCGCTGTTTTCCTTTGCGCTGCTGACCTTCTGCATCTTTCTGTTGATGCAGCAGGCGCCGTTCGATCCCACTCTGGCGCGGATCACGGCGCAACTGGGCATCGATGGCCAGCAGGTGAGCGGCAGGGAGGTGCGCATCCGCATGTCGCCGGACGGGCATTTCTGGGCACGGGCAGAAATCAACGGCGTGGAGCGCAGGATGCTGATCGACAGCGGCGCGACCGTCACCACCCTGTCCGAAGAGACGGCGCAGCGCGCCTCGGTCGAGCGCGGCAGCGGGCTGCTGCCCATCGTCATGCGCACCGCCAATGGCGTGGTTCCGGCCGACACGGGGACGATCGGCCGGTTCGTGCTGGGCGGGATAGAGGCGCGCAACCTGAAGGCCGCCATTTCGCCCGCGATCGGGAACATCGACGTGCTGGGCATGAACTTCCTGTCCCAACTCGCTTCCTGGCGGGTGGAAGGCCGCACGCTGATCTTGGTCCCGCGCGTCGAGGGCGCCAAAGCCGCGACGGGTGCATGACGCGTGCCGGACATGAGGATGACGCCGTGACGGCGTTGGATGAACTGATTGCCGGGGTTAGGGCTTGCCGCGCATGCGCTGGCAGGCTGCCCGGCGAGCCGCGCCCCGTGGTTCAGCTTTCGGGCTCCGCCAGGCTGCTGATCGCGAGCCAGGCGCCGGGCGCGAAAGTGCATGCGTCGGGCATCCCTTTTTCCGACGCTTCGGGGGACAGGCTGCGCGAATGGATGGGGATTTCGCCGGAAACCTTCTACGACGAGAGCCAGGTCGCCATCCTGCCCATGGGCTTTTGCTATCCGGGGCGCGGCGCGGGCGGCGACAAGCCTCCCCGCGCCGAATGCGCCCATCTGTGGCGCAGCGCCCTGCTTGCGGAGATGCCGCAGATCGAACTGACCCTGCTGGTCGGGACATATGCGCAGGACAATGTGCTTGGGTCCGGCCGGATGTCGGACCGGGTGCGGCACTTCGACGCCTATCTGCCCGCTTATTTCCCGCTGCCGCATCCTTCATGGCGGTCGCGCATATGGATGCGCGACAATGCATGGTTCGAGGCGGAGGTGCTGCCGGAACTGCGCAGGCGCGTGAAGGACGTGCTGGAATGACGGGCGGGACCATCTACACCATCGGTCATTCCACCCGGCCGATCGACACCTTCGTCGATATGCTGCGCGGCGGCAATGTCCAATGCGTCGTCGATGTGCGGACCATTCCACGGTCGCGGACGAACCCGGACTATAATCTGGACAGCCTGCCCGAAACGCTGTCCCGCTGGCAGATCAGGCACAGGTTCATCAAGGCGCTGGGCGGGCGGCGTGGGCGTCAGAAACAGGTGGCGGCCGATGTGAACGGCTTCTGGGACAATCAGAGCTTCCACAACTATGCCGACTATGCGCTTTCGCCCGAATTCCTGGCCGGGCTGCACGAGCTTGAGCAACTGGCCCGTGAGACATGCTGCGCCATCATGTGTTCGGAAGCGGTCTGGTGGCGGTGCCACCGGCGCATCATTGCCGACTATCTGATCGCCGGGGGGTGGAACGTGCTGCACCTGATGGATCGCGGCCGCATCGAACCGGCACGGATGACGCCCGCCGCCAGCGTCGCGGGCGAGGTGATCACCTACCCGCCACCGCCCCAAGCACGGTGATGGCGGCCAGCAGCAGCAGGATGCGGTGCATCCATTCCATGCGGCGGAATTCTGTCGCCGGGCGGCCGGACCGCTTCAGCCGCTGATGCAGGCCCAGCGGCTCGATCAGGAACAGCATCGCCGCGAAGATGGTCCAGACGGCCAGCATCGCATGCATCCACCAGAAATGCGGGTCGGCAAACCGGCTCCACATCTGGCCGCGGTCGATCATCCACAGGCCGCTGGCGCCCGCGATCAGCACCCACAGGCGCGCTTGCCCGGCAAAGCGCTCCTCGAACCTGTGGAAGGTGGCCAGCCATTGATCGGGCGGGCTTCCCCTGCGGATGGACGGCATCAGCACGAGCGTGACGAAGGCCACGCCCCCGATCCACAGAACGACCGCGAGGACGTGGATCGCCCTGGCGATGGTGATGCCGTCCATCGCGGCCCGCTCAGGCGGCGAGAAGTTCGTCGGCCGGGCCGAAGAACTCATAGTGGATGCGGGCCGAAGGCACCCCGGCCAGCGATAGAGTCGATACCGCATGGCGCAGGAAGGGGCGCGGGCCGCAGATATAATAGTCGGCCTCCGCCACCGGCGTGTTCGCGACCAGCCATTCGTCCGTGATGATCCCGGCGGCGTCATAGTCGCGGCCTTCCACCTCATCGGCGAGCGGGGTTTGATGGAAGTCCGTCACCTTGATCGCCTTGCCCCTCGCCGCGACGGCCCGGACATGATCGCGCATCGCATGGGTTTCGCGATTGTGCGTGCCGTGGACATAATGCACCGGCACCAGCGCGCCGCTTTCCGCCAGCGCTTCGAGCATCGCCACCATGGGCGTCAGGCCGACCCCGCCCGACAGCAGCACCACGGGCCGCTCGACATGATCCGCCAGGAAGAATTCGCCTGCGGGCGCGGCCACTTTCAGGATGGTTCCCGGCCTGACTTCCTCATGAAGCCAGCCGGACGCCAGCCCATGGGGTTCACGCTTCACGGAGATGCGGTAGGTCTGGCCGTTCGGGGCGGCCGAGATGGAATAGTTACGCTTGATGGGGGGATGCCCCGGAATTTGCAGCCAGAAGGTCAGATATTGTCCCGCCTTGTGATCCATGACCGGGCCACCATCGGCCGGACGAAGGATGAAGGAGTTGATGACGCTGCTTTCCCGGATGACGTCTTCCACACGGAAGTCGCGCCAGCCGTTCCAGCCGCCGTCCGCGTCCTTCTGTTCAGTATAGATGCGCTGTTCACGGGCGATCAGGATGTTGGCGAGGAACCAGTAGGCCTCACCCCAGGCGGCGAGGATTTCGTCGGTCGCGGCGTCGCCCAGCACCGCCTTGATCGCGCCGAGCAGCGCATTGGCCACATGGGGATAATGTTCGGGCAGGATCTGCAAGCCCACATGCTTCTGCGCGATCCGCTCGACAGCGGGGGCGAGCGCGCCCAGATTGTCGATATTGCTGGCATAGGCGAGGATGGCCCCGGTCAGCGCGCGCGGCTGGGACCCGGCATCCCCATGATGCGACTGGTTGAAAAGGTCGCGGATTTCAGGGTCCTGAAACATTCGCGAATACATTTCACGGACGATGTCGAGGCCGTGGGCCTCCAGCGCCGGGACTGTGGCCTTGACGAGCGCGACGGTCTGCTCGCTGAGGGGTTGCGACATCGATATCTCCTCTACTGTAAATGCGTCAGGAACTTGGAAATCAGGGGAAAGGATTCTGGTCGTAGAAATCGACCTGCATCTTCATGGCCCCGATGGGGGTCACGAAATGGGGTTGCTGGGGCTCCACGAGGCCGGGCTGCTGCGGGGTCAGCAGCGATTCAGATGGCGGTTCGAGGTAGCTGAGCCGGAGCTGCCCCTCCAGAACCTTGATCACGCCCCAGACGCCAGCCTTGGTACTGTGCCGGGCGCGCAACGCCGCGGGCAGCGAGCTTTCGTCGAACACAGGCGTCGAGCGGTAGGGCAGGACATCAGCCATGATGCGCGCCCTCCGCCTTGCGGACAGGGAAAGGCGGCGCGCCCGAAGGCAGGCGGAAGAACATGGCGAGTTGAAGGCTTTCAGCGATCTGCGCCGCCTTGGCCTGAAGCGCTGCCGCGGCTTTGGGCGTCATCAGATCATCCGTGGTTTCCTTCCACAGGAGCAGCCAGCGGTCGAACAGTTCCGGCGTGATCCGCGCCTTGTGCTTCATGTGCGCGGCGACCGGCTGGCCCTTGTAGCGCCCGCTCGCCAGCATCACCGACGACCAGAAGGCGGTCAGCTTCTTCAGATGGTCCGGCCAGTCATGAATGGCGTCGTTGAATATGGGACCGAGCGCCGCGTCGCCCCGGACGCGGGCGTAGAAGGCGTCCACGAGCGGCCCCAGATCCGATTCCCTGATGTGCGAGACGCCATTCACGACTCAAGCTCCAATCATGCATTGAAAATACATCTATAAGGCGGATTTGAAACATGCAACAGAATTGCATATTTATCGGATGCCATTTTCAAGGATCGCCGGAGCCGCCCAATGAAGCTGACGCTGTATACGGATTATTCCATGCGCGTGCTGCTCTACCTCGGCGCGAACAGCGGCCGCCTGTCCTCCATCGCGGAGGTGGCGCAAGCCTATGGCATATCCCAAAATCACCTGATGAAGGTGGTGAACGGCCTCGCCCGCGCGGGCTATATCGAAAGCGTGCGGGGGCGCGGGGGCGGCATCCGGCTGGGGAAAGCGCCGGAGGACATCAATGTGGGCGTGCTCGTCCGCTATACGGAGGAGGGGTTCGACCTGGTCGATTGCGGCAGCTGCGTCATCGCGCCCGCCTGCGGGATGACGGCCGTGCTCAGGGAAGCGGTCTCCGCCTTTTTGAGCGTGCTGGACGGCTATACGCTGGCCGACATCATGGCCAGGCAACGGACCCCGGATGGCTTCTCATTGTTTCCCATGCCTGCTGCCGTGGCTTCGGGTTAGGCGCTGACCATGCCTTGGGAGCATGGCCAGCGTCTGTTACGCCGTCCGGGATTGGGGCTAGATCACGCCCAGCGCCTCCATCGCCTCGGCCACGCGGACGAAGCCGGTGATGTTCGCGCCCAGCACATAATTGCCCGGCGCGCCGTAGGATTCGGCGGTTTCGGCGCAACTGTCGTGAATCCGGCGCATGATCATGGCGAGGCGGGCTTCGGTTTCCTCGAAGGTCCAGCTGTCGCGGGACGCGTTCTGCTGCATTTCCAGCGCTGATGTGGCGACGCCCCCGGCGTTGGCCGCCTTTGCGGGGCCGAAGAGGACATTCGCATTCTGGAACAGACGGACCGCCTCCGGCGTGCAGGGCATGTTCGCGCCCTCTCCCACGGCCATGACGCCGTTGCGGATCAGCACTTCCGCATCCTTGCCGTTCAATTCATTCTGCGTCGCCGATGGCAGCGCGACGTCGCAGGGGACCTGCCAGATGGTGCCCTGATCAGTGAAATAAGCGCCCGCGCCCTTCAACCGCGCATATTCGGAAATGCGCTCGCGGCGGACGAGCTTGATCTCCTTGAGCAGTTCCAGATCGATCCCGTCCTCATCGACGATGAAGCCCGACGAGTCCGAACAGGCTACCGCCTTGCCGCCGAATTCCTTGATCTTCTCGATCGCGAAGATGGCGACATTGCCCGAACCGGAAACGATGGCGCGCTTGCCCTCCAGGCTTTCGCGCCGGGTCTTGAGCATCTGGTCCACGAAATAGACGGTGCCATAGCCGGTGGCTTCGGTGCGCGCGCGCGATCCGCCGTAGATCAGGCCCTTTCCGGTCAGGACGCCCGCTTCATAACGGTTCGTCAGACGCTTATATTGGCCGAACAGATAGCCGACCTCGCGCGCGCCGACGCCAATGTCGCCCGCCGGGACATCGGTATATTCGCCAAGATGGCGGTAGAGTTCGGTCATGAAGGACTGGCAGAAGCGCATGATCTCGCCATCCGAACGGTCGCGCGGATTGAAGTCCGACCCGCCCTTGCCCCCGCCGATCGGCAGTCCGGTCAGCGCATTCTTGAACGTCTGCTCAAACCCCAGAAACTTGATGATGCCGACATTGACCGACGGGTGGAAGCGCAGCCCGCCCTTATAGGGTCCAAGGGCGGAATTGAACTGGACGCGGAAACCCCGGTTGATGTGGGTCTGCCCCTTGTCATCGGCCCAGGGCACGCGGAAGATGATCTGGCGCTCCGGCTCGCAAATGCGCTCGATCAGGGCGTTGTCCATATATTCCGGGTGCTTCGCGACGACGAGCCCCAGGCTTTCAAGCACTTCCTCGACCGCCTGATGAAATTCGGTTTCACCGGCATTCCGCCTGAGGACGTCCTCATATACGGGCAGAAGCTTCTCATCGATCCGGGGCATGTCTGTCTCCTTCTTTCCAGATGGACGGATCGAGTCCGCCATTTTCGAACAGGCGCGGGCTATCGGAGCCGGGCGGCTGCCGTTTCGTTATTTATGGGATAGTTGGGGGCCGCCGGCCCGCCTGGCATTCTGATCATCGCGCTGGCTTTCGGAAGGAAGGAGCACGCCCGTGCACGGCGCGCCGCAGACTTTCGATCTACCCCGGGTCCGGGGCATGAAGCGCCGCAACCCGGGGCTAGTTGCCCGCGAGAAGCTGTCCCCCTTGATAGCGGAAGCGCACATGATCACTGCGTGAATGCATCATGAGCGCCATGGCACAGCCCGCCCGCCGGAGTCAAACGCGCGGCGGCCGGGGGCCTCCCCCCTGTCAGCGATCGGAAAATTCCCCCTGCCCGATCAGTGCGCCGCCGCCAGCGCCTGGTCGATATCGGCCAATATGTCGCTGATATGCTCTATGCCGATGGACAGGCGGACATAGCCGGGCGACACGCCCGACGCGCGCTGCTCCGCTTCGTTCAACTGCGAATGGGTCGTGGAGGAAGGATGGATCGCCAGACTGCGCGCATCGCCGATATTGGCGACATGGTAGAATAGCTGCAACGCATTGATGAAGCGCCGCCCGGCCTCTATCCCGCCTGCAAGTTCGAAGCCGACAAGCCCGCCATGCCCGCCGGTCAGGTATCGGTCCGCCAGGGTCCTGGCTTCGCCATCCTGCTGCGACGGGTGAATGACCCTCGTGACCGCGGGGTGTTGCGCCAGATGGCTGGCCACCCCGGCGGCATTGGCGCAGTGCCGTTCCATCCGCAGCGCCACCGTCTCAATCCCCTGGATCAGCTGGAACGCGTTGAAGGGCGACATCGCCGCGCCCAGATCTCGCAGCAGGATCACCCTCGCCCGCAAGATATAGGCAATCGGGCCAAGCGGCTTTGCCGCCTCCGTCCAGACCGCGCCGTGATAGGAGGGATCGGGCGTGTTGAGCAGCGGCTGCCGGACAGGATCGGCCGCCCAGTCGAAATTGCCGCCATCGACGATCAATCCGCCGATGGAGGTGCCATGCCCGCCCAGATATTTGGTCGCGGAATAGACGACGACCGCCGCGCCATGATCGAACGGACGGCACAGCAGCGGGGCCGCCGTATTGTCCATGATCAGGGGAATGGCGGCTTCCCGGCCGATGGCGGCGACCTCCGCGATCGGGAACACCTCCAGCTTCGGATTGGGCAGCGTCTCCGCATAATAAGCGCGGGTGCGGTCGTCCGTCGCACGGCGGAAATTTTCAGGATCGGAAGGATCGACGAAGCGCACCTCGATCCCCTGATCCTTCAACGTGTTGGCGAAGAGGTTGTAGGTGCCGCCGTAGAGCGCCGTCGAACTGACGATATTGTCCCCCGCCCGCGCCAGATTCTGCACCGCATAGGCCGAAGCCGCCTGCCCTGAAGCGACGGCCAGCGCCGCCGCTCCGCCTTCGAGCGCGGCGATGCGCTTTTCCAGTACATCCGTCGTCGGATTCATGATCCGGGTATAGATGTTGCCCATTTCCTGGAGCGCGAAGAGGGACGCCGCATGTTCCGCGTCGCGGAACTGGTAGGACGTCGTCTGATGGATCGGCACCGCGACCGATCCGGTCGCCGGATCGGCCCGCCATCCGGCATGAACGGCAAGGGTTTCGGGTCTGGGCCTTTGTTCGGACATGGGAACTCCGTGGATCAGAATATGCCGCCAGGGCAGCCTTGAAGAATGGGACAAACAAGCGGGGCTGTCCACCGCCTGCTTGATCCCGGGACATGCCGGTCAGTTGGCCGCCCTCTCCCGCGCGACCTTTACGATTTTCAGCGCGCGTTCGCGGCCGTCCCGGTCGGGCCAGAGAATGGACTGCCCCTCCCTCAGCCCGATCAGGCCAGCGCCCACCGGCGTCAGTATGGATATGCGCCCGGCCGAAATGTCAGCGTCGCCGGGATAGACGAGTTGATAGCTATGCTCCTTCTCGCCGCCCTCGTCGATGAAATCCACCGTGGCATACATGGTCACGACATCGTCCGGCATCTGGGCGGCGGTGCGGATGGTGGCGCGCCCTATCTCCTCCAGAAGCATGGCGCTAACTTGCGGCAGGCGCTTGGCGGCGGCGATCGCCAGATCGGTAATCGCATCGGCTTCTGAATCGATCATGTGAATCGGCGGGCGTCGGCTCGCCTTCTTGCTGGTCATGGGTCTGGCTTTCCGGGATGAACTGCCTCCGGCATGCGGAGGCCATCGTGTCGCGAGTCTGTCCGGCCCCGAGTTCAGGGCGAAAAGCACCGGAACCCGGGGCTATATGCCCGCGAGAAGCTGCCCCCCATGGTGGCGAAAACGGTGATGACAGCGGCAAGCCTTCATCACCCCATGATGTCGCGGGACGCCGCTTATGTCAAACCGGGTCCAGCGGATCGATGAGCCCGATCCCTGCTATTGCAACCGCAGCAGGAACAATCCGTGGCCCACGCCGGGAAGGTCATCGCGCCGCCCCGATTGGAAGACGATCATCTTGCCATCCGGGCTGACCACGGGGTTCGACGCCTTGTAACCGTCATAATCGCCCCAATGGGTCAGCCGGACCATGTCGGTCCCGTCCGGCTCCAGCCTGAGTTTCCACACATCGATATATTTGTCGGAATGCTTTTCCTTGCCCCGGCTCGATTCCACGAGGATATGGCGGCCGTCAGGGAATATTCCTTCGGCTTCATTATATTCCTGCGGAATTTTCCGGTAGGTCGTCACTTTCCCGCTTTTCAGGTCGACGCCCATCACATCCGCATAGGGCAGGCGATAGCAGCTGTAGATCAGTTCCTGGTCGTTATTGCGGAAATCCTGCACCTCAAGGCCGCAGTCCGCGGAGTTGGAACGCAGCACCTCTCGCTTGTTCGCGAGTTTGGGCACGCCATTTTCCTCGATGATGTCGGCGACATAGACGATGGAAACGTTCGGCGCGATCTGGCCCGGATAGTTGCGGGCCGAATTGGCCCAGGCGATCTTCATCGACTGGCGCGAGATGGCGACGCCTTCGAATATCTTGTGGTCGAGCGGGATGGGCTTCGACTTGCCGTCCTTCCTGAGGACCCACATCTCCTGATCCTCGAACCGCGTCTTGATCGGATTCTCGAACTTGCGCGCGCCGATCAGGAACAGGTCGCCGTTCGGCAGATATTGCGCCCTTAAATAGCCCGCATGCGGATAGGGGGTGAGGACGCGCAGTTCGCCGGTCCGCACGTCGATTTCGAACGCGTCCCCGAAACTCTTGGACATGAAGGCGACCTTGCGGCCATCGGGCGACCAGGACGCGCGCTCCCCGAACCAGGAGAGGCGCGTGATATTCGCGGGAAGATGATCTTCAGGGTTGCCCGTCTTGAGTCCGGCTCCGGCCTTGCCGTTTGCGGCCTGATCCGCCGCAGCGGAACTGGCGGACGTGCAAAGTGCGGCAAGCAGCATGGCCGCGATCATTTTGCCCTTGTGGCGGCTCCGAACCATCAGTCCCCTCCTTCTTATACCTGGCTTGGATAACCGGACCGGACCGGCCAGACAACAGCCCTGCACAACCATGAATTTGATTATTGCGCAGATTTGTCTACGCTTTGTCACGATATTAAGAAGAAGGGGAAGAGGATGCACGCTTTTCGCGTAGACCGCCGCCAGTTGCTGCTCGCGGGGGCGGTTGCTCCTCTGGTTCCGGGTCTTGCCGCCGGGAAAGCGCCTCCAGCGGACTCGCCGGTCGCGTTCGCGAAGCGCGAAATCACCCGTGCGTCCCCCAATCCTCCCGCAATCAGCTATAGGATCGATCCGGCGCTGGGCGGTCAGGCTTACAGGCTGAGCGGATCGCCTGAGCAGATCCGCGTCGTTGCCGGTGACGCGGCCGGGGCGATGTATGGCGGGCTGGATATCGCCGAAGCGCTTCGGACCGGGCCGGAGGCGTTGCGCGAATTGTTGCGCGACGCCAGCGTCCGCAAGCCCTATGTCGCCAAGCGCGGGATCAAGTTCAACATTCCGCTCGACCTGCGCACGCCCAGCTATGGCGACGGCGGCGACAGCAATCGCGCCAACATCCCCGAAATATGGGAGCGCGATTTCTGGCTGGCCTATTTCGACGAGATGGCGCGGCAGAGGTTCAATGTCCTGACGCTGTGGAATCTCCATCCCTTCCCCTCCATGGTGAAGGTGCCGGAATTTCCAGATGTGGCGCTGAACGATGTCTGGCGCAGCCGGGAGCCGCTGGGTCCCGATATCTTCGATCCGCGCGGCAATGCGGCGCCCGCGCGTTACCTCGCCAATTATGAAGTCGTGAAGACGATGCCGATCGAGCAGAAGATCGCCTTCTGGCGCGATGTCATGGATATGGCCGCGCGCCGCGGGATAGAAATCTACATCTTCACCTGGAATGTGTTCGTCCACGGGACGGACGGCAAATATGGCATCACCGACAAGCTGACCAATCCGACGACGATCGCCTATATGCGGGCGAGCGTTAGGGAATTGATCAAGACCTATCCGCTGCTTGCCGGCATCGGCATCACGGCTGGCGAGAATATGGGTTATCCCGGCCAGTCGGACGCGGAGCAGAATGAACGCTGGCTCTGGGCCACCTATGGCCAGGGTGTCAGGGATGCGCTGAAATCCTTGCCGGGCAGGACGGTTCCTCTGATCCATCGTTTCCACGAAACGAAGGGCGACACTATCAACCAGGTATGGGCGGGCTATCCGGGCTTTCCGCAGTCCTTCACCTTCAGCCACAAATATTCTATCGCCCATATGTATTCGACGCCCCGCCCGCGCTTCTTCGAGCGGGAGGCGCGCAAGTCGCTGGACGGCAAGCGATCCTGGATCACGGTCCGCAACGATGACATCTTCTCTTTCCGGTGGGGCGACCCTGATTTCGCGCGCGAATATATCGCGAATATGCCCGAAGCGGCCGTGCTGGCGGGATTTTACATGGGTCCTGACGGTTTTTGTCTGGGCCGCGACTTTCTGGACCGGGCCACGGCTGGAAGGCCGATCGGCAGCCACCGTCCGCTTGTGCTGCAAAAGCACTGGTATGCCTTCACCCTCTGGGGGCGGCTCGCCTATGACCCGCGGCTGAGCGATGCACGGTTCGAAGCCATGCTGGCCGATCGGTTCCCGCAGGCCAATGCCGCGACATTGTTCGCGGCGTTGCGCGCGGCGTCCCAGGTCATCCCGCGCACGACCTGCTTTTTCTGGCGTGACATCGATATGATGTGGTTCCCGGAAGCCTGCGTTCACAACAGCCTGTTCGGGATGCGCGGATATAATCCCGGCAAGATGCGCACCGAATTCTATACGGTGGCCGACTTCATGATCGGCAACACCGCGCCCGATGTCGATATGCTGAACATCCGGGAATGGCGCGCGCGAATGGCTGAAGGCAAGCCGATCGGCAAGGCTTCCCCGCTCGATGCAGCGGACGGGATCGGCGGCGCGGCGGCAGAAGCGCTGCGGCTGGCCGCTTTATTGCGCCAAGGCCTGGGCCAGGACGCGGGCCGGGAATTGCAGCAGACGATCGGGGATATTTCGGCGATGGGCCATCTGGGCCATTATTATGCCGCCAAGATCCGTGGGGCCTGTGCGCTCGCCCTGTTCGATGCTTCTGGTGACGTGGCGCAGAAGGCCGATGCCGTCCAGCATCTGGAAAATGCTTTGAGCGCATGGAAGGATTATGCCGCGGTGCACAGCGCGCAATATCTTCCGAACTTCTTCAGCCGGATCGGCTGGGTCGATGTGACGGCGCTAACCGCCGACGCGGCGAAGGACATGGACATTGCGCGATCCTGGACCGCCGGAACATTGAAATAACCGCCCCGGATGCTCTGTTGGAACCCTTGGCAGAAGTGAGATTGTGATGTTCAGATTTTCGCTGCCTTCCATCCTGTTGCTTGCAATGACCGCGCCTTTGACGGTCGCGGCGTCCTCCGCCGGTCCCGTGACCTTGCCCATGCCGCAGTTCCGCTATGAAACCGATTGGCTGAAGCTTCCCGCCGGTCTCACCATGGGCGAGGTTGTGGCCGTCGCGGTCGACGGGCGGGATCATGTGTGGGTGCTGCACCGGCCCCGCACGGTAAAGGATCGCGATCCCGCCCAGGTCGCGCCGCCGATCGCCGAATTCGACGAACAGGGACGGTATCTGCGCGGCTTTGGCGGCCCGGCGGAAGGATATGAATGGCCTGGGAGCGAGCACAGCCTGGCGGTTGCGGCGAACGGCGAAGTGTGGATCGGCGGCAATGACCGCAGCGCCGGGCATGGGGACGACATGATCCTGGTGTTCAGCCGGGACGGGCGTTTCCTTCGCCAGATCGGACGGCGCGGCGCGACGAGGGGGAATTTCGACCGGCGGAATTTCCATGCGCCGGGCGACATCTTCGTCGATGATCGTGCACGGGAAGTCTATGTCGCGGACGGCTATGGCAATCAGAGGCTGGTGGTGCTGTCGCAACGGGACAAGGCGTTTCTGCGCCAGTGGGGCGCTTACGGCGCGCCGCCGCCAGAGCAGGCGCCTTCCCCGGCCCCGCAAAAGCAAATGCCGGTATCGGGCGAGGCGAAGGATTTCGAAGGGGTGCACGGCGTCGAGCGGGCGCGGGACGGCACGGTCTATGTCTCCGATCGCGGGCATCAGCGCATTCAGGCCTTCACGGCGACAGGCAAGTTCCTGGGCGAGGTCGTGGTCAACCGGGGGCTGGCGAACCCGCTGACCGTGTCCGGCATCACCTTTTCGCGCGATCCCGATCAACGCTATCTGTTCACCGCCGACTGGGGCAACGGCATGATGGTGGTCATCGACCGCAAACGGCTGCGGGTGATCGGCACGATCGGCCAGGCCGGGACAGGTCCGGGTGAGTTCAAGGGACCTCACCTGATCGACAGCGACAGCCGGCGCGTCATCTATGTGGCGGAAGTGCAGGGCCGCAGATTGCAGCGCCTCGTGCCGGTGGATCGCTGACCTCTCCGCCCCGTCAGAAGCCGTTGGCCAGACCCCGCGCCAGCAGCGCATCGCTGCGCGCCAGGACGATAAGGGGAAGGCCCGCAGCTTCGGCACGTTCCACCGCCAGACGGGTGGGGGCGGAGATCGTCACGAGCAGGGGGCATTGCGACAGGACCGCCTTTTCCACCAGTTCATAGGAACAGCGTGATGACAGCAGCGCAAAGCCGCCGTCCCACCCCGCATCCATGCGGCGCATCGCCCCCACCAGCTTGTCGAAGGCATTGTGCCGCCCGACATCCTCCCGCACCAGACGGATGGTCCCGTCCGCTGTGACCCATGCGGCGGCATGGGCGGCGCCGGTTTCGGCATTGAGCGGCTGATGATCGGTCAGGTTGGCAAGGGCGCGGAATATGGCCGCGCGGCCCGCCGCAGCCGGGGCGATCACCCTGGGCAAGGGGCGGATGGCCTGCTCCAGATTTTCGATGCCGCAAATGCCGCAGGAGGATTCCGACGCGCGGTGCCGCACGCGGTCGAGCAAGGCGGCGGTCCGCGTCTGGGGCAAGGTGGCGCGGGCGACGATGCCCCGATCCGTGCGGTGGCTATCCACGTCGAAGGGAGGATCTTCGGGCCCGGCCAGCCGCTCGGCCAGGGCGAATCCCAATATCAGGTCGTCGATATCGGCCGGTGTCGCCATCAGCACGGCATAGCCGATGCCGTTGAACTCGATCGCGACCGGCACCTCGTCGGCGAGCGCGCGGCCAGCAACCGCCGTGCCGCCATCAGGCGTCAGCCGCGCGAAGGACAGGCGGGAAAGCGGCGCGCCGCTCTCATCATCAGGGGGCGTCATCGTGAAGCGCTTAGCCAGCGTCGCAATGCCCGACCTCATTCACGGAATTGAACTGGTCCTCATCGGGGTGCGGCGCGGCCCTTCCCTGCGCCATGCGGGCGACCGCCGCCGCCACAAGGGGGGACAGGCGATCCGGCTCATCACGGGCGATGGCGATGATCTGCTCCTTCATGCGCGGGTCCCAGAAGCTGGTCAGATGGTCGGTCAGCGCCGTGACCGCGCCCTCCTCGCCCATGGTCGCCAGATTGAGGGCGATCTGGTGCGCCATGTAGATCAGCCTGCCGGTCGTGGACATGACCTCGATATCATCGCTCATGCCCGCCATCCTATTCCGCCGCCTCCAGCGGCGCAATGCGCCTGCTGTTGCGCGCCTGGGCCGCATAGTCCTGCTGCCATTCGCTGGGACCGTTGGAGGCGGAGACCTGCACCGCCGTCACCTTATATTCCGGGCAGTTGGTCGCCCAGTCGGAAAAGTCCGTGGTGATGACGTTCGCCTGCGTTTCGGGATGGTGGAAGGTCGTATAGACGACGCCGGGCGCGACCCGTTCGGTGATGAGCGCGCGCAAGGTCGTCTCCCCCGCCCGGCTGCGCAGCGTCACCCAGTCACCATCCTTCAGGCCCCGGTTCTCCGCATCGCTGGGATGGATTTCCAGCCGGTCTTCCGGGTGCCAGGCCGTGTTGCCCGTCCGCCGCGTCTGCGCGCCGACATTATATTGGCTGAGGATGCGCCCCGTGGTCAGCAGCAGCGGGAAACGCGGACCCGTCTTCTCATCAGTCGGCACATAGCCGGTGACGACGAACTTGCCCTTGCCCCGCACGAAACCGTCTATGTGCATGGTCGGCGTCCCGGCGGGCGCGGCTTCGTTGGCGGGCCATTGCAGCGATCCTTCCGCCTCCAGCCGGTCATAATTCACGCCCGCGAAAGTAGGCGTCAGCGCCGCGATCTCGTCCATGATCTGCGAAGGATGATCATAGGTCCAATTCAGCCCCATGGCGTTGGCGACCAACTGCACGATTTCCCAATCGGCATAGCCGTTGAGCGGGGCCATCACCTTGCGCACCATCTGGATGCGCCGTTCGGCATTGGTGAAAGTGCCGTCCTTTTCCAGAAAGGTCGATCCGGGCAGGAAGATATGGGCATAGTTGGCGGTTTCGTTGAGGAACAGGTCCTGCACCACCACGCATTCCATCGCCGCAAGGCCCGCCGCGACATGGTGGGTGTTGGGGTCGGATTGCAGGATGTCCTCGCCCTGGATGAATATGCCCTTGAAACGGCCATCGGTCGCAGCGTCGAGCATGTTGGGAATGCGCAGGCCCGGTTCGGGATCGAGCCTTACGCCCCAGGCGCGTTCGAACAGTCCCCGCGTCGCATCGTCCGAGACATGGCGATATCCGCTGAACTCATGCGGGAAACTGCCCATGTCGCAGGCGCCCTGCACATTATTCTGGCCCCGCAGCGGGTTCACGCCCACGCCTTCGCGCCCGACATTGCCGGTGGCCATGGCAAGGTTCGCGATGGCCATGACGGTCGAGCTGCCCTGGCTATGTTCGGTAACGCCCAGGCCATAATAGATCGCGCCATTGCCGCCCGTGGCGTAAAGGCGCGCGGCGGCCCGCACCTCATCCGCCCTGACGCCGGTCAGCGGCTCGATCGCTTCGGGGGAGCGGGCGGGTTCCGACACGAAATCCGCCCAGTCCTGAAACTCGTCCCAATCGCACCGCGCGCGAATGAACGCTTCGTCATACAGCTTTTCCGTCACGACCACATGGGCGAGCGCGGTCAGCATGGCGACATTGGTGCCGGGGCGCAGGGGAAGATGATGTTCCGCCTGGACATGGGGCGACTTCACCAGGTCGGTGCGGCGGGGATCGATGACGATCAGCTTCGCGCCCTGCCGAAGCCGCTTCTTCATGCGCGAGGCGAAGACCGGATGCCCGTCCGTCGGATTGGCGCCGATGACCAGGATCACGTCGGCCTTCATCACGCTGTCGAAATCCTGCGTCCCGGCAGAGGTGCCAAAGGTCTTGCTGAGCCCATAGCCGGTCGGCGAGTGGCAGACGCGCGCGCAGGTATCGACATTATTGTTGCCGAACCCCTGGCGGATCAGCTTCTGGACCAGGAAGGTTTCCTCATTGGTGCAGCGGCTGGAGGTGATGCCGCCGATGCTGCGCGTGCCATATTTCGCCTGGATGCGGCGGAACTCGCTGGCGGTATGGGCGATCGCTTCCCCCCACGACACTTCGCGCCACGGCTCGCTGACCGACGCGCGGATCATGGGATTGAGGATGCGGTCGCGGTGCCGGGCATAGCCCCAGGCGAAGCGGCCCTTGACGCAGCTATGGCCGCGATTGGCCTTGCCTTCCTTCCACGGCACCATGCGCACCAGTTCTTCGCCGCGCATTTCCGCGCGGAAAGTGCAGCCGACGCCGCAATAGGCGCAGGTGGTGACGACGGCGCGGTCGGGCGTTCCGGTTTCGACCACCTTCTTTTCGATCAGCGAGGCGGTCGGGCACGCCTGCACGCACGCGCCGCAGGACACGCATTCGGAACCAAGGAAGCTGTCGTCCTGCGAAGCGGAAACCTTGGAATCGAAGCCCTTCCCCTCGATCGTCAGCGCGAAGGTGCCCTGCACCTCCTCACAGGCGCGCACGCAGCGGGAACAGACGATGCACTTGCTGGGATCGAAGTCGAAATAGGGGTTCGACTGGTCCTTGAGCTGCCCCATGTTGGTCGCGCCGTCATAGCCGTAGCGCACATCGCGCAGGCCGACCGCCCCGGCCTGATCCTGCAATTCGCAATCGCCATTGGCCGCGCAGGTGAGGCAGTCGAGCGGATGGTCGGAGATATAGAGTTCCATCACCCCGCGCCGCAGTTGCTTCAGCCGGTCGGTCTGGGTGCGCACCACCATCCCATCGGCCACCGGCGTGGTGCAGGATGCGGGATAGCCCGCGCGCCCCTCCACCTCCACCAGGCAGAGGCGGCAGGACCCGAAGCTTTCCAGACTGTCGGTCGCGCACAGCTTAGGGATCGACCCGCCGGTCAGCGATGCGGCGCGCATGATGCTGGTGCCTTCGGGCAGGGTGACGCTCTGACCGTCGATGGTGAGCGTGACCGTTTTGCCGGTCGACAATGCTGGCGGGGTGCCATGGTCGGTTTCGCGGGCAAAGGTCATTCCGCGGCCTCCTTAATGGGCGCGGGCGCGCCGAAATCCTCAGGAAAATGGTCGAGCGCGCTCAGCACCGGATAGGGGGTGAAGCCCCCCAGTGCGCAGAGCGAGCCATATTTCATCGTGTCGGCCAGATCGCGCAGCAGGCGGGTCTGTGCTTCGACCGACACATCGATCCGGTCCGGCGCGCGGGAATAAAGGGCTTTTTCCAGCACGCCATTGCGAGAAGGCGCAATCTGCCCTCCCGCGCCTGACTGCGCGGGAACACGTGCGGCGATGATCCGGTCCATGATCTCCACCCCTCGCGTCGATCCGATACGGCAGGGGGTGCATTTGCCGCAGCTTTCGGCCGCGCAGAATTCCATGGCGAAGCGCGCCATATGCGCCATGTCCACGCTGTCGTCGAACACGGTGATCCCGGCGTGGCCGATCAGCCCGCCCGCCTGCGCGAAGGCTTCATAGTCGAAGGGCAGATGGAACATGCCGGGCGGGAAATAGGCGCCCAGCGGCCCACCCACCTGCACCGCCCGCACCGGCCGTCCGCTCGCCGTGCCGCCGCCGATGCCGTTCACAAGCTCGCCCAGCGTAATGCCAAAGCCGATCTCGTACAGCCCGCCATGTTTTACATTGCCCGCAAGCTGCACCGGCATGGTCCCGCGCGACCGGCCAAAACCAACGGCCGCATACGCCTCCGCTCCCTCCGCCAGGATGAAGGGCACGGCGGCCAGGCTCAGCACATTGTTGATGACGGTGGGCTGGCCGAACAGCCCCTGCAACGCGGGCAAGGGCGGCTTGGCGCGAACCTGTCCGCGCTTCCCCTCGATACTGTCGAGCAGCGCAGTTTCCTCGCCGCAGACATAGGCGCCCGCGCCTTCGCGCACCTCCAGGGTAAAGGGTGCGACGATGTGCGCCGACGCGTCGATCGCCGCGCGCATGGCGGCGATGGAGAAGGGATATTCGGACCGGATATAGATATAGCCATGGCCCGCCCCCACGGCATGGGCTGCGATCGCCATGCCCTCGATCAGGCAGAAGGGGTCGCCTTCCATCAGCATGCGGTCGGCGAAAGTGCCGCTGTCGCCTTCGTCCGCGTTGCAGACGATGAACTTGGTGGCGGCGGACGCGTCCAGCACGGTCTGCCATTTGATGCCGGTGGGAAAGCCAGCCCCGCCGCGCCCGCGCAAGCCCGACGCCTTGACCGCATCCACCACCATCTGCGGCGATTGGCCGCGCGCCTTTTCCAGGCCCCGCCAGCCGCCATGCGCCGCATAATCGGCAAGGCTCAGCGGATCGATGACGCCGCAGCGGGCGAAGGTGAAACGCTGCTGTCCGGCGAAGAAGGGCAGATCGTCCACCCTGCCCAGCCGCGCGCCATGGGTGCCGTCCAGCACGGCCGCCACATCCTGCGGCCCCACCGGGCCGTAGCCGATCCGCCCTTCGTCCGTCTCCACCTCGACCAGGGGCTCGATGCTGAACAGCCCGCGCGATCCGGTGCGCACCACCTCGCACCCCGCCTGCACAAAGGCGCGCGCGACATCGTCCGCGCCCAGGGCGATGGAGGCCATGTCCCGGCTAATGAACACCCGCGTCATGCCGCCACCTCCGCCGCGATCCGCTCCAGCGCCGCCGCGTCGACCCGCGCCACGGGGCGTCCGTCGACCAGCGCATTCGGGCCGATCGCGCAAAGGCCAAGGCAGTAAACCGGCTCAAGGCTGAGCTGCCCATCGACGCGCGTTTCCCCCATGGGAACGCCAAGCCGCCGGGCCGCCGCTTCCTCGATCGCCGCCCCGCCGCGCGCCTGACAGCTTTCCGCGCGGCACAGCTTCACGACATGGCGGCCGGGCGCGGCCCTGCGGAAATCATGGTAGAAGGTGATGACCCCATGCACGTCCGCGCGCGACAGGTTAAGCGCCTGCGCTATCGCCGGGACGATGGCATCATCGACATATCCGGCCTCTTCCTGAATCGCGTGCAGCAATGGCAGCAGCCTGTCACGCGACTTACCGTGGCGCGCTGTCCATGCGCCGATGAATTCTTCCATTCTACCCTGCCTGTCCGGCCTTTTCGTGCGGCCATGGTGCGGCCTTCGCCAAGTCAGGTCAAATCGATCTAAGCTATCAATGATAGGATCATCCTATCACGTCAGGTCGAAACCGGGCGGCAGTCTCAATTCGCGCGCGACGTTCAGCACCGCTTGCGCCAACGGGCCGAGCGGCGCGCTGTCCGGCACAACCACGCCCACCCTGCTGCCTTCGTCCATATCGGGCAGCGGCACCATCCTTGCCCATGCCAGCCCTTCCAGCAGAGCGGCGTGGCTGTCCGGGATGATGGAACATAGCCTGCCATGCTGCACCAGCCCCAGCAGCGCGATATAGCTGTCGGCGGTGACGCGCGGCCGCAGGGCAAGACCGCGTTCGGCCAGCCGCGAATCCAATATGCGGCGGTTCTGCATCCCCTGGTGCAGAAGGCAGAGCGGCAGTTGCGCCAGATCCGCCCAATCGAGCGGATCGGGAATGGGGATGCCCCCGGCTGCGCTCACCAGCATGGTCCGTTCGGCATAGAGCGCCACGGAAAGCGCATGGGCGGGCGGCTCGAAATCAAGATAGGTGATGCCCGCATCCAGCTCGAAAGCCGCAAGGTCGCGCTCGATCTGGCGGGAAGTCAGCGCCCTAACGGAAATGTTGAGGCCGGGATGGCGGCTGAGCATCGCTTCGGCCAGGCTGCCGATCACCGGCATGGCGGCGGGTATGGAGCCAAGGCGCAATTCGCCCCTTAGCGGCCCGCGCGCGGTCTCCGCCGCCTGCTCCATCGCTTCGGCCGTGGCGACAAGCTGCCGCGCCCAGGGAAGGATCGCCTCCCCCTCCGCCGTCAACCCCGCGAATTTGCGGTCGCGCCGGATCAGCCGCTTGCCGAGTTGCTCCTCAAGCGAGGCGATCCCGGCCGACAGGCTGGGCTGCGACACATTGCAGGAAGCCGCCGCCCGCGCGAAATGGCCTTCGCGCTCAAGGGCCAGAAAATATTCGACAAGCCGCGTCTGCATGCCCCGTCATAGCCGAGCCGGGCCGCTCTTGATAGACAAACACTGTCAGGATGAGGGCGGCGCAGCCTATCCCGCGAAATCGTCCACGGCGTGCGCCGCGATCACCGACAGCGCGTCCCGCAGCGCCTGCCTGTCCCGGTCGCCGAGCAGCGTGTCGAACCGCCCCTCATGCGCGTCCATCACCGCCTCCGCCTCCGCCCGCGCCGCCTCGCCCATCTTCGTCAGCGTCAGCGCCAGCGAACGCCCGTCGACCGGCGACTTTTCGATATAGCCCTTCGCCGCCAGCGCGGTGATCAACGGCACCATATTGGCGCGCTTGATGCCCAGCACGCGGCCAAGCTCGCTCTGGATGCAGCCCGGATTGGCCCCGACAAGGATCAGGATCGTCCCTTCCACCGGGCGCAGCCCGATCTCCGCCAGCGCGCTGCCCAGGTCCGCCATCATCGCCGAAGACGCCCGCCGCAGCAGATATCCCAGCCGCGAAGAGACGGGATCGCGAAGGGTTTTCGGGCTGACAAGCTGGTCCATATCCATGCCATAATGCTATTGTTCATAGCGATCAATGTTGTTATGGATCATAACAATAATGAAGGAGCCAGGACATGCCTGCATCGGAAATCCTTTTGGTTATCGGTGGCGAATCGCGCGCCGCCGCCTCCACATTCGAACGCGCCAATCCCGTTACGGGTGATGTCGCGACCCGCGCCGCCGCCGCCAGCGTGCAGGACGCGACCGCCGCC
>NZ_ATHO01000006.1 GCF_000445065.1 Sphingobium quisquiliarum P25 | reverse complement strand
GGCGGAGCAGCCGGCTCACCGAAGTTATACGCCAGACCCAGCAGCAAGCTGTGCGTACGCAGCTTGGTTTCCACATCCGCGCCAGCCGGACCAGCGAAGGTCGTGTAGGCAGGGATCAGGTTGATGTCGTCCTGGTTGAAGAAGCGATACTTCAGCGAGACGTCGAGGTTGTTGGTCAGCGGGTAACGAACGCCAGCGATCGCCTGCCAGGCGAAGCCGGTGTCGGAATCGTTGACCACATCGTTGGCCAGCTTGGCGCGCGAAACGCCGACACCGCCACCGACAAAGCCCTGAAGGCCATCGTCAGCACCGAAATCCAGAAGGCCGTTCAGCATGAACGACAGGGCCGAGGCCGAACCGCCGATGCCGGTCTTGTCGAGGTCAACCTTGGCGCGCTTGTAGGCAGCTTCGGCTTCCAGACGGAAACCACCGAAGTCATAGCCGATCACCGCGTCGCCGTCCCAACCCTTGTGGTAGTCGGCAGTGCCGGTCACGCCACCGGGAACCAGTGCGCCCGTGTCGTCGAAACCGGGGGTGAAGGTGATGTCCTGATCTTCGACAAGCACGACGCCGGAGTCGATACCGATGTACCAGCTGTCATCACGCGCCAGGGCCGGGGTGGCCAGGGCGCTGGTCGCAAGCGCAGCCGCGAGGGCAAGCTTCCGCATTTGGATTCCCCTTTCAAAAGTGTCACGAAGGACTGCTGAAACCCTGTATCGGCAAGAAAGTTTCATGGCAAGTCCACATTTGGCGAAACTGTTGCACTTTTACATCATATCGGCCGATTGAGGCAGGAAACAAGGTAAAGGCAAAGACCTTTCATGTAAAAGTTTCCTATGACAAAGTCATGACGCGATGAGCCCGTGGTGGCGCAGAACAGCAAGGATAGCAGCGATGGAGCTTCGCGCCTCACCATCGACAGTCGCGCCCCCGGCGGGCGCAGTAATCGGCGCGCCCTGGCTGCCGACGATCCGAAGGCCGCCAAAATACAATCCGTCCTCGCCAAGTCCCGCATCCTGCCAGCTCCCGCCGGTATAATGCATGTTATTGGCGCGGTCGGTCACCCATAAGGAAAGGCCAGTGCGCGGCGCGACGAACCGCCACCCGCCTTCAGTCCAGCAGGCGACGGCATCCTCCTGCCCCGCCCATGCCCCCATGGCGCCCGCCGCGACGATCCAGCATTTGCCGGGTGCCGGATCTGCGGGAGGCTCATTCTGATCGGCGCTTTCCACCTCGCCATGCAGCAGCATGTCGATCCGCGCCAGCGCCTCATTGTGGAAAAGCTCCTTTTGCGCCTGCCCTGAAAAAAGCTGCGGCAGCGCCCAGCGGGGCGTCACATCGGTCGTCATCATCATATCCTTCCAGGAAAGCTGTCAGAGGAAAAGCGGCAGCACGGCCGGACGGCCCGCCGCAAAGGACCCGATCTGCCGGATCTCGATCGCCACTGCTCCGCCGCCATCGGCAGCGATCATGGCCGCATCGTAGGACCAGGCGGCCTCAACGATTTCCACCCTGCGGAGGAGAGCGCCGCCACGCAGCACCCTCACCTCATAGCGTTCGCTCTGCTCGGTCAGCGGCGCATCCGACCCGCTGAGCCAGCGCCACCCGCCCCTGCTCCGCCGTGTCCAGCCAATCGTCCATCCGCCCGATCCGTCCGCAACGGCGCGCACATGCACCGGAGACGGCGGGATCAGCGCCTCGCCGCTCACCACCAGCGCCGCTTCCGCCGGTTCCGCGTCGCCCACGCCGATCGCCGCCAGGCGAAGCAGCGCCCCCGGCTCGACACCGCTCTGCGCCACGAAGGGTTCGGCCAGCCGCTCCTCTTCCAGCAACAGAAACGCCTCACCCGGTTCATGCGCCCCCATCGCCCATTCCGTCCCGCACAGGCCCCGCCGCAGCCCTTCCAGCCGGAAGCTATCCGGCCCCGTCTGCGCCACGCGCGAAAACTGGATCAGTTCACGCCCCGCCAGCGCAAGATTGCGCCCAGCGGACAAGGCCGCCTCGTCCGCATCCGCCAATTCCATGTCCGCCGATCCCAGCGTGACATGCAAGGCGTTGGGCTCATCGATCATCGTCGCGCTGCCCGGCAGCAGCACGCCGTCCACCCGCCCCATCACCGCGGCCGGAGCGGTTCGTCCCACGGGCGCCGCCTCGCCGCTCGCGCTCATTGAGAACAGCGCCGCGCCCCGCCATCCCGCCCCGCCGCTTGCCGCGGCCACGATCACCGGAGCCACGGCCGAACCATCCCTGATCGGCGGCAGGTCCACGAGCATCAGCTTCGTCGGTCCATGCGGCGCATCTTCCTGCCGCACCACCGTTCCCGAAGACGCACCGGCGGGCAGCACCGCCTCCGCTCCCGGCACGCGGCGCAGGGCAAGGCGGACCGCCATCCCCTCCCATTCCCGCTCCTCGATCCGCCATCGGCCCGGCGCGCCTTCCACGCGCACCACATCGCCAGCCTCATGGCGCAGGGCATCCCAGCCGCAGCGCAGGGACATGCTCGATCGCCCTGCCCAGGCATGGGCCAGCCGCCGCGCCGCCAGCGTCCGCGCCGCATCGCCTGAAAGCACGGCGGGCAGGTCGATGCCCTGCTCCGTCCTCCCCGGCCCCGGACGGCTCACTCGTTGGACGCCAGCCTGATAGTCCCGCTCCGCATCATAGTGACGAAGCGATAGCGCGGCCGGAACGCCTTCCGCCGCCGCGCCCGACCGCTCGGACGGGTCCAGTATGCGCCCGTTCACTCGCTGGCACAGCCTTTCGCGCCCAATCTCGGCCGGAGTCCCTTCGACCACGGAACCGGCAAGCCCCAGCCCCCCGCCGTTGTCGACAAAGGCAAGGTCATGCGCCTCGATCAAGGGAGCCAGCGCGTCCGCCACGTCGCGTCCGCCCGCCGCATAGCCATCCACCGCGCCCGGCAACCCTCCGGCCAGCACATCCCCGCACAGCTCCCGCGCGACCGCGCCGATGCCGGCAGCGCCCTCATCCGCCTCCACCTCGAACGTCAGCGATGGGATGCGATTGCCAAAATCCGCCAGTTGCAGATCCTCGAACACCGCATAGGCGATGCCGCGATGCGCGGTCGCGCGCGCCAGCCCCTGCGCCGACGCGATCAGCGGGTCGGCCGCCTGCTCCTCCCCGCCGCCATGCAGCCGGAAAGCGCCCAGTTCCGTCTTGAAGTCCCCCGCCGCCCCGCGCAGCAGATTTCCGTCAGCCCAGATACGCCGCACCGCCTTGACCTTCCGCGCCGACAGGGCAACCGCGAAGCTCGATGAATAGCTGTAGCTGGTGACGCTCGGCCGCCCCTTGCCCCCGCCGCTCCTGCTCCGCTTTTCCTTGAGGTCCGTCGCCCAGATCACCGTGCCAGCGACGCGCATCGTGCCGAAAATCTTCGGTATCTGCGCGCCATAGGTGGACGTCTGCACCTGCAAGTCCGCCAGCCGCCGCCCTTCCACGCCCTTGGGCCTGAACAGCACCGCCTGGTCCAGGCTGTTGCCGATCAGCCCGCCGATCGCCGCGCCCAGCGGCCCGCCAATGGCGGTGCCCAGCGCCGTCAGAACGATAGTCGCCATCTCTCCTCCTGTTCCATTCGCCAGTGGCCGATCACCGGCCAGGGTGACGGCCCCGGCATCTCGACCACGCGCCCCAGCCCCGCATGGGCGTGCACATGGCCGCCCGGCACCACCACCATCAGATGCAGTTGCAACGGCCCCGGCCGCACCAGCGCCAGACTGCCGGGCCTGCCGCCATCCGTTTCCACCAGCCCCGCCCAGCCCAGCCAGCCGCGCGCCACCGCTTCATTCCCGGATCGCAGGCCATATCCGCGCGGCGGCGTGCCCCTGTGCCCCGCCTGCGCAAGGGCCAGCACGGCCAGCCCCACGCAATCCACGCCCCGCTCCACGCTGCGGCCGTGCAGGCGGAAGGGCGCGCCCACCAGATCGCGCGCGGCGGCGACGATCCGCGCCGCCCTCTCCTCATCACTCATGCGCCGGGATAGCGGGTCAGCAGATCCGTCCCCGGCAGATAGGGTTCGCCCCTGAAATTGGCGGCATTGCCAAAGCGCGTGGCGCAACTTTCCAGCCGCCGGTCGCACCCTTCCGTCAGCAGCGCCATCGTTCCCGGCTCCACCACAAAGTGCGGCGCGTCGGCCAGCGTCACGCTGCCCGCATCATTGTCGATGACCGCCTGCACCGTCCCGCAATTGGGCCCCGTCAGCCAGCGCAGGTTGCCATAGCCATAGACGCCAGCGGCAAGGCCAGTCGCGCTCACCACCGCATCATCCACGCCAGTCACCGTCACCAGCTTCCGCCGCCCCGCCAGGTCCACGCGGCACTGCCCGTCGCCCAGATGCGCCCGGCAATCGGGCGAGGTAGACGGCGCGACCGGCCCTTTCAGCGCAGCCATCGCCCCCACCAGTTCCGCCGTGAAAGCGCCGCCCCGGCAGGTCACGCTGCCGATCTCGCCCCGCGCCAGCAACAGCCACATCTCGCCGGGCGCTTCCCATTCCGTCAGCCGCAATTCCAGCGCCGCGCCGTCCCAGCGCCCCGCCATCAGGTCGCGCTCGCTGATCGCATCCGCCACCAGCGCGCCCGCCACATCGGTATCGCTGCCCTCCGCCGTGATCCGGCTGTGGATCGCCGACGGCATCATTCCCGGCGCGGCGCGATAGCGGACATGGCCGATCTCCAGGTCCCGGTCATGGCTGGTCAGGCCGATGGTGACGCCGTCGTGCCGCTCCAGCCGCCAGCAGAAAGCCAGCGTGGCGAGCGGCCTGTCCAATCCCTCCAGCCCGCTCATTCCCTGATCTCCACCAGCGGCACCGAAGGCGCTTCGCCCGCGGCAAAGGTCGCGCGGTTGATGTCCAGCCGGTCCTCGGCAAAGCGCACCGGCACATCGAAACGGAACCCCGCCGTCACCACCGCGCCCGGCGCTGGCGCGGCATCGAAAGCGATGACGCCCAACCCCGCATGGCTCCACCCGCCCGACAGTTCCACGCCATTCACGGCAACCCTGATGCTCCCCGGCACCGGCCGCGTGATCCGCCGCGTCTGCGCGTCCTCCCCGCCGCCATAATGGCGCTGCAAGGGGAACTCTGCGCGCACGCCATCGCCGATGCCCAGCCGCTGGTCTATCGCGCTCGGCGCTTGCCCGATCGCGCAACTGCGATCGTCATAGGGATCGGTCAGGCGAAAGCCCCGTGCCGCGCCCCGCCGCGCACGGAAAAAGGCGATCAGCGCGGCGATATCCGCCTCCGACCGGACCCCCGGCCCGGCATCGAACGACAACCGCGCATCGGCCCAGTCGCTGCTGCGCCGCTCATGCCCTGACGGGCTCTCGACGATCTGCGTCGAAAATGCGGGCGACAGGCTGGCCTCGCGCCCAATGCTCAAAGGAAAAGCCACATCGTCAAAGGCTTGCATGTCCTCATCCTCCTGAAGTCTGAAGCAGGTGAAGCCGTCCCGCGCCACCTGCGGCAGCGCCCAGATAAAGGTCGCGGCGGTCCCGCGCCGCACCGCCATCTCCGCCGCATCGGCGATCCTGCGCCACTGCACCGCCTGGCTCGGCAACAGCACGAAGCCGGAAAAATAATGCTGCTCCGCGACCGGATAGCCCAGCCGCGCTGTCGCAAGCGCGACGCCCTTGTCCGTCAGGCTCCGCCGCCCTTCGGTCACCCAGTCATAATCTTCCAGTTGCAGCACATCGAACGCAGGATATGCCCATCCCACGGGCATGTTCGCCCGCTTGGCCTCCGGCGCGAGCGGGTCGAGCACGGTCGGCAGATAGGCCAGCAGATGCGTCACCGCGCCCGGCGCGACCCCCTTGACCCATGCGCACAGCGCCGCCGTCGAAGCCGCCAGCACCGCGCCCGCCTGATCCAGCAGCGCTTTCTGCGCGGCGGTCAGCGTCCCTCGCACATCGGGGATGGACACCGGGCTGCCCCCGAACGCCGCCCGCGCCGCATCGTCATACAGGCAGATGCGGCCATCGCCCATCACCCACCACCATGGCTCGCCGACCTGGAACTTGACGGTCAGGCCCGCCGCCAGCGCGATGGAAACAAAGGCGCCCGCCACCAGCCGCAAATAGCTCATCGCCCCGTCATGCGCTGGCGACAGCAATGTCGAAGGCGGCGACCAGCCGGTCAGCGCGGGCGCGCCATTTTCCGCCCGCTGCTTCCAGTCGTTCCAGCAATGCGCGTCGAACAGCTCGTAGGACAGAGACCAGATGATCCCCATCCCCATCGCCCTGGCCCGCCGCGCGAAATCGGCGTGCCAGGCCGTGCATGGCGCATTCAGCACGCCACCCGCCAGACTCACATAATGGCCGTCGCCCAGCGGTTCGAGCCGGAAATAATGGCTCATGCCGACATAATGGTTGATGTCGCCGCGATAGCCCAGCGCATGGATGGACGCGACGATCCGCTCCGGCGTCTGGTTGAAACAGTCGTCATAACCCGTCGCCATCGACAGCCCATGTTCGGGCACCATGACGTCGCCAACCTTCAGCACGCTTCCCGCGCCGTCGCAGCTCATGCCGCTGATCTCGGCCCATCCCTCCACCGCCGCGCCGAAGGGCGTCGACCCCGCGTCATAGCCGGGCGGAGCGATGGAAATGAACATCCGGTCGACATCCCCGGCCCACACCGGATCAGCCTCGCCGGGCAGCAGGAATCCGCCGTCCAGATCGGCAAAGTCCAGCGTGACCCGCGCATCCTCCGGCGATCCATCGGCATAGTTCCACAGCCGCACATACCAGGATCGCGCTTGCCCCGCCTCGTCCCTGCCCTCGATCGTCAGCGTGGGCCCGTGCGTCTCGTCCAGCCGCCTCAGCCCCCCGCTGCGCCAGCGGAACCGCAGCACGCACTGGCGGAAGTCCCTCGCCGTTTCATAGGCCAGCAGCGGATGGCTCCATTTGTCCTCCGCTTCCCAGATCAGCCCCGCCAGATCGCCCGATCCATAGAAAACGGCGTCCACCCGCAGCGCGTCGGCGGCCGTGGTGACGACGCTCGCCATCATCGGGCGCGGGAAATTGACGGTCCAGCAGGCCGGGGCGAAACGCTTCATGAAGCGCGTCTCCTGCCCCCGCCTCTTGTCCGCCAGCCAGTAATCCAGTCCGCTCATGCGTTCAGCGCCCCCCTGACCGTCCGCGCCACCTGCCGCGCGCTGCGCGCCAGCAGCCGGTGCG
>NZ_ATHO01000005.1 GCF_000445065.1 Sphingobium quisquiliarum P25 | reverse complement strand
GCTGGATCGGCGCGCGCGAGCGCTGCGCCTCGGCGACCATCTGGACGATGCGCGACAGCATGGTATCGCGCCCGACCTTGTCGGCGCGAATGACCAGGGCGCCGCTCTGGTTCATCGTGCCGCCGATCACGCTGTCGCCATCCGACTTGGTGACGGGCATGGATTCGCCCGTGACCATCGATTCATCGAGCGCCGAACGCCCTTCCTCGACCACGCCGTCAACCGGCACCTTTTCGCCCGGCCGCACCCGCAGCCGATCCCCCACCGCCACATCCTCCAGCGGGATTTCCGCCTCGCTGCCGTCCTCGGCGATGCGCCGAGCGGTTTTCGGGGCAAGGTTGAGCAATGCCTTGATCGCGCCCGATGTGCGTTCGCGCGCGCGCAGTTCCAGCACCTGCCCCAGCAGCACCAGCACGGTAATGACGGCGGCCGCCTCGAAATAGACCGCGACGGTCCCGTCAGCGGCGCGGAAGGCGTCCGGGAAGATACCGGGCGCCAGCGTCGCGACGACGCTATAGGCCCATGCGACGCCGGTCCCCATCGCGATCAGCGTGAACATGTTGAGATTGCGCGTCTTCAGCGAAGCCCAGCCGCGCTCGAAAAAGGGCCAGGCCGCCCACAGCACGACCGGCGTCGCCAGCGCGAACTGGATCCAGATCGACAGCTTCATGGGCACGAGATGATGCAGCGCGGGGAAAAGGTGCCCGCCCATTTCGAGGATGAAGACCGGGAGGGCCAGCGCAAGGCCAATCCAGAAACGCCGTGTCATGTCGAGCAGCTCGGCGCTGGGTCCGGTATCGGCGCTGACCATTTCCGGCTCAAGCCCCATGCCGCAGATCGGGCAGGCGCCGGGATGGCCCTGCCGGATCTCCGGATGCATCGGGCAGGTCCACATCGTCCCCGGCGGCGCATCGACGGGTTCGACGGCGGACTTGTTCAGATGCGCTTCCGGGTCCGCAATGAACTTCTCGCGGCAGCCGGCGCTGCAAAAATGATAGTCGTGGCCAGCATAGGTCGCGTGATGCGCGGTTTTTTCGGGATCGACCGTCATGCCGCAAACCGGGTCGACCACCAGTCCGGCGGAATGCTTGCCATGGTCACCACAACAACTGTGGACACCGGAATGAACGCCATGTTTCGACTCGGCCATCAACCGTCTCCTTCTATCGCAGGGCAAGATGGAGTTTGACACCATGTCAGAGTCAATAGGCACTTGACCTTATCATTGTGTCAAGGTGCATGAAGGGTTCGAAAAGGATTCGAATCGTTGTCACCCATGGCCCAACCGCCCAACAGGCCCCACCACCCAACAGGATTGCGATGAAGTTGCTTTCGTCGCTCCTGATTGCGCTTGCCATGCTCGTCTCGTCCGTATCGATGGCGAGCGGCACTGCAACGGCTATGCCGCATCAGGGTGCGATGGAGATGGCTTCGGTCGCGGGGCATTGCGCCGGGAGTGAATCTCCCTCCCATCGTAAATCACCCGAACCCGGCCTGCACTGCGCCGTTGCCTGCGCGGCGTTCCCGGCAATGCCTCCCCTCATCGAGCAGTTGGATCGGCCAACAAAGGCCTTATATTCTGTTGCGGGACAGAAACATCTCATCGCGATCACGCTTGAGAGAGACACGCCGCCGCCGCGCATGATTCCGGGGAATTGAGGTTCATCCAATTTCTTCCGGAGATTAGTCATGAAGTTGATAATTGCTGCGATCACGATGATGATCGCCATGCCAGCCTTCGCCCAGAGCGCCGCACCGGCCGATGTGCGCACCCCACCCACCAGCCAGGGCGAAAAGACCGGCCATGACGGGCATGAAGGTCACGATATGTCCAGCGGCTGCTGCGACAAGGGGGCTGATGGCAAGATGGCCTGCTGCGAGAAAATGAAGGCCGAGGGCAAGGCGGAGGCGCCTGCCGCCGATCCGCATGCCGGACATGGCATGAGTCAGCACTGATCGAACGCAAACCGGGAGGCGGCTTTCCCGTCTCCCGGCCCATTCAGCACATAGCGGGCTCCCCCGATGGAGCCGAGGACAATATCATGACACAGACGATCGATCGGCGATCCCTGCTGCGTGCCGGCGCGGTCGGCGCCGCCGGACTGGGCTTTTCCGGCCTGTTCCCTGCCTGGGCCCAATCGGGTTCGGCAGGTCTGGCCGGCTCGCCGGGGCTGGCGCCGCAGATGCCCACGCTTTCGGGCGAGAATATCCACCTTAAAATCGCGAACACCCCCTTTACGGTTGGCGGCCGCACCGGCCATGCCGTCACGATGAACGGCGTATTGCCCGCGCCGCTGATCCGGCTGCGCGAGGGGCAGAATGTGCGCCTCCATGTCGAAAATACGCTGGATGAGGATAGCTCGATCCACTGGCATGGGCTGATCGTACCATTTCAGATGGACGGCGTTCCCGGCGTCAGCTTCCCTGGTATCAAGCCGCACACTACCTTCGTTTACGAATTTCCGCTGCTGCAAAGCGGCACCTACTGGTATCACAGCCACTCCGGACTCCAGGAGCAGCAGGGCCATTACGGGCCGATCGTGATCGATCCCGCCGAGCCCGATCCGGTCGCCTATGATCGCGAGCATGTGATCGTGCTCAGCGACTGGACCTTCCTGCATCCGCACCAGCTCGTCACCAAGCTCAAATCGGAAGGCGGCTATTTCAACCGCCAGAGGCAGACGCTGTTCGGCATGCTGCGTGGTGGTCCCGAGGAGAGCATGTCCGCTTCCGACCGCGCCATGTGGGGAAAGATGCGGATGGACCCCACGGACATCGCGGACGTGACGGCTGCCACCTATACTTATCTCGTCAATGGTCACGGGCCGCAGGAAAACTGGACCGGCCTCTTTCGCTCCGGCGAGCGGGTGCGGCTGCGCTTCATTAATGCTGCTACCATGACGATCTTCAATATCCGCATTCCGGGTCTGCCCATGACCGTGGTCAGCGCTGATGGGCTGAATGTCCGTCCGGTGACCGTGGACGAATTCCAGATCGGCAATGCCGAGACCTATGACGTCATTATCCAGCCAACCGAGGACAAGGCGTTCACGCTCGTCGCGGAATCGATCGATCGTTCCGGCATGGCGCGCGCCACGCTCGCGCCGCGCATGGGGATGACCGCGCCCGTTCCACCGCTTCGCCCACGTCCGACACTCACCATGAGGGACATGGGCATGGGCAGCATGGATCATAGTTCAATGGCTGGAATGGACCATGGCGCAATGGCCGGGATGGATCATGGCGGCTCCCATTCGATGGGCAGCATGAACATGCGCGACAAGTCTTTGGTCCCCGACAGCGTCAAGGTCGGTGTTGGCGTGGATGCCATCGCCATGTCACCAGTCGATCGTACCGGCGATCCGGGCGTCGGGCTGGAAGATGTCGGGCACAAGGTGCTGACCTACCGTGACCTTATGTCGCTTACCCCAAACCCTGACACGCGCCCGCCGCAACGCACGATCGAGGTCCACCTCACCGGCAACATGGAGCGCTTCATGTGGTCGTTCGATGGCGAGAAATTCAGCGAAGGGGTCGAGCCGATCCGCTTCGAACGTAACGAACGCGCTCGCGTCGTGCTCATCAACGATACGATGATGACCCACCCGATTCATCTGCATGGTCATTTCTTCGAGGTGGTGAACGGCCATACCGGCAGCTATCCCCGCAAGCACACGGTCAATGTGTTGCCGGGCGGCAAGGTCAGCTTAGACCTGACGGCAGACGCACCCGGCGACTGGGCTTTTCACTGCCATCTGCTGCTTCACATGCACGCCGGAATGTTCCGTGTCGTCACCATCCGTCCGCTGGAGGGAGATGCGGCATGAAGTATCTCCTCAGCCTGCTTCTCGCGGCCGCCGCAACGCCCGCGCTGGGGCAGCATAACCATGCCGCCGCCGAACAGCTGGTGACGGCCGATCCGCATGCGGGGCATCAGATGGACGAAGAAGCTGACGACCCCCATGCCGGGCACGATATGCCGCAGTCTCCATCCGGTCCATCGGATCCACACGCCGGTCATCAGATGCCTTCCACTTCCGCAACGGACGCGCACCGGGCTCATGCTGGGCATGAACCCGGCATTCCCGATCCGCCGGTGGCGCCGCCGTCAGCGGCGGCATTGCGTGGTCCCGATCACGCTGCCGATGCCATTTTCGGCGCGCAAGCAATGGCCCCGGCACGCGAAACCGTCCGCAAGGAGCATGGCGATATCAAAAGCGGTATGATCCTGATCGATCAGCTGGAAGCGGTCATGGGCAAGGGCAAGGACGGTTATGCGTGGGAGGCCCAGGGTTGGTACGGTGGCGATATCGACCGGCTGTGGTTCAAGACCGAAGGAGAAAGCAGCTTTGGCGAGAGTCCGGAACGCGCCGAGGTTCAGGCGCTCTGGAGCCGTGCGCTCGACCCGTGGTGGAATCTTCAGGCCGGTATTCGTCAGGATTTTGGCGCGGGGCCCGATCGGACTTACGCCGTTGTCGGCGTCCAGGGCCTTGCCCCTTATTGGTTCGAAATGGGTGGGGCGTTGTTCCTGTCGGACAAAGGCGATTTCACCGCGCGGATCGAAGCGGAATATGATCAGCGTCTGACCCAGAAGCTGATCCTTCAACCTGCGGCTGAGCTCAACTTTTCGGCGCAGGATGTTCCTGAGCTTGGCATAGGCTCCGGCCTCTCCACCGCCGAACTGGGACTACGGCTGCGCTACCAGTTCGTACCCGAGTTCGCGCCCTATGTCGGCGTCCGATATGAGCGCGCTTTTGGCGACACGGCAGATTTTCGGCGTGCACGGGACGAGAAGGCAGGAGGATGGAATTTCCTGATCGGAATCCGATCCTGGTTCTGAGGACGACTGTTTCCAGGCTGGCACGCGTCGCTGATGCTGGCCAGTCTGGATTTTGCCTACCGACTCGAAGCAAAGGCATCAACGAACGTGAGACGTCCGCTTATGCGAAAAGCGGTCGTTCGTTGCTCCGATTTCCAACGGCAGGTAAGTCCCACGACACGGCGTTCGGCTACCGGCAGCACGCGACCAAAGCAGGTCGTTCGCGACGGATCGCGCAATGTCGGCATTTGATAAAATCAGACAAGCCTTGATTTAAATCCATATATCTATTATACCGGATGTATGGAAAGCGACTCAGCAATATCTGCCCTCGGCGCGCTCGCGCAGGGCACGCGTCTCGACGCATTCCGCCTTCTGGTCCGCCACGAACCTGAAGGCCTGGCCGCCGGCGAAGTCGCCAAAGCTCTCGACGTGCCGCAAAACACCATGTCTGTGCATCTCGCGACCCTCGCCCGCGCTGGCTTGGTCCGCTCGGAGCGGCGCAGCCGCGTCATCAACTACCGCGCCAATCTTGATCAGTTGAGGGCGCTCACCCTGTTTCTCGTAAACGACTGCTGCGGCGGGAAGGCGGAGCTTTGCGAGCCGCTGATTGCCGAGCTCAACCCCTGCTGCTGAAGGCTGCCATGACCGTCGATATCATCATCTATCACAACCCCGAGTGCGGCACGTCGCGCGACACACTTGCGATGATCCAGAACGCCGGCATCGAACCGCATGTCATCGAGTATCTAAAGACACCGCCGAACCGCTCGCGGCTCGTATCGCTGATCGGCCGCATGGGGATCACTTCGCGCACTCTGCTGCGCGAGAAGGGCGCGCCCTATGCCGAGCTTGGTCTTGGCGACCCCGCGCTCACGGATGACCAACTCATCGATGCGATGATCGAGCACCCGATCCTCATCAACCGCCCGATCGTCGTATCGCCGCTCGGCGTGAAGCTGTGTCGACCGTCGGAGGAGGTTCTCGACCTGCTGCCTGCACGGCAGCGCGGGGCGTTCACCAAGGAAGATGGCGAGAAGGTCGTCGACGACGCGGGCGACAGGATCGGGGCATGACAGTCTCTGCGCCAGCCAGGCCGGTGATCAGCACGTTCGAACGCTATCTCAGCCTCTGGGTCGCACTCTGCATCGTGGTCGGGATCGTGCTTGGCTATGCGCTGCCGGGGTTGTTTTCCGCGATCGCGTCGGCAGAAGTCGCGCGCGTCAACCTCGTGGTGGCGGTGCTCATCTGGCTGATGATCATTCCGATGCTGCTCAAGATCGATCTCGGTGCGCTCGGCTCGGTCCGCCAACACTGGAAGGGCGTGGGCGTCACCCTGTTCATCAACTGGGCGGTGAAGCCGTTCTCGATGGCGCTGCTGGGTACGCTGTTCCTGGGCTGGCTGTTTCGTCCGCTGCTCCCTGTGGATGAGGTCAGCTCCTATATCGCGGGCCTGATCCTGCTCGCCGCCGCGCCCTGCACGGCGATGGTGTTCGTCTGGTCCAACCTGTGCGAGGGCGAGCCCACCTACACGCTGAGCCAGGTCGCGCTGAACGACGTGATCATGCTGTTCGCGTTCGCGCCCTTGGTCGGCCTGCTGCTCGGGGTCGCGTCGATCACGGTGCCGTGGGACACGCTGCTGATCTCGGTCATGCTGTACATCGTCGTGCCCGTTATCGTCGCGCAGATCGTGCGACGCATTGTGATCGAATCGGGCGGCCAGGTGCCGCTAGACCGGCTGCTGACCCGACTTGGGCCAGTATCGCTGTTGGCGCTGCTAAGCACGCTGGTGCTGTTGTTCGGGTTTCAGGGAGAGGCCATCATAGCCCATCCGCTCGTCATCGCGCTGATCGCGGTGCCGATCCTGATCCAGGTCTATTTCAACGCCGGGCTCGCCTATTGGCTGAGCCGCCGGCTCGGCGTCGCATGGTGTGTGGCCGCACCCGCAGCGTTGATCGGCGCCTCCAACTTCTTCGAGCTGGCGGTTGCCGCTGCGATCAGTCTGTTCGGCCTCAACTCGGGCGCGGCGCTGGCGACGGTTGTCGGCGTGCTGGTCGAGGTGCCGGTGATGCTGTCCGTGGTCGGACTCGTGAAGCGGACCCGACCCTGGTACGAAGGGGGAGCCACGGCATGACCCAGAACGATTTTTCGGAAGCGTCCCAAGCAGATGATGTCCTGTGTCTCGCCCCGAGAGCCGTAGGCTATCTCGTCAAGGATTTTGGATGACCCGTCTCCGAAGGCTGTGCGACCCCGACGATGTGCCTGCTCTCGATCGCGGCATGGTGATTGACCGCCCTGGCGTTGGCATGGGCGACGATCAGCCGCCGCCGCGTATCCTCCTGCTCTACGGGTCGCTTCGCGAGCGGTCGTTCAGCCGGCTCGCGGTCGAGGAAGCCGCACGCCTCCTGATCCTGTTCGGCGCCGAGGTGCGGATATTCGATCCCAGCGACCTGCCGTTACCGGATCAGGTGACGGGAGACGATCATCCCGCTGTGCATGAGCTTCGCCAGCACGCGCTATGGTCCGAGGGCATGGTCTGGTGCAGTCCCGAGCGGCACGGCCAGATCACCAGTATAATGAAGGCACAGATCGACCATCTGCCGCTGGAGTTCGGCGGCATGCGCCCGACCCAGGGTCGCACCCTCGCAGTCATGCAAGTTTCAGGTGGTTCGCAGTCATTCAATGCCGTGAACACATTGCGCCTGCTCGGCCGCTGGATGCGCATGATCACCATCCCCAATCAGTCGAGTGTGGCGATGGCGTTCAAGGAGTTCGACGAGAGCGGTCGCATGCGACCGTCGAGCTATTATGATCGGATCGTCGACGTGATGGAAGAGCTGGTCCGGTTCACGGTCCTCACCCGGTCCCACACCGGGCAACTGGTCAATCGTTATTCCGAGCGGAAGGCAGCACAGGCGAAGCGGGACGCCGCAACCGATCTGGCCTCACAAGCTGTCGCATGACGGCCAGGCGACCAGCTGGCTGGCGCAGCATCTTCGCATCGTCACTTCAACCATGCGCGCAGCAGTAATGAGAGGATGCCGAGCGACAAGACGCTCGCTCCCCATATGCCTACGAACCAACCGATACGCGTCATAGTGCTGCGCATCAGTGATACCCCTCACCGCTGACCTTGCCCCTGAATACCCAATAGGCCCACGCTGTATAAGCGAGGATTACGGGTACCAGCACGCCCCCGCCGACCAGCATGAACAGCTGGCTGCGATAGGGCGCCGCCGCTTCCCAGATCGTGACTCGCGCGGGGATGACATCGGGCCAGATCGAGATGCCAAGGCCGACGATGCACAGCCCGAACAGGGACAGCGCCCAGAAGAAGGGCTGCGCATCCTTACGGCGCGACAGGCTCCGGTAGAACAGGGCAGTGACGATCAGCGTCGCCAGCGGCACCTGCGCAGTCGCAAGCACGCCGGGGAATGATAGCCAGCGACTTTGATAGCTGTTTTCCAGCGTCAGCGTGGCAAGGCTGACGGCGACGATCACGATTAGTAGCGCAATGCCCAGTCGCCCGGCGTAAGTCACGACCTGCCTCTGCAAGCCTCCTTCGGTCTTCCAGTTCAGCCAGCACGCGCCAAGCAGTGCGTATCCGATCACCAGGCCAAAGCCGGTCAGCAGGGAAAAGGGAGAGAGCCATTCCCACCATCCCCCGGAATAGGCCCGTCCCGAAACGCTGATACCCTGAAGCAGCGCGCCGAGCGCAATACCCTGCGCGAAGGTCGCCACAGCCGAGCCGCCGGTGAAGGCGATGTCCCACAAGGCCCGGTGTGCAGGATCGCGCCAGCGGAATTCGAACGCCACGCCGCGCAGTACCAGGCCCAGCAGCATCGCTATGAGCGGCGCATAGAGGGCCGGCAGGATGATCGCATAGGCCAGTGGGAATGCAGCGAGTAGGCCACCGCCTCCCAGCACCAGCCAGGTTTCGTTGCCGTCCCAGACCGGCGCGATGCTGTTCATCGCAGTGTCGCGGTCTTTGCCCACCTTGAACAGCGGAAAGAGGATACCGATGCCAAGGTCGAACCCGTCCATTACGACATAGGCGATGATGGCGAAGCCGATGATGGCGGCCCAAACGACGGTAAGGTCGAGCATCGTCATTCTCCTCCTTCGATGGCGGGCGCAGGGGTTATGCCGGCAGTACGGATAGGCGCGCCGTCGAGCGCGCTTTCATGCGCTTGAGGCGGCTTCTGCATCAGGTGCAGCAGATACCAGATGCCCATGCCGAAGACGCTGAAATAGACGATGACGAAGGCCAGCAGCGAACTGGCTACGGCGGGGGCGTCCAGCGGCGATGCACTGTGGCTGGTGCGGAGCAGGCCATAAACGGTAAAAGGCTGCCGCCCCACTTCCGTCACGATCCATCCTGCCAGCACCGCCACGAAGCCAGACGGCCCCATGAGGAGCGCCGAACGGTGCAGCCAGGTCCAGTCGTGCAACCGGCCGCGCATCCGCGCCAGCAGGCTCCACGCGCCAAGGCCCAGCATGGCAAAGCCCAGCCCCACCATCACGCGAAAGGCCCAGAAGACGATGCCAACCGGCGGCTCGTCCGCGTCAGGAACGCTGTCCAGACCCCGGAGCGGCGCGTTCAGTTCATGCTTGAGGATGAGAGAGGATGCCTTGGGAATGGAGATGGCATGGTCGATCCGCTTCTCCTTGCTGTTCGGGATGCCGAACAAGATCAGCGGTGCGCCGTCGGGATGGCTGTCATAATGCCCTTCCATCGCCATGACCTTGACCGGCTGATGCTCCAGCGTGTTCAGCCCGTGCATATCGCCGGCGAATATCTGGATCGGTGCGACAATCGCGGCCATCCACATCGCCATCGAGAACATTGTGCGCGCGCCGGGATTGGCGCGATCCTTCAACAGGTGCCACGCGCCGACGCCACCCACGGCGAAGGCAGTGGTGAGATAGGCGGCAAGCACGGTATGGACCAGGCGATAGGGGAAGCTTGGGTTGAAAATGATCGCGGCCCAGCTCGGCCCAGGTAGGAACTGGCCGTTCGCGCCGATCTCATAACCCGTGGGCGTCTGCATCCAGCTGTTAACCGACAGGATCCAGAAGGCGGAGATGAAAGTGCCGATTGCCACGGCGCAAGTAGCAGTGAAGTGCAGCTTGCGCCCAACCTTGTTGATGCCGAACAGCATGACGCCCAGAAACCCGGCCTCCAGGAAGAAGGCGGTCAGAACCTCATAGGCCATTAACGGGCCGATAACGGGGCCGGCCTTGTCCGAAAAGACCGACCAGTTGGTGCCGAACTGATAGGACATGACGATACCCGAGACGACGCCCATGGCGAACACCACGGCGAATATCTTGAGCCAGTAGCGAAAGAGGTTGGCGTACACGCCCTTGCCTGTTTTCAGCCACAGACCCTCCAGCACCATGAGGTAGCTGGCAAGCCCGATCGAAAAGGCCGGGAACAGGAAGTGGAAACTGACAGTAAAGGCGAATTGCGCGCGGGCCAGAAGCAGGGCGTCAACGGAAGCGAACATGGTCATGTCCTTTCACCCGCCTTTTATCAGACGGGCGTGGCAGGCGGGATAGGTTAGATGGTCATATCGGCAGGAACGCTGCGGCGCTGCGCCACAGCATGTAGAGCGCGACAACGAAGATCAGGGCGGCAAAGAGCAGGGTGAGGCGGCCCGTCTCGCCGCCGAGGCGTTCGGCGAGCCTCGTTCCGCCAACGCTGCCCGCGACACCGCCAGCTACGAAGACCGTCGCAAGCGGCCAGTCGACGAGACCGGAAAAGGCATAGTTCGCAGCGGTCGTCAGGCCAAAAGCAGTCACGGCGACCAATGAAGTGCCGACAGCCATCAGCATGGGCATCCCCGTCGACGCGACCAGTCCCGGTACGATCAGAAACCCGCCGCCGATGCCGAAAAAGCCGGAAAATGCGCCCGAACCCAGACCGTAAGCAACGACCTTGGGCGCCTTCTCCCGGTTGCATTCGGCGCCGGGATTGCCGGGGTTACCCCGTCCGCGCAGCATCAGCACGCCAACCAGCAGCATGACCAGTGCGAACAGGAACAGCAGCTTGTCACCATCGACCATCTTGCCGAAGGTTGATCCTGCGAGCGCTCCGACGATGCCGGCGGCAGCGTAGATGCCGCCGCAGCGCCATTTGACGTGATGCGCGCGGGCATGGCTGACAAGGCCGGCCGCTGCGTTGGCTGCGACCGCCAGCGCGCTGGTGCCGATCGCGACATGGGCATTGGGAACACCCACCAGATAGACCATCAACGGCACGGCCAGGATCGAACCGCCACCGCCAACCAGACCCAGCACGAAGCCGACAAGGCTCCCGGACGCTGCGCCCAACGCGTAGTGCAGCGGGTCCATTATGCCTGCTCGCTCCGGTCGATCGGTTCCGGCTTCACCATCCATTCACGCCCCTTGAGCATGCCGTGCCAGTAGACAGGCGGCAGTATCGTGTCCTTGAGCAGCCAGGACAGACGCGATGGACGGGTGCCGTCGATCAGCCAGTTTGGAAAGCTGGGAAGCAGCTTCCCCCCATAGCCGAACTCAGCGAGCACGATCTTGCCGCCTTGGACTGTCAGCGGACAACTGCCATAGCCGTCATAGCCAGCAACCGGCGCGCCGCCGTCAAGGGCGGCGAGTGCATTGACGGCGACAACAGGCGCTTGCTTGCGTGCGGCGGCAGCGGTCTTGGCATTGGATGCGGAGCAGGCATCGCCCAGCGCAAAGATATTTGGGTAGCGTGGATGCCGAAGCGTTGTTTCATCCACCTCAACAAAACCGGAAGCAGCCGCAAGCGGACTGGTGCGAATAAAATCAGGCGCGACTTGCGGCGGCACGACATGAATCATGTCAAACCGCTCGGCCACGCGCTTAACGCCGTCGCCGGTAGCCTGCTCGAAAATGGCGGTGCGCCCAGGCCCGTCAATTTCGACCAGCTTCGACCCGAAGTTGAGATTGATGCCGTAGCGGTCGACATAGTCCATCAGGGCAGGAACATAAGCGGGAACGCCAAACAGAACGGCCCCGGCAGTATGAAACTGCACATCGCTTCGCGGCAACACCCCCGCTTTCTCCCAGCGATGGCAGGACAGGTACATCGCCTTTTGCGGTGCGCCCGCGCATTTGATCGGCATGACCGGTTGGGTGAAGAGCGCCCGCCCGCCTGCGAACTGCTTGACGAGGCGATTGGTATATGGGGCCAAGTCGTAGCGATAGTTCGAAGTCACGCCGTAGTGGCCAACGGCTTCCGCGACACCGGGAATAGCTTTCCAGTCAAGTTTGATACCTGGGCAGACGACGAGCACGGCATAGCCGACCCTGCGGCCGTCGCTCAGTGTGACCTGCTTGTCTTCCGGGTGGAAATGCTCTGCGGATGCCTTGATCCAATGCGCGCCCTTGGGCATCACAGCCGCCTCGTCGCGCCGAGTAAAGTCGCTGTCGAAAATACCTGCACCAACCATCGTCCAGCCAGGCTGGTAATAATGCGCTTCGGCAGGCTCGACGATGGCAAGGCGGACGTTTCGCCGCCGCCGCAATATACTCGCCGCTGTGGCTAAACCGGCGCTGCCACCGCCGATGATGAGGATGTCGAAATTGTTGGCTGCCTCATCTAGAGCGCCCGCCATCCGGGCCAGCTGTTCGGCCCGCGCGCCAGACCGGCAATAGGCCAGCACTGGCCCCGGCAGCGCCCCCAGCGCCGCACGCATGGCGGCCGCGTCCGCATCGGTGAGTGCCCCCGCGACGGCAGGCACATAGGCGAAGCCTAAGCCCGCAGAAGCGGCCGCCGCCTGGATTTCGGCGGCATCCGGCTGATCGGCACCTTCGCCATCGGGCCGGTTGCACACGATGGCGCGAAAACCAGCGGCCGCGACTGCCGCGATATCCTGAGGCCCGAGTTGGGGCGAAACGGACAGCCGGCATGTCAGTAGCTTGAAGTTCATGAAGCAGCTCCTTGTCGGCAGCGCCGGATTATCGGGTGAAGAGACGATGCAAGCCCATGCCCGCGAACATGGCGAGCACGAACGGCGCGACCGCAACCGGTGACAGGCTGAGGCTGGCGATGGCGGGTCCTGGACACAGGCCACCTAAGCCCCACCCGATGCCAAACAGTATCGCGCCTACGGCCAGTCTGGTGTCTATCCCACGCGTTTCCGGGAGGCTGAACGCCTTGTCCCCCAGCGGGCTTTCAAGCCGCCGCTGGACAGTCCAAGCGATCGCCATCGGCACGATCGCTCCGCCCATGACGAAGGCGAGCGTAGGATCCCAACGGCCAAACAGGTCGAGGAAGGCGCGAACGCGCCCGGGATCGGCCATTCCGGATATGACTAGCCCTGCACCGAACAGCGTCCCTGACAGCAAGGCCAGAATGATGCGCATCACAGCGCTCCCGCAATGCGCATCACGGCCACGGTCGCAAAACCACTCGCCATGAACAGGCCCGTAGCCACAACAGAACGCCAGGAGAGGCGCGACAGACCGCAGACGCCATGCCCGCTGGTACATCCTGATCCCAGTCGTGTTCCGAAGCCCACGATCAGACCCGCCGCTACCAGCATAAGCGGTGCAGAATACGTGGCAGGCTTCCAGTCCGTTACGCTGGCAACGATGCACGCCCCTAGCGGCAGGCCCAAAATGAAAGCGATGGCAATGCCATGCGGCGCGCCGCTACCGGCAATACCGGTAGCCCGCGCCGCCAGCCCGCTGACGCCGGCGATGCGACCAAGGCCCAGCAGCATGATCGCGGCAGCCAAGCCGATCATCACCCCCCCGATTAGCCCCGCACCTGGTTGCGCGTGGGGGAACAGGTCAGCGATCATAGCTGATTCACCGGAATCTTGAGATAGACTACGCCATTGTTATCGGGAGCAGGCAGGTGGCCCGCCCGCATGTTGACCTGGACGGACGGCAGAATGAGGCGCGGCATCGCCAGCGTGCGGTCTCGCCCCTCACGCATGGCAACGAATTCATCCTCGGTCACGCCGTCGTGAGCATGCACATTGGCGCGACGCTGCTCGGCGACAGTCGTCTCCCATACGTAATGGTCGCGTCCCTCCGGCAGATAATCGTGACACATGAACAACCGCGTCTCAGGCGGCAGTTCCAGGATACGTCGCAAGGATCGGAACAGCGTTCGGGCGTCTCCGCCGGGAAAATCCGCGCGGGCAGTGCCGTAGTCAGGCATGAACATGGTATCGCCGACAAAGACCGCGTCGCCGATGACATAGGCGACGCAAGCCGGCGTGTGGCCCGGAACGTGCAGCACGGTAACGGCGAGGTTGCCAATGGCAAACGTATCTCCATCAGCCCATAGATGGTCGAAATCGGACCCGTCACGGGCGAATTCGGCGCCTGCGTTGAAGAGCGCGCCAAACGTCTGCTGCACCTCGCAGATATGCGCGCCGATCGCGATCTTCCCACCCAGCTTCTGCTGAAGATAGGGCGCCGCCGACAGATGATCGGCATGGGCGTGGGTTTCCAGATGCCAGTCCACGGTCAGCCCGGCCTGTTCGACATAGGCGAGGACAGGATCGGCCGATTCGAAGGCAGTCCGACCGGATGCCGGATCGTACGTGAGGACACTGTCCAGAATGGCAGCGCGACGGGTCTCCGGGTCGTGGACCACATAGGTCACGGTGAAGGTCGGTGCATCGAAGAACGCCTTGATGACCGGCACGCCCTGCTGCGCGGAGGCGACTTGCGCGGCGGCATGGGCAAGAGCGGGATCGAACATGCGAATCTCCATAACTTCATATTTACACACATAATGTATTTATATATTTTGCAACCGTCAAGCACTTGCCATGTAGGCGTGTCGATTGCAGGGATGTCTGATGGAAAATGAGATGAACAGCACAGTCAGGCCGTTGCGGATCGGCGATCTGGCGCCCGATTTTCAGGCGCGGTCAACGACCGGCGATTTCCGGCTTTCAAGTTTGCGGGGGCAATGGGTGATCTTCTTCTCCCATCCGGCAGACTTCACGCCGGTTTGCAGCACCGAATTTGCAGAGTTGGCCCGGCGTCAGTCGGCGTTCAACGCTTTGGGATGCCAGCTCGTCGGCCTGTCGGTGGACAGTCTCTATTCCCACCTCGCCTGGGTACGAGCACTGAGGGAACTGTTCGAGGTCGAGATCGGATTTCCCATCATCGAGGATCCCAGCATGGTGATCGGCCGGGCGTATGGCATGATCGACGAGGCCGCCGCGGACAGCATGACGATGCGCACAACTTTCTTCATCGATCCGGACGGCATCGTCCGCGCGACGACCAGTTACCCGCATAATGTCGGCCGGTCCGTTGATGAAATGCTACGCCTGCTTCGCGCGCTTCAGCGCGTCGATGGCGCAGATATGCTGACGCCCGAGGGGTGGGATGAGGGCAAGCCTTTGCTGTTGCCGGCGGGCGGTTGCGCCGATGAGGCTCCCGACTGGTTCTGTCGCCTGGAGAAACACCCATGACGGCGTTGTTCGCCGATCGAGACATTGCCGGAGCTGTCGCCGAAAAAATCAAGGTTTTTGCTCAGCCACAGCGGCTGATGATCCTGTCCTGTCTATTGCTAGGGGAACGCAATGTCGGCGAAATCGCTGACATTACCGGACTCGTGCAACCTGCATTGAGCCAACAGCTCGGCGAGTTGCGCCGTGCCGAACTCGTGCAGACCCGGAAAGAAGCCAAGACGGTCTGGTATTCGCTTGCCGACGAGGCGGTGGCCTCCTGCGTGCGTCATATCGAGGCGATGTTCGGACCAGGCAACGACATACCGCCCGTGCCACGCCCCCCCGCTCCTAAGCCGCAGCAGACAAATCACGGCGTGGCTGCTTTCGCGCGTATCGTGTGAGCACAGTATTCCAAGCAGCGCGATTCTTCGTTCGGCAGCATTGAATGAAGGCGGCTCCTCTAGTGAAGTGAAGAGCCGCCGGGTCAATTTTCGGTATTCTCAGCAAGAGCAAGGCCGTCTTCAACATCGATTCCGAGCGGCGTACCGTGTTTGGATCTTGCTATAACCGAGAAGGGTCTGGGCAGCACGAAGGTTGCCCGTCGCCGAGTACCGGAGGACTACATAAACTCGCATCGCGGGCTTTCAAATGACGGGTTTCGGCGGAACCCGCCATCGTTACGCACTTTCGAGAACGGCGGTTTTGTCCCACGACTCGGTGTTCGGCTTCCGGCAGCACGAGACCAGATCAGAACGTTCCGGACGCCCTTTCGGACCAACCCTGCGCTGCTGGATATCGATCTCGGTGAGGCATATGTCAGCCAGCACGTCGGACTTGTCCGGCCATGCCATACAGGGCTGCGCCATGGTTGTTGCTCTGCCTGATGGCAGATGCTGGCGGGCGGGCAGAACTGACCATGCGGGATATGGAGCCGGAAAGCCCGGCCTGAACTTCGACAATATCTAGCCCTTGTCGGTGCCTCTCCCGCCGCTCGCCGAGCAGCACCGCATCATCGCCAAGGTCGATGAGTTGATAGCCGTGTGCGACCAACTCGAAGCGAGCATCACCACCTGCGAACAAACCAGATCCCGCCTGCTTGAAGGCGTTTTGCAAAATGCCTTTGAGCCAGCCTGAACATGCGCGTCCGTTGCCGTGACAACAAACTTAAGCGTTGGGGTATAGGCTTGATTAAACCATGGTGGCGAATGTGCCCGCGCTGCAAGTGCGCATTTCGCCTTGGCGGCGTGTCGAAATGCGTCGCTTAGTCACGCAGCTGCGCGACCACATATTCGTTCGGTTTCCACGGCGACGGAAGATTTACTCGATGAAGCTCTTCTATCTCATGCGCGAAATCATACTGGACGCCGAAAAGTAAGGTCCAAGCTCGCCTGCGCAGATTCGCCACGCCACTTGAGCTGAGGTCATCGACGATGTTGTCGTAGACCCACTTCGCACAGACCTCCCAACAAGTCCGCGCCGTTGTGAGTGCGTCGGGAGCCGCCTCGAAGCAGCCGACCAGATGTGGGTCGCCGAACATGGCCAGGTCGGTATGGGGAGGCAGCCCACATTGTAGCAGTGCGGTAACGTCTACCGCGCCCGACGTCATGGGTCGCCGATCGAAGCGGTAGTGCTCAGCCTTCGCCAGCACCGCAATCCAGGGGTTGTTGGCGGTCCAGGCCAGTGCAACCTCCGCCTTCTGCCGCATGGGGTGAGCCTGGGCCGTATCGGCTACAGGCGCGCCATCCAGCGCTTCCTTGATGCGGAGCACGTGACCGGCGTTGGATTCGCGCGCAAGCCTTTCGGTCAGTCCGGCCGCGCGCAGCTTGTTGGCGATAGTGCGCTCGTAACCATCCACCGAGCCGCCCTTCAGCATGATGCTCGTGAGCAGGGTCTCGGCATGGGCCAAGTCCGCCGTAGCGCTGTCAAGTTCCGCCATTACTGCCGCCGCGAGCTTCTTCAGCACGCAACAATCCTGAGCGATCCGTTCTACCTCTGCGGCGGCATGAAGTTGGCGCTGTTCTATCGAAGCGTTGGTCGGCAGTTCCTCGTGGCTACGGCTACGCGCGGCTTTAACACTCTTGATCGCCCCCGACAGCGCTATCTTCACATGATCGGGATCGACGTTACCAGCAAGAGTGTCGATCAGCATTGCCACCTCTGGAAAGCGCGCCTCGAGTTCGCCCTGCGCCTGAAGCGCCCGCCAAGCCGACAGGCTGCGGGGAGGGCGACCGCTCTTCTTCTTCACCGCACTTCGTTCCTCTGCAAAAGTCGTCCTTTATCAATATTCCGACTTTCGCACAACGCTAGGTCGATCATCCCACAACTGCTTTGGCTGCACTGTCGCAGCATTCGCGCCGCATCGTTGTGGCGCCAGCAGGAGAATGACAATGAACTTTATCGAAGATGTTAAGGACGAGCGGGAGCGCAACAGCCCCGTGCGTGCCGCGGTCAAGGCGAACGCGGCAGACATCCAGGCGGCCCGGGTCGAGGGCTACCCACTTAACGCCATCTATCGCACACTCCGGCGCAAGGGATATCCGGTTGGCGCGGGCTACAGCAGCTTCCGCAGTGCGGTGCGTTATCTCGATCAGCATGGCTGGCCTAACAGCGGTGTCCCTGCCGCGTCAGTAGCTACCTCGTCAGCGCCGCCCAGCGTCGTCGCCAATGATGGTCTGGCGCAAAGTTCGCGGGATCGCTTCGTCGATGACCGCAACCCCAGCGACTTTTGAGGAGGCGGTCATGAGCAATCTCACTACGCTTCTTTTCATCATTATCGTCAGCAACGCCGGCGGGGAGGGCAAGACGTTGCTGGCGCAGCTCATCCAGGCGCTGCTGCAGCTCGCTGGCGAGCCCGTTATTATGCTCGACGGCGACGCCGGCAACCAGGCAGCTCGTGTCGCCGATGACGATGCCAAGGTCGTCGGCTGGGGCGTTCCTGCGATCAAGGCTCGCGACATCGTCGCTGCGACCAAGCACGCACACGTCATTCTCGATCTCGGCGCGAATAGTCTCGCGTCCGCGCGCGAGATCGTGGAGCTGCTTCCCGCCTTACGCACATTCTATGCTGAGGAGGGCTATCGCACGGTCGCTTTCATGCCAGTATCAACCAACAAGCTTGGCGCGATCGAAGCAATTAAAAGACTTGCGCCGAAGATTGAAGGGTTCGAGAAGCTCTTCGTCAAGGTCAATCGCGATAAGTCGCGCGCGTTCGAGGGCACCCTGGAAGGCAGCGACGTCGTCGAGTTGGGACATCTGCGCCCCGGCTTCCAGGCTTATATCCGTCAGCCCGGGCAGACGATGGCGAACGCTGTGTCGCACCCGGCGGGTGGATTTGGCCTCGCGGCCATCCATGTCGCGGAGTGGATGCGCAGGTTCGCCGTTCAAAAGCCCGTATTGGACGTGCTTGGTTCGGTTCCTCCAGTTCTCGACCGGCACGATCGTCCCTTCGATGTGCCCGGCTTCGCCGTGGATCTCCTCAAACACGCGACCGACGCCGCGCTTACGGAAAATTTCCGGCGCACGCGGATCATGAACGCGATCGCGAAAGTCGGCTTTACGCCGGAAGGTCTGCGCAAGGTTGCCGTTCTGCTCGAGAGCGGCAACCTGTGACAAGCAGGGCAGCTTCAGTTCTGCAACGGCTCGAAAGCGCCCAGCCGCTCAATCCTGAGGCAATGCTCCAGCATTGCCTCAGAGGGGAGCCTGGATCGGCAGGCTGTCGTTGCAAACGCAATAACAAGGCATTGGTCCAGCAATGTTTTCAGGCGCACTACCGCAGTTTGGGCAGGAGCCCAAACTGCCGTGCTATCGGCTCGCCGACGCAGCCCAGGAAGCCAGCGGGCATCCTGTCACGGTTTCGATCAGCGGCGTGCACGGGTCGATATGCCCATACATTCCCGTCCTACATGAGGTGCCGGATCGTGTGCGGCCATCCAGAAACTTTGTTGGCCGAAGTGGTGGGGCAAGGAGGATTAAGATGAAGCAGGATCGTTTCGACCGTGTTGTCGCCCGCGCGGAGCGCGCCTTTTCGAAGCTTGTCCGTATTCGCGACGGTATCGAGGAAGTGGACACGGAAGATCTGCTGGGTGTTGGTCGATGGCGTTCTGGCCGTCTTGTCCAAGGGACGGACGGACCGGCGCGCGATCGCCGCATCCAGTTCAACCGGCCGATCACGCGATCCTATCGCCTGACCAATGCGGCTGGGGCGACCTCCTTCCACATCCAGCATCGCGCAATCAGCAAAGTCACGCACGAGATGAACGACAGCGGCCTGCGCAACCGCCCCGGCGCCGCCCGTGCCCATGCGCGCTACGTCGAGCGAGAAGTCGCGGTTGCGTCGATCGAATCGGCGTTCGGGACGGATGTCACGGCTGCCGACCTCACACCTGCCATTGGCGCCGATAGTCGTTGGGCCACGGACATCACGACTACATCAACACCCATCATTAACCTGGAGAATGACTATGATTATGACTGGCACCGACACCTCGGGTTCGATCCGCGAATTGCCCGACAATTGGTGGATGACCTCGCCGGACCTCAGCCTGGTGCTTCAGGACATCTGGAATACCGAACCGCACAAGATGCCGAAGCCGATGCCGGTCTGCGGCTGCTGTCCCGGAGCGATTTGGTACGTCAAGGACGGCGATCCCATGGTTACATGCCCAGCACTCAAGATCTATCCTTGGAATCCGGGGCGACCGTTCACCGACTGCGAGATGCGTCGTCGCTTCTTCGAAGCCCGGGCGAAAGCCACATCCCAAGCGGAATAGGCACGCTCCCCAGCGCGGGGGAAGCACCTGACCATGATCGCTACATTGGCCGGATGGAGGCCGTGGCAATCCAGCCAGACGGCATGCGAGCTCTCATAACAAACATTGACCCAGATGATGAGGAGCGCGCTCGGTTCTGGTCCCTCGTGGAGCAGCACGAAGCGGTTGCCAGCAACGATCAGATGTCCCTCCGGGTTAGCGACCAGCCGGCCTTCTGGGCGGCCGTCGCGAGCCAGCCGGACTGCCCCGCCGAACTCAGGAAGGCACTGGGCACCAGCACGCCGTACAAAACGATCCGCTTCGACATCCCATCCGGCAAGGCGGTGCGCGCGTTCCTCGGCAAGCAGCCCGGCTGGGTGAAGCCGACGTCGGCCCGCAAGGCGTCTAATTCAGCGCCGTTCGCCGCATTCCATGATGGGCGCAAAGGCCGCATCCAGTATCGTGTGGTCGGCGAATTGCCGGACGAGCTCGATGTCGAAAGCCGCTTCGCGATCGTCCGAGAATTCTCGGCCATATTTGAACGGCGCAAGATGCCTTTCGTCGCAGTGATGCATGCTCCGGACCATCACAACAATGAGAAGAATTGGCATTTCCACCTGATCTATTATGATCGCCCGTCCCGCCGCATCACCGAGGCCGACATCGCCGGCCTTAGCAAGCGGGGGTTTCGGACGGACGCGCTGAAACCTGGCATATGGGACTTTACCGTGGTCACACCGAAGCGAGGACGCGCCAATGGCAAGTCCACTCCGCTTAAACAGAAGAAAGTGGACGGTATAACCAATAAGCAATGGATCAAGACCTTGCGCCAGGAACTTGCGACGATCACCAATCTTCATTTGGCGCAATCGGGCGTTAAACGGCGGCTGGATCCGCGTCGTTATACCGAAATGGGCATCATCGCCGATCCACAGGAGCATCTCGGCACCAGCCAGGCCGCCGCCGAAGCAAGGGGCGAGACCACCAGGACCGGCAGTGCCAATGAACTGCGCCAGTGGAAAGCGATCATGACGGAAGGTGATGCTCGTTACCGTAAGGCGCTGGCGGACGCTGACGAACGCATTGCCCGCTACCGGCGCTTGCGCCGGGAGATAAAGCAGTCGGAAGATGTCGAGCAGGAAGTGGTCGCCATGCGGGACAATCTGCACAAGGCGGTGCGGCTGGATGATATCGCCTTTCGCATCCATCACGGCATCGATCGGGCCCGGTCGCGGGCGTCGCATGTCCGCCAGGCCAACCGGCAACTCGTCCAAGCGTTCGACGCCGATCCGGCCGCGGGTCGGCGATCCGAGCGGGAAGAATCTGAGCGGTTGGTCAGGGCGGCTTCTGAATATCTAGCCCTGCTCGATGATCGGCTGGCCGATGAATACGCTTTACTTGAGGATTGCCGCCGCAATGCCGAAGCCATGCGCCAGCAAGCGCTGATGATTGAACAGCAAGGGCATCCGGCGGTCGCATCCGCCGAGACCATGATCGCGGTGAGACCGCCTGAGGTCGAGCCGCAGCAGTCCGCGCCACAAACGACCGCTCAGGACCTCCCACGGTCTCACAACCCGTCGGAAGCGAACAAACGCGCTATCGCCGCAGCCATCGCGGCTGTACGATCGGCCGGGCGCTAGCGGCAGCCGCTGCCGCTATTTCGGCCTTCGTCCCCGGATTGAACCGAACTTCTGCCACTCGGATGGGCGCAGGCGTAGCGGCATGACTGGCAACTCCGGCAACAGGTCGCCCAGCGCAGTGACCAGCGGTAACAGCACGTCAAGCCCCGGTTCATCCTCATAGCTCGCGGCCGTCTCGCCATCGGGCACGTGGCCGAACAGATACTGCCGTAGGCCCGGGTCGAACCCGCGGTCACGCCAGAACGAGCCAACGCGGGTGCGGATCGAGTGCACATCGACGTCTTTGCGCCCGCGCTTTTGGCTCGTGCCGTTCGGGAAATGAAAGTTACGCAGCGGCTCGAACACCTTGTCATAGAAGATGTGGTCAAAGCTCATGCTCGCCTTGGGATTGTAGAATTCGGGGAACAGTAGTTCGTGGCCCAGCTGGCGCATCGCGCGGACGTGATCCAGGAAGCCGAGCCTGATCAGCGCTGGACTGATCGGCACCTTGCGATCGGATTGGCCGTTCTTGAGTTGGCGATAGGCGTTGTCGCGGAAGTGAATGTACGGGATCGGAGCGTCCTCAAAGATGTCCGCCAGCATTAGTCCGGCGGGTTCCTCTGAGCGGCCGCCGGTGCAGACGACCAGCAGCAGTCCCCAATATATGCCGTCGTGGAAGACGGCCTCACCGGGCGCGAGGCGGCTCCAAAGCCCCTGGCAGCCAGTCCACACCGGTCCAGATATCAGGGTGCGCAGGTCGGCCTCTGCCCAGGGCAGGCGCTTACCGCCTTTGCGGTTCTTTACCTTGCGTCGCAGCTTGCCAAGATCAACGTCGGGCGTGACATAGCCGTTAGCGTCGGCAAACGCGAATAACGTGCTTAGCCAGGTCAGGTGCTTGTTGTGCGTAATGTCGCTAATGCCGACCGTTGGCAGCAGGTCGCGCTCTGCCTTGACCGGATCCTTCTTCCAGAGCGCGCGCAGGGCGTCGCCGCGTTCGATGACGGCATGCATGCCGCCCTCGATGTCCTCGCGGGTGTGGCCGTAGCGGGTTGGTAGGCGCGGGAAGAGCGCGGTCATCGCGCTGCATGCTTGTTGGTCGATTTCCGAGAGCATCAGGTCACCGCGTGCTGCGAGAAACAGGTTCACCACCGCGTTGATGTCGCGCCGGCGCTCCTCTCGCCATTCGCGACCGTCGATTTTCCGTTGCAGGCACGTCGCAGCAAGCTTGGACAAGGTCACATCGATTTTCCCGGCCGATTGGGCTGGCGTGGGTGCGGCAGTCGCCATCAAGGTCGGCACCGGCGCCGACACGACGAATGGGAGAGGCGGCATCGGTGCCAACTCAGGAGAGAGTGCCTTCGCTTGTTCCTCTTCAGTACAAGGAAGATCTAGCAGCTTGCGCAAGGCGCCGGGCAGCGGCCAGACGTTCGCTTCGGCGTTGGGCAGGTCCAGCCCCTCGGTCGCGGCGAGGCAGGCGTTGCGATATGCCGCCGCTGCTACCCGCGACATTGCGCGCAGATTTTCCTCGGTGGGCTTAATTCCGGCGGATCGGAGGTAGCTCGCGAGATAGTTGTGGCCGATCGGCGAGGCACCGCGGTGCCGCGCTACCGTGACGAACAACGCGTCCGCGTCCTTAGGCGGTAGGCCGCTGTGCGCGAGCTGATCCCGCAGCGCCTCGTCGGCCTCTGGTGGCACAGGCATGGAGGCGATGAGGGTAAAGTAGCGCGCATAGGCGAGATTTATTGCTGCGTGGGCCTCGGCGCGGAACGGCGTGGCAGCCTGTTGAACGAGGTAGCGGTCGAGCGTCGCCTCGAACGCGGTGCGGAAGACCGCGCGCATATCGTCCGGTTTGATCCGTGTCCTCAGTTCTTCGACTATCTCGGCTTCCACACCCTGCATCTCCATCTCAAGATACCCTGCGCGAGTTCGAGCCTCGCGTGGGCATCGCGTCTTCAGCGACATACGGATGCTTATAGGCTGGTCAGTGACGGCAACGAAGTGGACCGAACGGCGCCACCATTGCATGGTGCCGCGGGAGTAAATGTTTGTAGCCATGCGCGCTCCGGCTGGCATGGCGGGAACAGGCGCAAACACGGCGACCGGCACAATTTCTTGCACAATCGCGTGAATCGAATCGCAACCAATTACCCACCTCCTCAGAAAAGGCGAGCTTTCCGGACAATTTCATCTGAGGATGCCGAAATTTGGTCGGGGAGAGAGGATTCGAACCTCCGGCCCCTGCCTCCCGAAGACAGTGCTCTACCAGGCTGAGCTACTCCCCGACCGTCGGCGGTATCGCTTGGCGATGCCGCTGGGCAGGCGGCGGTCTATAGAGGCGGGTTTTCCGGCTGGCAAGCGGCTGATCGCGCTTTTTTTGCCATGATCACAGCAGCCCCGCCTGCCGGAAACTGAACAGCCTTTGCCCGCCGAGGATGACATGGTCGGCAAGCTTCATTTCCATCGGGCGCAGGCGGCTGGCGATCGCCCGTGACAGGCGGATATCCTCAAGGCGTGGCTGGGGAATGGGCTCGCCCGGCCGCTGCTGTTCTATGACCAGCCAGGCGCTGTCCAGACTGAGCAGCGCCCTGACGATGCCGGTCCAGCCGGTCCTGCCGTCGATGCGCCCCAGCAGCCTCCAGTTTTCATCCAGTGCGATGATTTGCACCGTTTCCGTAACGTCCATGACGGCAGGATGGTGCGGGCGGCGTCGTTCTTCACCTGACGTTGCGTCCAATTCGGAGGGGACTGCCGGGCTTTTGATCCAAAGCGAACATTGGCGATCGCGGGACGCTCGGCTACATCCGGCAGGGACTCGCCGTTCGCCTCACGGCTCATCAGGAAAGATCGACTTGACCCGCATGCTGACCCCGGACGCCGCACATTATGAGCAGCAATATCTGGACCTGATGCGCCTCATCTGGACGCAGGGGGATGAGCGTGTCGACCGGACGGGCGTGGGAACGCGGTCGATCCTGGGCGCAACCATGCGCTTTTCGCTGGCGGACGATGCCGTGCCCCTGCTGACCACCAAACGGGTCTTCTGGAAGGCCGCCGCGCGCGAGATGCTGTGGTTCCTAAGCGGCGACACCAACATCCGCGAACTGGTGCGCCAGGGCGTTCACATCTGGACCGACTGGCCGCTCGATGCCTATCGCAGGGCGACGGGCGAGACGATCGACCGGGACGCCTTTGAAGCGCGGATCATCGAGGATGACGATTTCGCGGCCCGATGGGGAGAGCTTGGCCCGGTCTATGGCGCGCAGTGGGTGAATTGGCCGCGCTACGAGCCGGTGGGCGATGGGCTCTACCGGCGCGCAGCGCAAGGGCACAACCAGATTGCCGATCTGGTCGAGGGGATCAGGACCAATCCCGGCTCGCGCCGCCTGCTTTTCACCGGCTGGAACGTCGCGGAAGTCGCGCGGATGGCGCTGCCGCCGTGCCATATGACCTATCAGTTCCAGGTGGCGAGCGGGCGGCTCAACGGCCTTTTGTTCCAGCGTAGCTGCGACCTGGGCCTGGGCTTTGCCTTCAACATCTTCGGCCTGTCGATGATTACCCGGATGCTGGCGCAGCAATGCGATCTGGCACCGGGCGAAGTGGTCTGGCAGGGCGGCGACGTTCACCTGTACCTGAACCACGCGGCGCTGGTTGAGGAGCAGATCAGCCGCACGCCCGCCGGTGCGCCCCTATTGAAGATCAACCGGCGGCCCCCCAGCATCTTCGACTACCGGATCGAGGATTTCGAGGTGCTGGACTATGCTCCCCAAGCCCATATCGCAGCCCCCGTCGCTGTGTAGCGAGCGCCTCAACAGGAACAGTTGCCTTTCTCAAACGTTGTAATATAGTAATTGCCATAAGCAATTTTATTGCAACAACGGAGAGAGCGCGGGATGAGCGATCAGCCTGCTTCGGGCGCTGGAGATCAGAGGAACGGGCGCAACCTGCCGCCGTTGCGCCTGCATGTGCCGGAGCCGCAGTTTCGCCCCGGCGACACGGCCGATTTCAGCAGCTTCGAGATACCGGCGGCGGGCGAAGCCCCGCGCCCCGATGAGGCCGCGCATCCCGGCACGATGCAGGGTCTGGTCTATGGGCTGATCCGCGTTCTGGACGATGAAGGCGCGGCGGTGGGACCATGGGACCCGCATCTGCCCGCCGAAACGCTGTTGAAGATGCTGCGCGCCATGGCCCTGACCCGCGCCTTCGACGAGCGCATGTTCCGCGCCCAGAGGCAGGGAAAGACGAGCTTCTACATGAAGTCGACGGGTGAGGAGGCTGTGTCGATCGCCGCCGCCACTGCCCTTGCCAGCGACGATATGTGTTTCCCCAGCTATCGCCAGCAGGGCATATTGATCGCGCGCGGCTGGCCGATCATCGACATGATGAACCAGATCTATTCGAACAAGGGCGACCGGCTGAAGGGCAGGCAGTTGCCGATCATGTATTCGGCGCGCGATGCGAGCTTCTTTTCCATCTCCGGCAATCTGACCACTCAATATCCGCAGGCGGTCGGATGGGCGATGGCCAGCGCGGCGCGGGGGGATACGCGAATCGCCGCGACTTGGTGCGGGGAAGGATCGACGGCGGAGGGCGATTTTCATTCCGCCTGTACTTTCGCCAGCGTCTATCGCGCGCCCGTCATCCTGAACATCGTCAACAACCAATGGGCCATCAGCAGCTTTTCCGGCTTTGCGGGGGCGGAGGCGACGACCTTCGCCGCGCGGGCGCTGGGCTATGGCATTGCTGGCCTGCGGGTCGACGGCAACGACGCGCTCGCCGTCTATGCCGCCACCCGCTGGGCCGCCGACCGGGCGCGGGCCAATGCCGGACCGACGCTGATCGAACATTTCACCTACCGGGCGGAAGGGCACAGCACCTCGGACGATCCGAGCGCCTATCGTTCTGCGGACGAAGGCAGCCATTGGCCGCTGGGCGACCCGATCGCCCGGTTGAAGCAGCATTGCATCCGCCTGGGCATATGGGATGAGGAACGGCAGGCGGCGATGGACAAGGAACTGGCCGAACAGGTGCGCGACGCCGCGCGGGAAGCGGAAAAGAACGGCATATTAGGCCACGGGCTGCACCATCATCCGATGGAAACGATGTTCGAGGATGTGTTCGAGGACATGCCCTGGCATCTGCGCGAACAGCAGCAGCAGATGCTGGACGAAGCGAAGGCGGCCGGGCTGTGAGCAGCAGCCTGAGCGATTCCGGGAGCGGCGGGCTCCAGCAGATGACCATGATCCAGGCGATCAACAGCGCGCTGGACGTGATGATGGAGCGCGATCCCGATGTCGTGGTGATGGGCGAGGATGTCGGCTATTTCGGCGGCGTCTTCCGCGCGACGGCGGGCTTGCAGAAAAAATATGGCAAGAACCGCGTCTTCGACACGCCCATAACGGAAATCGGCATTATCGGCGTGGCGATCGGCATGGGGGCTTATGGGCTGCGGCCCGTGCCGGAAATCCAGTTCGCCGACTATATCTATCCGGCGCTCGACCAGCTGGTGAGCGAGGCGGCGCGGCTGCGCTATCGTTCGGCGGGGGAATATATCGCGCCCTTGACGGTGCGGTCGCCCTTTGGCGGCGGCATATTCGGCGGGCAGACCCACAGCCAGTCGCCCGAAGGCATCTTCACCCATGTATCGGGCGTCAAGACGGTGATCCCGTCCACGCCCTACGACGCCAAGGGGCTGCTGATCGCGGCGATCGAGGATAATGATCCCGTCATCTTCTTCGAACCCAAACGCATCTATAACGGCCCCTTCGACGGCCATTATGACCGCCCGGCCAAGGGGTGGGCGGGACATCCCGGCGCGATGGTGCCGGAGGGCCATTATCGCGTGCCCCTGGGGCAGGCGCGGACGGTGCGGCAGGGTGAGGCGCTCACCATATTATGCTACGGCACGATGGAGCATGTGGTGGAAAGCACGGTCGCCGACATGGGCGTGGATGCGGAGATCATCGACCTGCGCACCCTGATTCCGCTGGACATCGAGGCGATCGAGCGATCCGTGAAGAAGACCGGCCGCTGCTTGATCGTGCATGAGGCGACGCGGACCAGCGGCTTTGGCGCGGAGTTGAGCGCGCTGGTGCAGGAACGATGCTTCTACCATCTGGAAGCGCCGATCGAGCGGGTGACCGGCTTTGACACGCCCTATCCGCACAGCCTGGAATGGGCCTATTTTCCGGGGCCCGTGCGCATCCGCAAAGCCATTGACAAGATCATGAAGGATTGAGGCGCGCCATGGCCCTGTTCACGTTCAAGCTGCCCGACATTGGCGAAGGCATCTCCGCAGCGGAAATCGTTGCATGGCATGTGAAAGCGGGGGACCGGGTCGAGGAAGACCAGCCGGTCGCCGACATGATGACGGACAAGGCCACGGTGGAGATGGAGAGCCCGGTCGCGGGAACCGTCCTGCGGCTGGCGGGCGAGGTGGGCGATCAGGTCGCGATCGGGGCGATGCTGGTGGAAATCGAGACGGAGGAGGAAGCGGAGGTGACCGCCTTGTCCGATGCGTCGCCGCCATCCGAAGAGGTGATCGAGGCCGAGACGCCGGGCGAGTCGGTGATCGACGAGGCGCGTTCGGAGGACGGCACGGGCGCTTCGCCTTTGGCTCAGTGGGGGGCTGCGACTTCGCTCAGCCCGAACGGTGGTGCGGCTAACACATTGCCTAACTCAACCGTGGAGGCCGCCCCATCACAGGTTCTTGCCTCTCCAGCCGTCCGTGCGCGGGCGAAGGAGCTTGGCGTCGATCTGTCGCAGGTGAAGGCCGCCGGAGAGCGCGTGCGCCATTCGGACCTGGACGCCTTCCTGCTTTACGGCGCGGGACAGGGCTATCGACCGGCGGGGGTGTCGGCGCAGCGGCCGGACGAGCAGGTGAAGGTCATCGGGCTGCGCCGCCGCATTGCCGAGAATATGGCGGCGTCGAAGCGGCATATTCCGCATTTTTCCTATGTCGAGGAGATCGACGTCACTGAACTGGAGCGGATGCGCGAGCAGTTGAACGCCAGCCGGGGCGACCGGCCAAGGCTTACCCTGCTGCCGCTGCTGATCAGTGCGATCTGCCGCTGCGTGCCTGACTTCCCGATGCTGAACGCGCGCTACGACGATGAAGCGGGCGTGGTGACGCGGCACGGCGCCGTGCATATGGGCGTCGCGACTCAGACCGGCGCAGGGTTGATGGTGCCGGTGATCCGCGACGCGCAGGACCGGAATATCTGGCAGCTCGCGGCCGAAATCCGCCGTCTGTCCGACGCCGCGCGCGCCGGCAAGGCGAAGGCGGAGGAATTGTCCGGTTCCACCCTCACCCTCACGTCGCTGGGTCCGCTTGGCGGGGTGGCGACGACGCCAGTGATCAACCGGCCGGAGGTCGCGATCATCGGCCCCAACCGCATCATCGAGCGTCCCGTCTTCAGGGGCAAGGACATAGTGGCGGCAAAGCTGATGAACCTGTCGATCAGTTGCGACCATCGCGTCGTCGACGGCTGGGATGCGGCGAGTTTCGTGCAGGCGGTGAAGACGCTGCTGGAAACGCCGGTGCTGTTGTTCGCTGATTGAGGGTGGCGGCGTTCAGCGTACCGTCGCGCGGTAGCTGAGGCGGCCGCTTTCGCCCGGAGAGATGGGGTCGGGCATAGTCCAGCGGATATGGGTGATGTCGGCGGGCACCGCGCGGCGGGTGCCGCCGAGCGGCGTCGGCAGCCATAGTTCCTCCAGCCGTCCCCAGCGCTGCCCGCCGTCGACGGAGACCTGGACAGCGGGCTCGGATGTGGCAAGCTGCATGCCGCGCGGCACGGGATTGGTGACGGCCAGTCCGCGCAAGGGCTGGGTCCCCGCATTACGCCAGTTGACCACCAGTATGAGCTGGTCGCCGGGCGCGACGCGGTCCGCGCTCGCCAGAACGCGGCGGGGACGTCCGTTGATATCGGTATGGACCCGCTCCACGAAAAGCTGGGTATCGACCTTGATATCCTGCCGGGCGAAAGCTCCGCCCGGAGCGGACGCCGCCAGCAGCCCGCATGCCATTACGCCGCAGCGCCTGATCAGGCCGGAAGTCCGATAGTTCATGGAGCCGGTGATAAAGGGAGATGGCCGAAGATTCGGTTAATCGTCTGTTGATTATATGTCCGCACTGCAACATGAAATTGGCGCGGCGAAATGGCCGGGCGCGCAGGCAAGACGGTAGGGAACGATCCTAGGTGACACCCCATGAACAGAATGAGATCAACCGCCGCCGCGACCGGCTGCTCGCGTCGATCGCGCTGACATCGGGCATCGGCCTGATCCTGGCGTTGCCCTTCGCCTTGCGCGAGGGGGCGGAATTCTTCCTGCCGCTGACCGCCGCGCTGGTGATCGCCATTGCGCTCGTGCCGTTCCTGGAGTGGATGGAGAGGCGGGGCGTGCCGTCCGCGATCGCGGCGCTGGTGGCGGTGATCGTGTTCCTGCTGGTGGCCAATGCGGCGATCGTGATGATCGTGGTTCCGGCGGCGGACTGGTTCGTGCTGCTGCCCGAAAGGCTGCCCAAAATACAGAGTAATCTAGCGCCTTTGATCGACCTTTATTCGCAGCTACAACGTTTCGTTGACGAAACGATTCAGGCGTTGGCGAGCGGCCCCGGCAATGCTGCCCGGACCGCTTCGGTGGATGCGCCGCGATCGCTGCTGCAATTCGCCGCCGCCTCAGCGCCCTCGGCCATCGTGCAGATGGTCTTCGCCCTGCTCATCATCTATTTCTTCCTTGCCGGATGGACGCGGCTGCGGCGGCGGACGATCAACAGCCGGGGCAGCTTCGACGGGGCGATGGCGGTGGCGCGCGTCATCCAGAATGTGGTCGATGCGACATCGGCCTATGTGCTGACCATCGCCACCATCAACCTGTGCCTTGGCCTTTCCGTCGCGATCGCGCTGTGGCTGATCGGCATGCCGTCGCCGCTGATGTGGGGCGGCATCGTCGCGATGCTGAACTTCATCCCTTATTTCGGGCCGATGCTGGCGGCGGTGCTGCTGGGCCTGGGCGGCCTGATGATGTTCGACGACATATGGATGGCGCTGCTGCCCGCCGCGATCCAGATCGGCTTTCACCTGATAGAGGCCAATGCGATCACGCCCATGGTGCTGGGGCGGCGGCTGACCATGAACCCCTTGCTGATCCTGGTCGCGCTTACCTTCTGGGGGTGGGTATGGGGAACTCCGGGCGCGCTGCTGGGCGTGCCTCTGCTGATCATCATCCAGACCGTTATTTCGGCCGCGGGCATGCCGGACATCGCCGGTTTTCTGTTCGAACGCGGGACACTCACGGTGCCGCCGCGCAAAGAAAATGACGAAACGGAGGAAACAGTTGAAAGAGCCGGTTGACAGGTCCGGCGCGCCCGCATAGATGCCCGCCCACACCGAACGCGGGTGTAGCTCAGTTGGTTAGAGCGCCGGCCTGTCACGCCGGAGGTCGCGGGTTCGAGCCCCGTCACTCGCGCCACTCTCCTTGTAGAGTGAATGGTCCCGAAGGACCATATTATCCCGATATTTATGATCGTCATGTGAGCGGAGGCTGGCATCTTTTCGAGCCAGGCGGTGTCCGCGCCAGAGGACGCAGCTTTCGCCGTGATGGCGGGGTGGCGCGTTCAGCCGCGCCGCCAGCGGCCGGTTTCCATCCAGGCGAGCAGGCGCTTCAAAGGCAGCACCCAGATCCAGATCAGGCCCAGGAAGACATAGACCGGCACCTGCGCGATCATCGGCAGGCGGCCGATAAGGCCTGACAGGCTGCCGATCAGGATCGCCCAGAGCGCGATCAGCGCCAATATGATGAACATGCCCACGGGCTTGCGCCAGCTGGGCTCATAGGGGGCGGGCTGGCGGTTCACGCGTCGGGTCCTTCGATCAGTTCGATTTCAGTGAGGATGATGTCGAGCGGCAGGTCCCACGGATCGGCGGGCAGGGCGTCATGCTCCTGCACCGACCAGGCGATGCCGACCCGCAGCGCATCGGGATAGCGGGCGAAGGCCCGGTCATAATAGCCGCCGCCCTGCCCCAGCCGGTTCATCGCCCGGTCGAATCCCAGCATCGGCGCAAAGATGATGTCGGGCGTGACCGGCGGACCGCTGGGTTCGGGATGGTGCGTGCCGTAAAGGCCGGGATGAAGCTGATCCTCCGGCGTCCAGGCGAGGAAGTCCATGCTGCCGAGGCGATCGATGACGCGCGGGAGGGCGAGGGTCTTGCCCATGGCCGCGAGCTGCGGGGCGAGGCGCTGGGCAGGGGCTTCATCGTCCAGGCCCATATAGAGCGCGACGGTGTTCGCGCCGGTGAGGCGGCGGGCGAGGGGGGAGGGGATCGCCTTGAAGGCCAGGCGGTGGGCGAGCGGATCGAGCGCGATGAGGAAGGCACGGCGGCGCTCCCGTGCGAGGGCGCGCAGGGCGGCTTTATCGGGGTCGTCGCTCATGAGCCGCGTTTAGACCCGGCGGAGGGGGCTGGGAACCTGTTTCTCGACCCTTCGATAACTCAGGACAGGCTTCGTTCGAAACCAACGGTGTTGTGGGAGCCAGCGAGAGGGAGGGTGACGGGACCGCCTCGGCCGTTTGCTGGAATATCCTCTGACGCCTCAACGTCAGGTGGGAACCATGTAGATCAGGCCGGAGCCCGCCCAGGGACAGTCCCCGTGGATGTGATTATCGCCTCAGGGATGTTCGCTAAAGCTCGTACCGCGCAGTGCCCGTCACCGGCAATCTAGGCATCGTCCGCCGCCGCGGCAAGCCTGTCGCTCAGCTTTTCGAGGCGAGCGGCGAGGCTTTCGATCGTCTGGGCGGCGGATTCGTCCTCATCGCCCAGCGCGAGTTGCTGTTGCCGCCCAATGGCCTCCCGCTTGAGGTCGTTCAGCTCGTCCGCCAGGAACAGCGCGGCGAACAGCAGCGTGCGCACTTCCGTCAGGCCGGGCGTGTTCTGCTGGGCGAGCCGGGCCTTGCGTTCGATCAGGCTGGCGAGATGGGCGAGATGCGCTTCCTCGCCATCGCGGCACCGCACTGGATAATGACGCCCGGCGATTACGAGAGTCGTTTCAGCCATGCGCCTGTCCCCTCACCTCGGCGATCAATGCGTCGAGCGATCGAAGCGCTTCCCGTGCCGCCGCCGCATCGATGCCGCCGGGTGGGGGAGCGGAGGGTCTGGACCGGTCCACCTGCTGCTCAAGCCTGCCAACCGCGCGCTCCAGAGCGCCGATCGCCTGCATCATGCGATTGCTTGCCATAACCAACGCATAGACAAAGTTTTCGCCGCGCAAAAGCCGTCATTGGGCCGCTCGGCCCGGCGTTGCGGCCTGCCGTGGTTGACGCCCCGTGCCAGAGGCGACAAAGGGGACCCGATTTCGATTCGCCGGCTCAGCAGGGGGCCGCTTTTTAGAGCAGGAAAGACGCCAGCCCAGATGACCGTTTCCGAAAAGTCGCTCGCCAGCGCCATCAGGGCGCTTTCCATGGATGCAGTGCAGGCGGCGAACAGCGGCCATCCGGGCATGCCGATGGGCATGGCGGACGTCGCGACGGTGCTGTTCAAGGATTATCTGAAGTTCGACCCAAGCCAGCCCAAATGGGCCGACCGTGACCGTTTCGTGCTGTCGGCGGGCCATGGGTCGATGCTGATCTACTCGCTGCTGCACCTGACCGGCTATGCGCGCCCGACGATCGAGGACATTCGCAATTTCCGCCAGCTAGGCAGCCCCTGCGCCGGGCATCCTGAGAATTTCGAACTGGCGGGCGTGGAAGCGACGACCGGCCCGCTGGGTTCGGGCTTGGCGACCGCTGTGGGCATGGCGATTGCGGAGCGGCACCTTAATTCGACCTTCGGCGACGATCTGGTCGATCACCGTACATGGGTGATCGCTGGCGACGGCTGCCTGATGGAGGGCGTCAATCATGAGGCGATCGGGCTTGCGGGGCACCTGAACCTCGGCCGCCTGATCGTGTTGTGGGACGATAACAAGATCACCATCGACGGCGCGGTCGACCTGTCGAGCAGCGAAGATGTGCGCGCCCGCTATGCCGCGACCGGCTGGCATGTGGTTTCGTGCGACGGCCATGATGTGGCGGACGTGCGCCGCGCGATTGACGAGGCGCTGGCCGATCCGCGCCCGTCGCTGGTCGCCTGCGCCACCAAGATCGGCTATGGCGCGCCCAACAAGGCGGGTACGTCTGGCGTCCATGGTTCGGCGCTGGGCGTCGAGGAAGTGGCTGCGGCGCGCGAGTTCCTGGGCTGGACGGCCGAGCCCTTCGTCATTCCCGAAGATGTGGCGGCCGAATGGCGGCGCATTGGTGCGCGCGGCGCGGAAGTGCGCGCGGGCTGGGAAGACCGTCTGGCGGGCAATGGCCAGAAGGCGGAGTTCGAGCGGCGCATGGCGGGGGAATTGCCCGCCGGTTTCTCGCTCTCCAACTATATCGATACGCTGATCGCCAATCCGCAGAAGGTCGCGACCCGCAAGGCGAGCGAAATGGCGCTGGGCGCGATCAACGACCTGCTGCCCGAAACGCTGGGCGGTTCGGCGGACCTGACCGGCTCCAACAACACCAAGACCAAGAGCACCGGTCCGCTCACCAGGGACGATTATTCCGGCCGCTATGTCTATTATGGCATCCGCGAGTTCGGCATGGCCTGCGCGATGAATGGGCTGGCGCTGCATGGCGGCGTCATCCCTTATGGCGGCACTTTCCTTGTGTTCTCCGACTATATGCGTGGCGGCATCCGTCTGGCCGCGCTCCAGCAGCAGCGGGTCATCCATGTGCTGACCCATGACTCGATCGGCCTTGGCGAGGATGGTCCGACCCACCAGCCGATCGAGCATGTCATGTCGCTGCGCATGATCCCGAACCTGGACGTCTATCGCCCGGCGGATGTGGTCGAGACGGCGGAATGCTGGGAACTGGCGTTGCAGGACAAGGATGGTCCGTCCGTGCTGGCGCTGACCCGCCAGAACCTGCCGCAGTTGCGGACGGAGAAGGCGGGCGAGAATCTCTGCGCGAGGGGCGCCTATCGCCTGCGCGCGGCGAAGGCGGATCGCAAGGTTGTGTTGGTAGCCACGGGTTCCGAAGTCGAGATCGCGGTCGCGACGGCCGATCTGCTGGAAAGCCAGGGCATCGGCGCGGACGTGGTGTCGATGCCGAGCTGGGCGCATTTCGAGGCGCAGCCGCAGGCGTATAAGGATGATCTCCTTCCGCACCATGTCCTGCGTGTCTCGATTGAGGCAGGGACCACCTTTGGGTGGGAACGTTATACCGGCATTGCGGGCCTGCGCTTTGGCATCGATACGTTCGGCGCTTCGGCTCCGGCGGAAGTGCTGTATGAGCATTTCGGCCTGACGGCCGCCAAGATCGCGCCGCAGGTTGCGGCCGCGCTGGATCATTGAGAAGAACATCTACCAATCAGGAGGCTAGTGCAGTGGCAACGAAGGTAGCAATTAACGGTTTCGGACGTATCGGCCGCCTGGTGGCGCGCGCAATCCTGTCGCGCACCGACCATGACCTGGAGCTGGTCAGCATCAACGATCTGGGCGACGCTAAGGCGAACGCCCTGCTGTTCAAGCGTGACAGCGTCCATGGCGCTTTCCCCGGCGACGTCAGCGTCGATGGCGACGTGCTGGTCGTCAACGGCAAGCGCATCGCCGTGACCGCTGAGCGTGACCCGGCCAAGCTGCCCCACGCGGCGCAGGGCGTTGAGATTGCGCTGGAGTGCACCGGCTTCTTCACCGATCGGGAATCGGCGTCGAAGCATCTGGCGGCGGGCGCCAAGCGCGTCGTCATCTCGGCTCCGGCCAAGGGCGTGGACAAGACCGTCGTGTTCGGCGTCAATCATGAGACGCTGACCGCCGACGATGTCGTTATTTCCAACGCTTCGTGCACCACCAACTGCCTTGCGCCGCTCGCCAAGGTGCTGAACGACAGCATCGGCATCGAACGTGGCCTGATGACGACGATCCACAGCTATACCAACGACCAGAAGATCCTCGACCAGATCCACAGCGACGCCCGCCGTTCGCGCGCGGCCGCCATGTCGATGATCCCGACCACCACCGGCGCTGCCCGTGCGGTGGGCGAGGTTCTGCCCGAACTGAAGGGCAAGCTGGACGGTTCGGCGATCCGCGTGCCGACGCCGAACGTGTCGGTCGTGGACCTGACCTTCACGCCCAAGCGCGACACGAGCGTCGAGGAAGTGAACAGCCTGCTGAAGGCCGCTGCCGAAGGCGCGCTGAAGGGCGTGCTGGCCTATACCGACGAGCCGCTGGTTTCGATCGACTTCAATGGCGATCCGGCCAGCTCGACCATCGACAGCCTGGAAACGGCGGTGATCGACGGCAAGCTGGTGCGCGTGCTGAGCTGGTACGACAATGAATGGGGCTTCTCCAACCGCATGGTCGATACGACCGGCGTGGTTGCCGGGCTGCTGTAAGGCGGCAAGCCTGGGCGAACCTTTATCCGTTCGCCCTGAGCCTGTCGAAGGGCTCGCCTGAGCGAAGCGAAGGCCGATCTGGCTTCGCTCCGCTCGGCCAAGGGCTTCGACTTCGCTCAGCCCGAACGGTTGGAGGGAAGTCCAAACAATAGAGGCGGAGAAACGAGACGTGGCCAAGCCCTTCAAGACGCTGGACGATATGGGCGACATCAGCGGCAAGACCGTGCTGGTGCGCGAAGATTTGAACGTGCCGATGCAGGATGGATCGGTGACCGACGATACCCGCCTGCGGGCGGCGATGCCGACGATCCTGGAACTGGCGGATCGCGGCGCGAAGGTGCTGATCCTGGCGCATTTCGGGCGGCCGAAGGGTCAGAAGAACCCGGAATATTCACTGTCGAAGATCACCCGTCCGCTGACGCAGGTGCTGGGGCGTGATGTGCAGTTCATTCCTGACTGCTGCGGCGAGGCTGCGGTCGATGGCATTGCGGTGATGCGTCCCGGTGACATTTCCATTCTGGAAAATACCCGCTTCCATCCCGGCGAGGAAAAGAATGATCCGGCGCTGGCGGAAGCCATGGCGGCGATTGGCGACTTCTATGTGAACGACGCCTTTTCGGCCGCGCACCGCGCCCATGCCTCGACCGAAGGGCTGGCGCACAAGCTGCCTGCTTTTGCCGGCCGGTCGATGGAAAAGGAACTGGACGCGTTGCAGGCGGCGCTGGGCGAGCCGGTGAAGCCGGTCGCGGCGGTGGTCGGCGGGGCGAAGGTTTCGACCAAGCTCGACGTCCTCAACAACCTGGTCGCCAAGGTCGATCATCTGATCATCGGCGGCGGCATGGCCAATACCTTCCTGCACGCGCGTGGCGTGGATGTCGGCAAGTCGCTGTGCGAGAAGGATCTGGCGGACACGGCCGAGGCGATTTTCGACGCGGCGGAGAAGGCCGGTTGCACCATTCACCTGCCCTATGACGTGGTGGTGGCGAAGGAGTTCGCGGCCAATCCGCCATCGGTGCGGACCTGCAATGTGCACGAGGTCGCGGCTGACGAGATGATCCTGGACGTGGGACCGGCGGCTGTCGAGGCGCTGGGCGATGCGCTCAAGAACTGCCGCACCTTGGTGTGGAACGGACCGCTGGGCGCGTTCGAGATCGCTCCGTTCGACAAGGCGACCGTGGCCTTGGCGAAGACGGCGGCGGCCTTGACCAAGGAAGGGCAGCTTACGTCCGTGGCGGGGGGCGGCGATACCGTCGCGGCGCTCAACCATGCGGGCGTGGCGGGCGACTTTACCTTCGTATCCACCGCTGGCGGCGCTTTCCTCGAATGGATGGAAGGCAAGGAACTGCCAGGCGTCAAGGCGCTGATGGCTTGAATATCAGGGGCCGCCCGTGATTGGCGGCCCCTTTCATTTTCCGTCGCTGCCATCGTGGCGGCGCAACCCTACAGAGAAGGTATGTGCAGATGCTGGATCAGGACATGAAGAACAAGATTGCGGGCGGCAACGGCTTTATCGCCGCGCTGGACCAGAGCGGGGGTTCGACGCCCAAGGCGCTGAAAGGCTATGGCATCGAAGAAGGAGCATGGTCGAACGATGAGGAAATGTTCGGCCTGATCCACGACATGCGCAGCCGCATCATCACCTCGCCCGCCTTTTCGGGTGAGAAGGTGATCGGCGCGATCCTGTTCGAGCGGACCATGGACGGCGAGGCAGGCGGCAAGCCGGTCCCGCAGGCGCTGATCGAGCGCGGCGTCGTGCCCTTCATCAAGATCGACAAGGGTCTGGAGGATGAAACGAACGGTGTGCAGCTGATGAAGCCGATGCCGGAACTGGACGCGCTGCTCAAGCGCGCCAAGTCGCTGGGCGTGTTCGGAACCAAGGAGCGTTCGGTTATCAATCTCGCCAATCGCGAGGGCATCGCCGCTGTCGTGAAGCAGCAGTTCGAAGTGGGGCAGCAGGTTCTGGCCGCCGGGCTGGTGCCGATGATCGAGCCCGAAGTGAACATCAAGAGCCCTGAGCGGGCCGATGCCGACCAGATCCTGCTGGAGGAACTGGTGAAGGCGCTCGACGCCTTGCCGGGCGACGATCAGGTGATGCTGAAATTGTCGTTGCCGACGAAGCCCGGCCTGTTCGATCCGCTGGTCGATCATCCCCGCGTGCTGCGCGTCGTGGCGCTGTCCGGCGGTTTTTCGCGCGCGGAAGCCTGCGTCGAACTCGCCAAGAACCGGGGCATCATCGCCAGTTTCAGCCGCGCGCTGTTGAACGACCTGCGCCATCAGATGAGCGATGACGAGTTCAACGCCTCGCTGGGTCAGGCGATCGACGAAATCTACACCGCCTCCACCAAGAAGGCGGCCTGATCCGCCGATGACGGCGGCAGGGAACCATTCCGGGGCCGCCGTCATCCGCATCGGACCGGACGGCGTCGCGACGATGCGGGCAGTGAATGCGCTGTTCGCGGAGGTCTTCGATGACCTGCAATCCTATGCCGGCCTGCCGCCATCCGACGACTATCTGACCGATCTGCTGGCCGATCCCCGCTTCATCGCGCTGGCCGCTTTGGAGGGGGACAGGGTTGTCGGCGCGCTGGCCGCGTATGAATTGCGCAAGTTCGAGCAGCAGCGCAGCGAAATCTACATTTACGATCTCGCCGTGGCGGCAGACCGGCGGCGGCAAGGCATCGCCACCGCGCTGATCGACGCGTTGCGGCCGGTCGCCATCGCTGCGGGCGCGTGGGTGATCTATGTGCAGGCGGATCTGGAGGATGAGCCTGCGGTCGCGCTCTACACCAGGCTGGGCGCGCGCGAGGATGTGCTGCATTTCGACATAGCGCCGCGTGCTTAGAGCATGATCATGTTTGAGTGATCTTCATCCCGGACCTTCGACAAGCCCGGATGATGGATAGCGAGCCTTGATGCGGAGGCTTCCGTACAAGACGATCACGGTCAGCGAGACTGTGACACATAAAAAGCGTGGCGAATCTGCGTGTCATCGCATGAATGGCAAGGCAAAAAAAAGCATGGCTGCGGCTCCCAGAAAACTTCTGACACCATGAAGCCGGCCCCACTGGACGAGCATCGCGCGACTTTCGAAGCCGGCGAGACGTGGGTTCAGGGCCATGAGCCGCTTATTGACGGGGAAGATGGCCAAGAGCGTGAAGGGCCAGTTCGCAAGAAGGGCGACACTCCCTGCCACCCAAAGCCAGTCTTTCGTGAGATAGCCTGCGATCAGGCCTGCCAGGCCGCCAATCACGGCCAAGCCAGACTGAATGGGTAGCGCGCGCTTATAGCTTGGCTGCCATTGTTGAAGCATCGGCCCGTCGCCCAGGCCAAGCCGCGCGGGATGCTCGACCAGCGTGATGTAGAAAGCTGCGCCAGTGAAAAGCGTCGCGCTGAGCAGAGCAACAAGTGAGATTATCATAACCGTTCCTCGCCTGGTTCGAGGAAGCGCCAACCCACGGGACAGCGCCTCCCCGAATTTGGGGTGACGCCGCGGCTGGGAAGAACCCCGATGGGGTGCAGGAACTACCGACCTGCTGCTCTATTTCCGGCGGATCAACTATCGCCACTCGTGCGCGATCAATCAAGAGCCACGATCGATATATGAGACAATGGGCTAAGCGGCCATGGCTTTGAGCGCGATCGCGTCCGCTATCGCATGCGCTTCCATGTCATTGTTGAAATAGGCCCAGACGGCGCGGCCATGGCGCGCCTGATCGCGCATCCACTCCGCCCAATCGCGGAGCTGCGCTTCGGGATAGCGGCCCCAATATTTGCCGCCCGCGCCGTGGAAGCGGACATAGGCGGCGCTGCCCGTTGCGATGCGCGGGCTGGCCGATCCGGCCATGTCATGGACGCAGAAGCTCGCGCCACGGCGTTCGAGCAGTTCATAGGTGCCGTCCTGATACCAGCTTGGGTGGCGGAATTCGAAGACGGGCGTGATGTCCGCGGGCTGGAGCTTGAGGAAGCTGTCCAGCCGTTCGAGATCAAGCCGGAGGCTGGGCGGTAGCTGATAGAGCACAGGCCCCAGCGCGGGACCGAAATGGCGGAAGGATTCCATCATCCGCTCCATCGGTTCCTCGCAATTTTTCAGTTTCAGCGCCTGGGTGAGGTAGCGGTTCGCCTTGGCGGCATAGCAGAAGCCGGGCGGAGCCTGATCGCGCCAGCCATCCACCGTCTCCGGCCTGGGCAGGCGGTAGAAGCTGTTGTTGATCTCCACCGTGTCGAAATGTTCGGCATAGAAGGCGAACCAGCGCTTCTGGCCAAGCTTTTCGGGATAGAAGCGGCCGCGCCAGTGACGATAGTTCCAACCTGAACAGCCGATCCTGATCATAGGCGAGACAAGCTGCCGGGCCGTGAAGCGGTTCCATAGTTTTCCTTGGGTGCCGAAACGCGCTAAGGGGCGGCGCATGACCGACTTCACTGACGAAGAACTGGCGCTTGACCCCCATTTCGCCGACCAGTTCGAAAAGGGCTTCCGCCCGCCCTGCCAGCTTTACCTCATCTCCCCGCCGGTAATCGGGGATGATTTCGTGCGGCAATTGGCCGAAGCGTTCGACGGCGGGAATGTGGCGGCGTTCCAGTTGCGGCTGAAGGGCGCGGACGAAGAGGCGGTCGCGCGCGCGGCGGAGCCATTGCAGAAACTGTGCGCCGAGCGGGAGGTTGCGTTCGTCATCAACGACAGCATCGCTCTGGCCAAGCGGCTGGGCGCGGACGGCGTGCATCTGGGGCAGGGCGATGGCGACCCGCGTGAGGCGCGCAAGATATTGGGCCCGTCCGTGCAGATCGGCGTCACCTGCCATGACAGCCGCCACCTTGCGATGGAAGCGGGGGAGGCGGGCGCGGACTATGTGGCGTTCGGCGCTTTCTATCCGACCACGACCAAGGAGACGCTGTACCGGCCGGACCCGTCGATCCTGAGCTGGTGGACGGCCCTGTTCGAACTTCCCTGCGTGGCGATCGGCGGGATCACCGCCGCCAATGCCGCGCCGCTGGTGGAGGCGGGCGCGGATTTCCTGGCGGTGAGCGGCGCTGTGTGGAGCCACCCGGACGGAGCGCGCGCCGGGGTGACGGCTTTTGCGGGGGTTCTGGGCAAGGCCTGACGCCTCGGAAGGGAGGCAGGCAGCTTTCCTGGCATTTGCGCGTTTCCTCTCCCAACCATCGGGAGAGTTTCGCCTTGAAGACACATCTGCTTGCGCTCACGCTGCTGTGCACCGCCTGCAACGTTTCCGTCACTGATGCCAATGAAAGCGGGCGCGCGCCCTCGGACAGCGAGCAGCAGAGCGCGGCGGCAAATCAGGGGGGCGACCCCTATGCCTTCACCATCGTGCCGGAACCGGGTGGCGCGCCCGCGCGGGCGGACTCAATCCTCCAGGCGCAGGTGGCGCTCGACCGGGCAGGCTTCTCCCCCGGCGTTCTCGACGGGAAGGAGGGCATGTCCTTCACGGCGGCGCTCAAGGGATTCCAGGAAGCCAGGGGCTTGCCGGAGACAGGCAAATATGACGAAGCGACCGCCAGGGCGCTGCTGGGGGACAGCCCGCCTCCGGCGACATGGCTGGTGACGATCCCCGAAGGCTTCGCGCGCGGGCCTTACAGCAATATCCCCACGGAATATGCCGATCAGGCGAAGCTGCCTGCGCTTGGCTACCGCAACCTGATCGAGAAGCTGGCCGAACGCTTCCATACTAAGCCCGAAGTGCTGGTGGCGCTGAACGCCCCCGGCACGAAGCTGGGGCCGGGGGCGACGGTGCGCGTGCCCGCCATCGGCAATCAGCCGGTGGCCCGGATCGAGGGAGATGAGCGGGGCTGGGGCAGCACGCTCGCCAGCCTGGCGGTGGCCAAGGACCAGCCGCAGGCGGACCATATCGTGGTGGACAAGTCGGACGGGGTGCTGCGGGTCTTCGACGCGCAGGACAAGCTGATCGCCCAGTTCCCCGCAACCATGGGATCGCAGCATGATCCGCTGCCGCTGGGCACATGGGAGATCAAGGGGATCAGCCGCAACCCGGATTTCCACTATAATCCCGACCTCTTCTGGGACGCTGACGCCAAGGATGAGAAAGCCGTGCTCAAACCGGGGCCGAACGGTCCGGTCGGCGTGGTCTGGATCGACCTTTCGAAACCCCATTACGGCATTCACGGCACGCCTGAGCCGCAGACCATCGGCCGCACCGAAAGCCACGGCTGCATCCGCCTGACCAATTGGGATGCCGCGCGGCTGGCGCAGATGGTGAAAAGCGGGGTGAAGGCCGTGTTCCAGGCATGAAGAGACCGGGACGGCGCGGGTGGGCGGGCATAGCGCTCGCCATCCTGCTGCTGGTCCTGTTCCTGAAAATGTGCGTGCGGATCGTGCCTGGGGGCAGTCCGGAAAGGCCGCCTGCCGCGCCTCCCCAACGCGCCGCGGCGGAGGCGGGCGCGCTGCTGATCCCGGTGGAGGGCGTGC
>NZ_ATHO01000004.1 GCF_000445065.1 Sphingobium quisquiliarum P25 | reverse complement strand
TTCCCCCGCAGCAGGCCAATCCTGCTCCGGCGCAGGAGAATGCCGCAGCGGAAAGCGGCCTCGAACCTCCGCGCGCCGCCGCCGATCAGCCGCGCGCCATTGGCACGGATCAGGAAGCGCCCAATCCCGGCACCGCGCAGCCTGCCGCTCCCGTCCTCGACGGCAAGCCGGTGAAGGCCGAGGCGCTCGCCTTGTTGCAGATGGTGCGCGAACAGGTCGCCGCCCGCCAGACCGGCGCGTCGCGGCATGTGGGGGAGCAGGTTTCAGCGCTGGCCAATGCAAAGGGTGAAACGCCCGCTCCGAACGCCGATCCGGCGCCGGAGATTCCTGCGGCCTCGATTTCGCCCGGCGCCACTCCGTCCGTTCCCGCAGCCACGGCTCCGCTGACGGCGGGCGCGCAGGCCGCGCCGTCCCCGTCCATGCCCGTCGCCGACCTGTCCGCCAGCCTGAACACGCAGGTGGTCGACATGGGCGTTTCGGGCCAGTGGATCGATGGGCTCGCCCGCGACATTGCCGGGCTGTCCGCCAATGGCGCGCAGGGCCGGTTCCAGATCAACGGCGATCAGCTTGGCACGGTCCAGGTCGATATCCGCCAGGGTGCCGATGGCGCTGCGGTCAGCCTGACCGTCGCCAGCGAAGCGGCTGAACTGGCGCTGCGGCAGGACAGCGACCGTCTGAAGCTCGACGCGGGCCTGTCCGCCGTCCGCATCGCCGAAGTCAGGGTGGAGCGCGCGCATGTGGCCGAAGCCGCGCGATCCGACATGGGCGGCGACTCGTCCCAGCGCCAGCCGTCCCAGCAGCAGCAAGGCTCGCAGACCGCGTCCCCCTGGGCCCAGAATGGCGGCCAGAATATGGGCCAGCCACAGGGGCAGCAGGGGCGCTGGCAAACCCGCGAAAATAGTGCTTTTTCCCCTAAATCCTCCGGTGATCCTGCCGTTCTTAACCATGCGGAAGCGCGCCAGGACGCCAGCGGCGCCGTGCGTGCGCGCTACGCTTGATCATCAGGATTTTCAGGGGACCGGCACATGAGCGATGAGGCGAAGGCGAAGAAAAAGAAGGGGGGAGGCATGAAGATGATCCTCCTCATCGTCGTCGCCATGGTGCTGGGCGGCGCTGGCGCTGCTGGCGGTCTCTATGCCGCCGGTTTCTTCGGCGCGAAGGAGGAGGGGCCAAAGGAGGACCCGAACAAGCCCGTGCTCGTCCTTGCCGGTGAAAATGCCGAAGAGGTTGCAAAGGCGCACGGCATGGGCGGGGAAGGCCATGGCGGCGGTGCTGGCGAAGGCCATGCGGCGGCGCACGCGCCGGGCAAGGGCATCGACCTGCCAGCGCCATCCAATCCGGCCGCCTATCAGGCGACCTATTTCCAGCTCCAGACGCCCTTCACCTCGAATATGTCGGATACCGACGCCTTCGCCCAGATCTCGCTCGCCGTGTCCACCTATTACGACATGCGCGTCATCGAAGCGATCAAGACGCATGAGATGGCGATTCGCAGCCAGGTGCTGATGATGCTCGCCGAACAGCCCGAAGCGATGCTGGCGACGCCGGAGGGCAAACGCCAGCTTCAGGGCAAGATCAAGGCCATCATCAACAGCATTTTGAAGCAAAAGACGGGTTATGGGGGTGTGGATAACGTTTATTTTACCAATTTCGTTATTCAATAGGGGTGCCCGAAAGGCCGGGAAGTCCCCCGGCCCGCTAGGGCAGGGGACCATGATGAACGAAGTTCAGGCCTACGCCCTGGGGCGCAGGGAAACGCAGACACCGCAGATGCTGTCCGGGCTCGACCGGCTGGGCGAAAAGCTCGGCCGGCGTTTGCGCGGCCTGATCGAGCCGATTTCCGGCGCGCGCCCGCATGTGGTGGCGCACAATGCCCGGCTGCTGGACTTCGCCGCCTGGTCGGCTGATGTGCCCGCTTTTTCCAGCATCGGCGTCTACCGCGTCGCCCCGCTCAAGGGGCAGATGCTGCTGCGCATGGACGCGGCGATGATCTCCACTCTGGTCGATTGCTTCTATGGCGGCATCGGCAACCGCCCGCTGCCCGCACGCGGCGAATTCACGCCCACCGAGGACCGGCTGATCGTCCGCATTTCCGAAGCGCTGATGTCGCGCATGGCGGAATGCTGGGACGACATATTGCCCCTCGACATCAGCCTTGTCGTGCGGGAAGCGGGCATCGGCTTCGCCTCCGCCGCCCAGCCTGACGAACAGATGGTGCTCCAGCGTTTTCAGATCAGCATCACGCGCGATCAGGAATGGCCGGTCGATCTCCTCTTCCCGCTCGCCTCGCTGCGCGCGGTCGAACCGCTGATGGGCGCCAGGGCCCCGGTGGACGAGGACCAGAGCGATCCCATCTGGCAGGCCCGCATCGCCAACCGCATGCGCGACATCCGCCTGCCCGCGCGCACGGTGCTGGCGCGCCCCAACCTCTCCCTTGCCGACCTCATGAAGTTGAAGGCCGGTGACATCATTCCCGTCACGATCGGCCGCAGCCTGCCGCTGATCGTGGGAGACCGCATCGTCGCCCATGGCTCGATCGGCGAACAGGACGGCCGCGCCGCCTTCCAGATTGAAAAGCTTGCACAGGAACCTGCCAGATGAGTGACATGACCGAAGCGCCGCGTATGGACGGCATGGGCGACACGGGGCTGAGCCGCATGGTCAGCAACCCGCAATTCCGTCTGCTGGCGGACATTCCCGTCCGCATGTCGGTGGAGGTGGGCTCCACCTCGCTGCGTCTGGCGGAGGTCATGGACCTTGCCGAAGGCAGCATCGTGGAACTGGACCGCCAGGCCGACGACCTGCTCGACATCATGGTGAACGGCGCGCTGATCGCGAAGGGGGAAGTGGTGACGGTGAACGGCCGCTACGGCATCCGCATCGTCGATATCGCCACGGCCGAAAGCCGTCTGGCCGGGGTCGAACGGCGCGGCTGATCGCGCTTAACAGCTTTTTCCCTTGCTGCGCGCCGATCTTTCTGATTCGAAAAAGCGATTAACCATAAGCGCGGACCCGCCCCATGTTCTGGTATTTCGTCAAATTGCTGATTCTCCTGCCGCTGGTCGGCGGCATGGCGTTCGGCGCGCTCTGGCTCTGGCGCAAATATCAGCCCGGCATGATGGCGGGGCAGGACGGCCGGTCCTTGAAAATGCTGGAGGCCTTGCCGCTCGGCACCTTCGGCAAGCTCGCCGTTGTGGAGTTTGAGGGCAAGAAGATCCTGCTGTCCGTCACCCGCGGCCGGATCGAAAAGATCGCGGAAGGCGATCCCTACCGTGCCGGACGCTAACCCTTCCCCCATCGTCGTCCCTGCGAAGGCGGGGACCCATGTTTCCGTTACTCACAAGCATACGGGCGGGGCACGGCGCGTCCCCATCTTCGCGGGGATAGCGGCGCTTTTTATTGCCGCCTTTTTTTGCTTCCTGATCC
>NZ_ATHO01000003.1 GCF_000445065.1 Sphingobium quisquiliarum P25 | reverse complement strand
CGCCAAGCCCAAGCGCACGCGCCGGAAGAAGGCCGAGGTTGCGGCCGAAGCCGAGCCTGCCGCCGCCGAAGCCGCGCCGGTCGCGGAACCGGTCAGCGCTGACGTTGCTGAACCGGCCGCGATGGAAAGCGCCGAGGGCGCCGAGGTCCAGACCGAAGAAGATGGCGCCTCCCCCCGCCGCGGCTGGTGGCAGCGCACCTTCGGGCAGTAAGAAGGCCAGGGCCAAGTGAGTTGCGCCGCCATTTCGCCGGTTTCCGCCGGGAAGTGGCGGCGCTGCCGCTTCAGGCCAAGTTCATGCCGCGCCGGGCATCACCCGCCGCCGATGCATGTCCCACCCCTATCCTTGCGCGGTCCGGCATGAGGCGGCGCTGGTTCCGCATGGCCGCGATCGTCATGGCCTGTCTGGCGATGGCCGCGCGCCCCGCCATGGCGCAGCAGATCCTGCGCGATGCCGAAACCGAAGCCTTCATGGGCGATATGTCAGCGCCGCTGGTCAGCGCGGCGGGCATGGAGCCGCGCAACGTGCAGGTGCTGGTCATCAACGACCCGGAGATCAACGCCTTCGTCGCGGGCGGCCAATATGTGTGGGTGCATAGCGGCCTGATCGCCGCGGCCGACAATGTGAACCAGTTGCAGGGCGTCGTCGCGCACGAACTGGGGCATATCGAGGGCGGCCATGTCGTCCGTTCGGCCGAAGGGATGAAGGCGGCGACCGGCATCACCCTGCTGAGCCTGGTCCTTGGCGCGGCGGCGATCGCGGCGGGCGGGGCCGAAGCGGGCATGGGCATATTGGGCATGGGCCAGCAGGCCGCCATGGGCAAGTTCCTGGCCTTTTCCCGCGCGCAGGAAAGTTCGGCCGACCTTGCAGGCGCGCGCTACCTCAGCAAGGCGGGCCTGTCGGGCAAGGGCAGCCTGGAATTCTTCAAGAAGCTGCAAAATCAGGAATATCGCCTCGCCATCCCGCAGGATGACAGCTACGGGCGCACCCATCCGCTGTCCGGCGAGCGCATCAACGTGCTGCGCGAAGTCTATACCGTCGATCCGGCCTGGGACAAGCCGGTGGACCCGGCGCTGGAGGCGCGGTTCGAACGGATCAAGGCGAAGCTGGTCGGCTTCGTGTCCGAACCGGCCCAAACATTGCAAAGATATCCCGAAAGCGACCAGTCGATCCCGGCCCATTATGCCCGCGCCTATGCCTGGCACAAGAGCGCCTATCCCGACAAGGCGCTGAGCGAAGTCGCGGCGCTGCTGGCGGCACAGCCTCATGATCCCTACTTCCTTGAGCTTAAAGGGCAGATATTGCTGGAAAGCGGCAAGCCCGCCGACGCGATCGCGCCCCTGCGCGAAGCGGTGAAGGCGACCAACCAGCCGCTGATCGCCACGCTGCTGGGTCATGCCCTGATCGCGACGGAGGATGAACAGAATTTCGCGGAGGCCGAGCGGGTCCTGCGCAATGCGGTGGCGCGCGACCGGGAAAATCCCTTCGCCTGGTATCAGCTTGGCGTCGTCTATGAGCGGCGCGGCGACATTCCGCGCGCGGCACTCGCCACGGCGGAGCGCTATTCGATGATGGGCGACGACCAGATGGCGCTGCGCAGCGCGGATGCGGCGATGCAGGGATTGAAGCCCGGCACCGTTGACTATCTGCGGGCGCAGGATATCGCCATGGTGTCCCGCGCGGCCGTCGAGCAGAAGCGAAAGAAAAGATGACCGAAACAGTCCGGCCGGGGTTCCGCGCCGCCCTATCCAACAGGACGATACAGATGACCCTTGGCGCCTTGGCCCTAATCGCTGTCGCCGGCGCGGGAACGGCGCTGGGGATGCAGAGCGGCGGGAGTGTCGGAGCGGCCGAGAAGGCGGCGATCGAACGGATCGTGCGCGACTATATATTGGAGCATCCCGAAATCATCCCCGAAGCGGTCGAGCGCCTCCAGGCCAAGCGGATGACCGACACCATCGACGCCAGCCGCAAGGCGATCGAAACGCCCTATGCGGGCGCATGGGAAGGCGCGGCGCAGGGCGACGTCACGCTGGTCGAGTTTTTCGATTATGCCTGCGGCTATTGCCGCGCGTCCCTGTCCGACCTTGCCCGCCTGGTGAGCGAGGACAAGAAGCTGAAGATCGTCTATCGCGAATTGCCGATCCTGTCTGACGACAGCGCCGATGCCGCAAAGGTATCCCTGCTGGCGGCGGAAAAGGGCCAGTATATGCCCTTCCACCGGGCACTTTACGCGGCGGGCAAGGTGACGCGCGATTCCATCCTGAAAGCGGCGGCCAGCGCTGGCATTTCCCGCGCGGAAGCGGAAGCGGCGATCGCCAGCAGCAAATATGATGGCGAAATCCAGTCGAACATCGCGCTGGCGCAACGCTTGCAGGCGAGCGGCACGCCGACCTTCGTCATCGGCGGGCAGGTGCTGAACGGCGCGGTCGGCTATGACGCGCTCAAGAAGGCAGTTGAAACGGCGCGGGCGAAGTAGGCCGGCGCATCGCCTTCCCCACGCGCCGGGCACGGGCAGGAAACTTGGGCGCGCGCCCTGGACCGCATTGACTCACGACCGGCTTTTGCCTATCGGACGCCCCCTGACATGCGGCCGCCCCCGTGGCGGCCCTTTTTTGTCACGCCCGATTTTTACGTTTGCTTTGAGGAATGAACGATGAAGCGCACCTATCAGCCGAGCAATCTGGTTCGGAAGCGCCGTCACGGTTTCCGCGCCCGCATGGCGACCCCCGGCGGCCGCAACGTGCTGCGCGCCCGTCGCGCCCGTGGCCGCAAGAGCCTGAGCGCCTGAACGATACGCCGCTGACGCGCGCGCCTGCGGTTCTCAACCGGCGCGCCGATTTTCTGGCGGCGAATCGCGGACGGCGCGCGCCCATGCCCGGCTTTGTCCTGCTGGTGCGGGAACGCGGCGATGGCGACCCGGCGATGCGTTATGGCATCACGGTCACGAAGAAGATTGGCGGCGCTGTCGTCCGTAACCGGATGAAGCGCCGTTTTCGCGTTCTGGCGCGCGAGCTGCTGCCCCTGCATGGCATTGCGGGCGCGGATCATGTGCTGATCGGGCGCGGCGATGGCGTTGAACGGGACTTCGGGCTGCTCCGGTCGGAGCTGGAAAAGGCGCTGCGCAAGGTGATGAGCAGGCCGGTTGGCGATGCGCCGCGCAAGGCGGTGAAGCGTTCAGGCGCGAAGGACGCGGCGCTGCTGCGGCGGGATTCGAGCGGGACGAGGGACTCGCGAGAGTCCGGTTCACAGGGTTCGAACGGTCGTGGCGGCGGAACCGGGTTGCTGCCTGCGCGGGAACCCGGCGAGTCCGGCTCATGATCGGCCGCATCCTCATCCTCATCGCGCGATTCTGGCAGCTTGGCCCTTCCCGCATCCTGCCGCCCACCTGCCGCTATGCCCCATCCTGTTCGGAATATGCGATTCAGGTGATCGGCAAATATGGTGCGGTCAAGGGTAGCTGGCTGGCAACGAAGCGGCTAATGCGATGCCACCCCTGGGGCGGGTCGGGTTACGACCCGGTTCCCTGACACTGAATTACATACGGCGGAGCCGACACGCGTGGACGACAAGAAGAATATCATTCTGGCGGTGCTGCTGACCGCGGCGATCCTGTTCGGCTGGCCGTACATCGCCAATCACTTCTTCCCCGCGGCCAACCCGCCCGCCACGAAGATCGAGGGCGGCAAGACGCAGCCGCTGCCCAAGCCCGGCGCTGATCCGGCCGCCGACAGCCCGGCGGCCATCCGCGACCGCGCGCTGGTGCTGAAGGAAAGCCCGCGCGTGCAGATCCGCACGCCCAAGCTGACCGGCTCCATCAACCTGAAGGGCGCGCGCATCGATGACATCGTGCTGCCCACCTACAGCGAGACGATCGCCAAGAATTCGCCTGCGGTGCGGCTCTACAGCCCGTCGGGGACCAAGGACGCCTTCTTCGCGGGCTTCGGCTGGCAGGGCGAGGGGTTGAAGACGCCGGACGCCAATACGGTCTGGACGGCGGATCGCACGGAACTGACCCCCACCAGCCCGGTCACGCTGCGCTGGGACAATGGCGCGGGACAGATTTTCGAAATCCGCTTCACCGTCGACCAGAATTACATGATCACCGCGCAGCAAAAAGTGTCGAACAGCGGCGCGGGCGCGGTGAGCGTGAAGCCCTATGGCTATGTCAGCCGCATGGGCATTCCGCATGACCCCGATACCTGGACCATCCATATCGGCCCCATGGGCGTGTTCAACGGCGCGGCCAATTATGACGTCAACTACAAGGACCTCGACAAGGGTCCTTCGATGCAGAGCTTCCAGTCGACCGGCGGCTGGCTGGGCTTTACCGACAAATATTGGCTCTCGGCACTGATCCCTGACCAGAAGGCGGCCTTTGCCGGGCAATTCCGCAAGGGCGCGGGCACCCAATATCAGGCGGACTACAGCCTCCAGTCCACCGTGCTCGCGCCGGGCAAGGCGGTGACGCAGACCGCGCGCCTGTTCGTCGGTGCCAAGGAAGTGAAGACGCTGGAAGCCTATCAGGATGCGGGCGTTCCGCTGTTCGACCGGGCGATCGACTGGGGCTGGTTCTACTGGTTCGAAAAGCCGATCTTCGCGCTGCTGCACTGGCTGTTCGAACATATCGGCAATTTCGGCGTGGCTATCATCTGCCTGACCTTCGTCGTCCGCGCGCTGATGTTCCCGGTCGCCCAGCGCCAGTTCGCCAGCATGGCGGCGATGCGCGCGGTGCAGCCCAAGATGAAGGCGCTGCAAGAAAAATATAAGGACGACAAGCCCAAGCTCCAGCAGGAGATGATGGAGCTGTACAAGCGCGAGAAGGTGAATCCGCTCGCCGGCTGCCTGCCCATCTTCATCCAGATTCCGATCTTCTTCGCGCTGTACAAGGTGTTGCAGCTGACGATCGAAATGCGCCACCAGCCGTTCGTGCTGTGGATCAAGGATCTGTCCGCGCCCGATCCGCTGCACATCCTCAACCTGTTCGGCCTGCTGCCCTTCACCCCGCCGTCCTTCCTGGCGATCGGCGTGCTGGCGCTGCTGCTGGGCATTTCCATGTGGTTGCAGTTCAAGCTGAACCCCGCCCAGATGGACCCGATGCAGCAGCAGATCTTTTCGATCATGCCGTGGATGATGATGTTCATCATGGCGCCGTTCGCGGCGGGTCTGCTGGTCTACTGGATCACCAACAACTGCCTGTCGATGTTGCAGCAATGGTGGCTTTACAAACGCCATCCCGTGCTGAGCGCGGCTCCGGCGAAGTAAATCGTTCAACGCCCGTTCGGTTCGAGCTTGTCGAGAACGGCGCGCCCATGGTTCTCGACAGGCTCGAACCGAACGGATGTAGCGTGGACGAACAACAACAGGCCGAGCTGATAGAGGAAGCGCGCAAGGTCTTCGCCGGGCCGATCACCTTTCTGAAATCGGCGCCGGACCTCAAATTCCTGCCCGACATGGCCGTCAACGAAGTGGCGTTCGCGGGGCGGTCGAACGTTGGCAAGTCCTCGCTTCTCAATGCGCTTACCGGGCGCAACGGCCTGGCCCGCACGTCGAACACGCCGGGGCGCACGCAGGAGCTGAATTTCTTCGACGTGGGCGATCCGCTGCGCTTCCGGCTCGTCGACATGCCGGGCTATGGCTATGCCAAGGCGCCCAAGGACATGGTGCGCAAGTGGCGCTTCCTGGTGAACGACTATCTGCGCGGCCGGGCGAAGCTGAAACGCACGCTGGTGCTGATCGACAGCCGCCACGGCATCAAGGATGTCGATAACGATATCCTCGACATGCTGGACGCGGCCGCCGTCAGCTACCGCATCGTGCTGACCAAGGCGGACAAGGTGAAGGCCAGCCATCTGGCCGAGGTGACGCAGGCAACCGCGGACGCCATCCGCAAGCGCCCCGCCGCGCACCCGGACATCATCCCGACATCGAGCGAAAAGGGCATGGGCATAGCCGAACTGCGCGCCGCGGTTCTGGAAAGCGTGATGCAGGGCTGACGCGAGCCCCTGCCCTCCTCAGGTCAGAACAGCTCATATTGCCTGCCGCCGGCGAGCGGCCATGTTCCAAGCAGGTCATGACGGGTCCGGCCGACATGGCTGCAAATGAGGACGAATTCCTCCACGCGCCAGTGGAAGCCCTCGACCCGCCGCTGTTCGGGCCGTGCGGGCCCGTAGAAAAGCGTCTGGTGCGGGTTGAAGCTCCAGCCGGGGCGCAGCGGAACCCCTGCCCTGCCCATGGCTTCGATGATCTGCCGTTGCAGCCTGCGGAGCGGCGGGACGGACCGCGACGGGCACAAGGCGGCCGACCTGTTGCTGATCCGCAGGCGGTCGAGCAGCAGATCGAACGGCTCGGCCATGACACACGTCCCTGCCCGCAGCAGCGCCTTTATGAGGTCATAGGGATAGTCGAGATGATCGGCCGTCACCCCCAGCGTCATATGCAGATGGTCCGGCTGGACCCGATAGGCCGCTGTCCCCATTGCGTGCGAGAAATGGTCTGTCTGGCGCGCGGTGACGCTCCCCGGCTTCAAGGCGTAGAATAGCCGGTAGAGCGGCTGATTGGCGATAAAATGGCGCATGTCTGCTGGTCCGAATCGATAATGTTCCCTTTATGTTCCTATAGCTGGGAAAAGGAGTCCAGCATGAACCGCCATGCCGCTGGCGCGTTGGGCGTGGACATAGGAAGGAGAGCCACGATGGTGCAACGAACGCTGGCGCAGCTTGCCGAAAAGATGAAGGACATCGACTTTGCGATGCTGTCGACCCGCACGGAAGGAGGGCGCATCGGCTCCCGCCCGATGAGCAACAATCGCGACGTCGAATATGACGGCGACAGCTATTATTTCACCACCGCCGACACGCTGATGGTCAGGGATATCGAGCAGGAGCCGCAGGTCGGCCTTTCATTCCAGGGCAAGAGCGGGCTACTGGGGCACCGTCCGCTGTTCGTCGCCATCGAAGGCCGGGCGGAGCTGATCCGGGACAAGGGACAGTTCGAGCGCCACTGGAATTCCGACCTCGACCGCTGGTTCGATCAAGGCATCGACACGCCCGATCTGGTGATGATCAAGGTTCATGCCGAGCGCGCCCATTATTGGGACGGGCAAGAGGAAGGCGAGATAGGACTTTGAGTAGGCTCGCGCGTGAGGCGGACCGAGGGCGTGGCCAAAACTATCGCCTCCTGCTTGCGGGAGGAGGCCAGATGGTCGTGAGCGGAGTCAGCGCTGTTGGGTGACGATAGGTGGAGCGATGCGGCCAATCGCGCCCTCCCTTGGCTCCAAGCGGGAGGGGGACTTTGGCCGCGGCAGACTCAGCACGTTTGAGATGATGCCGTAACCCAAGATGCCGTTTCCGGGTAAACAGGCAGCCCCACCGCCAAGATACAAGCCCGAAAGCAATGCCCGCCGACGCGCGCGTTGGTTGCTGTCCGCTTTCTATATGGTTGCGGGGCTGGCGCATCTTCTGCGGCCCGCTGGGTTCCTGGCGATCATGCCGCCATGGGTGCCGTGGTCGGCGCAGGTGGTGGCGCTGACCGGCGCGGCCGAAATCGCGGGGGCGGTGGGGCTGCATATCCCGAGGTTGCGGCGAGCGGCCGGAGCGGGCCTTGCCCTTTATGCGCTGTGCGTCTGGCCCGCCAATTTCCACCATGCAATCAGCGGCATCCCGCTGGGCGGCGTCGATCTGGGCTGGCGCTATCATGGTCCGCGCCTCGCGCTGCAACCGGTGATCATCTGGTGGGCGCTTTGGGCGAGCCGGGTGATCGACTGGCCCTTTTTGCGGCGCGCCTGACCCCAGGCGATTGTGTTTGCAGGCCGGAGGATTACTGTGCCGGGCCAACCCGACGCAGGCAGAGAGAGCGATGACCCGGCACATCCCCTGGATCTTGATAGCCATCCTTGGCGCGGCCGCGCTGTCCGTGGTCGCACTGTCGCGAGGGGAGGCGGTGAACGCGCTCTGGATCGTGGTCGCGGCGGTCAGCAGCTTCCTGGTCGCCTATCGCTATTATGCGCTCTTTATCGGCCGGACGGTCATGCGCCTGGAGGATGGCCGCCCGACCCCGGCGATACGGCGGGCGGACGGGCTGGACTATGTGGCGACCGACAGGGTGGTGCTGTTCGGCCACCATTTCGCCGCGATCGCCGGGGCGGGGCCGCTGGTGGGGCCCGTGCTGGCGGCGCAGATGGGCTATCTGCCCGGCACGATCTGGATCATCGCGGGCGTCGTGCTGGCGGGCGCGGTGCAGGATTTCATGGTCCTGTTCATTTCCATGCGCCGCGACGGCAAGTCGCTGGGCGAACTCATCCGCATGGAAATGGGGCAGGTGGCGGGCACGATCGCGCTGTTCGGCGCCTTCATGATCATGGTGATCATCCTGGCCGTGCTGGCGCTGATCGTCGTCAAGGCGCTGGCCGAAAGCCCGTGGGGCATGTTCACGGTGGCCGCGACCGTGCCGCTCGCCATGCTGATGGGCGCCTATACGCGCTGGATCAGGCCGGGGCGGATTGGCGAAGTGTCGCTGATCGGCCTTGCCGGATTGCTTGCGGCCATCGTCTATGGCCAGTCCGTCGCGCAGTCGCCCTATTGGGGACCCCTCTTCACCTTCACGCCGTTGCAGCTATGCTGGATATTGGTGGGATATGGAGCGGTCGCGTCGGTGCTGCCCGTCTGGCTGCTGCTCGCGCCGCGCGATTATCTGTCGACCTTCCTCAAGATCGGGGCGATCGCGGCCCTTGCGGTCGGCATCGTCATCATGGCCCCGCCGCTCAAGATGCATGCGGTGACGCAGTTCGTGAACGGCAACGGCCCGGTCTGGTCGGGCGGGCTGTTCCCCTTCCTCTTCATCACCATCGCCTGCGGCGCGGTGTCCGGCTTCCACGCGCTGATCGCCAGCGGGACCACGCCCAAGCTGATCGCGCGGGAGGGCGACGCGCCCATCATCGGCTATGGCGCGATGCTGATGGAGGCCTTCGTCGCGATCATGGCGCTGGTCGGCGCGTCGATCCTCGACCCCGGCGTCTATTTCACCATGAACAGCCCGGCGGCCGTGATCGGCACCGGCCCCGCGAGCGCCGCCGCCGCCGTGACCGCCATGGGCTTTCCCATCGCGCCGGAGGTCATCGCCCAGACCGCAAGGGATGTGGGCGAACACACGATCATCTCCCGCACCGGCGGCGCGCCTACCTTGGCGGTGGCGATGGCCGAAATCTTCTCCCATGTGGCGGGCGGCCCGGCGATGAAGGCCTTCTGGTATCATTTCGCCATCCTGTTCGAGGCATTGTTCATCCTGACCGCCGTGGACGCGGGCACGCGCGCGGGACGCTTCATGTTGCAGGACCTGATCGGGCTGGCGGTGCCCGGCTTCAAGCAGACGGCGTCCTTCCTGCCCGGCCTTGTCGCGACGGTGCTGACGGTCGCTGCATGGGGCTTCTTCCTCTATCAGGGCGTCACCGATCCGCTGGGCGGGGTGAATACGCTGTGGCCGGTGTTCGGCATATCCAACCAGATGCTGGCGGCGATCGCGCTGATGCTGGCAACGGCCGTGCTGTTCCGCATGAAGCAGGACCGCTATGCCTGGGTCACGGTGCTGCCGGCCGTGTGGCTGCTGATCTGCACCCTGTCGGCTGGATGGCTGAAACTGTTTTCCGCCGACCCCAAGGTTGGATTCCTGGCCCATGCGGCGCGGTTCGGCACGGCGGCGGACCGGGGCGAGATACTTGCCCCGGCCATGTCCATGGCGGAGATGCGGCAGATCATCTTCAACGACCGGGTGGACGCGGCGCTGGTTGCGCTGTTCCTGGCGGTGGTGCTGTCGGTGCTGTTCTTCACCATCCGCACCTGCCTTTCGGCGCGGCGGGCGGCCGGACCCACGGCCACCGAAATCCCGGCGCGGCTGGTTCCGGCGGAATGAGCGCCTTGATCCCCCGGCTGAGACGCATCGGCGCGATGATGGTCGGCATGCCCGATTATGACGCCTATCTCGCCCATATGCGCCGCCATCATCCCGAGCGCACCCCGATGGACCGGACGCGGTTTTTCCGCGAGCGGCAGGAGGCGCGCTATGGCGGGCGCAATGGGGGGAAATGCTGCTAGGGACCAGCCCGAAACGGTTGGAGGAGCGTTCAACTCCGTGCGTTGAACCCGGCGATCATGCCAGCGGCGATCGACAAGGCGATTTCGGCAGGGCCGACCGCGCCGATGTCCAGCCCGGCGGGGCCATCGATGCGCGCCAGGTCGCTGGCCGCAAAGCCCATGGCGCCCAGCCGTTCCAGCCGCGCCGCGTGGCTCTTGCGCGAGCCCAGCGCCGCGACATAGCCGGTGGGCGCGCGCAAGGCGGCGACAAGGGCCGGGTCGTCGATTTTAATATCGTGGCTAAGCGTCACCACGGCGGTGGACGCGCCGGGACGATAGGCGGCGATCGCTTCGTCAGGCCAACGGTCGTCCAGCGCCACGCCGGGGAACCTCTCTTCGGTCAGGAAGCGGCCGCGCGGGTCGATCACCACCGGAGTGACGCCGATCGCCTGCGCCAGGGCGCTCAGCGACTGGGCAATCTGCACCGCGCCGACGATCAGCAGGCGGCGTGGCGGATCGTAGCGATTCTGGAACTGGCCCTCGATCGCGCCTTCGCGGGTAAGCGCGCTTTCAAGGCCGGTGGACAGGACGACCGGCTGGCCTGCCTCGCTTGCCTGAAGGATGCGGTCGAACAGTGAAGGGGGAAAGCCTTGCTCCGCAACCGGCTGCACCAGCACGCGGATTTCGCCGCCGCAGGGCAGGCCCACCGCCCAGGCGTCGCCGTCGGCCACGCCATAGCAGGCCAGATGGCCCGGACGCCCCGCAATCACTTCCTCCGCTCGTTGCAGAATGTCCGATTCGACGCATCCGCCGGAAATGCTGCCTTCGAACCGGCCATCGGCGTGGATGATCATATGGCTGCCGCGCGGACGGGGGGCCGATCCCCAGGTGGCAACCACCGTCGCCAGCGCCATCGGTGCGCCGCGCCATTCGATCGCCTTGCGGATTACCGCGTCATTGTCGTTCAACCGCATTCTCCTGCCCGGCCGCACATAGGTGCGGCCTGCCGCCGCGCCAAGTCAGACGAGGCGGCGGCCGGTCCACACGACACGGCCGACAATGGCAACCAGCGCCGGGTCGATATCGATCCAGCCGGGATAAAGGGCATTGTCGCTGAGCACGCTGAACAGCCCCCGGCGCGGGCCAAGCGCGATGCGCTTCACCATCAGCACGCCGTCGAGCCGCAGCACGTAAACGCCGTCGCGCAGCCGATCGGCGCCATCCTCATGATCGACCATGATCTCGTCGCCGTCATTGAGCGTCGGCGCCATCGATTCGCCGTCTACGCGGATGATGGAGACCCGCTGCGGCTGAACGCCCAGATGCCGCAGCCAGTTGGCGTCGAAGGCCATTGCGCCGGTCGCCCGCTCATCCTCGTCCAGCGATCCGGGGCCTGCCGATGCGCCAAGAGACAGGCGCGGGACAGTGACGACAGCGGGCAGGGAACGGGATTTCCGCACCGGCGCGACGGAGGATGATCCGCCCAGTAATTGTTCCGCCACGCCGAAATAGCGGGCGAGCACGCGCCTATCTTCCTCATCCAGCTTGCGCGGTGAGCCCCGCTTGATGAACTGCTGGATATAGGCCGGATTGCGTTTCAGCAGCCGCGACAGGTCGGCATAGTTTTCGCCGCGCTCGGCAATGAGCCGCTCAAGGATGATGCGAGGATCTTCTTCACTACCGGCCATGGCTCATTCCTAATGATAGGATTTTTCCTAGACAAGTAGGAAATAGGTTTTCACATAGGAAATCACCTATCGAATCACATCGGGTGAGTCGAATTTTGCAAGAGGGAGAAGGACCGGCATGCTGCTTCGCGCCGTCGAAAAATTTCTGCGGGAAAATGGCATTCCAGCGACGCGCTTCGGCCGGGAGAGCGTGCGTGATCCCCGTCTGGTCTTCGACCTTCGTCAGGGCCGCGAACCCGGCGAACGGATAAAGAGACGGATAGAACATTTCATGAACACATATCGCAGGAGCGCCGGACAATGACAAGCATGGATATGATCAGCAGGCCGGATAATCTGGTCCCGGACGAAGCAAAGGCCGCCAGGCCGCGCGATCCCCTGCCCCGGCTGCTGG
>NZ_ATHO01000002.1 GCF_000445065.1 Sphingobium quisquiliarum P25 | reverse complement strand
CCGAAAGTTCCCGTATCCCCGAAGCCGACATCGTCCAGCATGACGAGGACGATGTTGGGGGCGCCCGCCGGAGCGGTCACCGGCGCAGGCCACGCAGGCGCGGGCATGCCCGTTTCAGCAGGCGCACCCTGCGCCGCGACGCCGGAGGCCCCGGCAAGGGGCAATGCGAATGTCAGAGCGACAGCTAAGCGGGACGCCGACTGGTACAAGCGCTTCATGCATCACCTTGTAAAATGTACATCCCCTCGCCGCCGAAGCACCGTCGGCGGCTCTCATTACCCCGTAGGCATACAGCCACTTTGCAAAAATGACATCCCTGAATCACTTTTCGCGTAAAGACATCCGAAATTGAGTTTGCCCACAGCGGCGCTATGACCATTCACAGGCTGAGCTTTCCCTGGTCGGGAGATTATCTCCGCGCCAACCGGAGTGAAGGAGAAAATGGATGTCCGAACAGGTCGACATTGACCATCTTCGCCGCTGGATCGGGACGGAGGAGGCGGCGGACGATATGCTGACCCCTGGTCTCGCCAGCCGTTTCAGCGCGACCCTGGGGCTTCCGGCACAGGAATATCGAACCGGCGTCGCGGCTCCGCGATTGATCCATTTCTGCCTGGCGCAGCCTATCGTGCCGACGAGCACGCTGGCGGAGGACGGCCATCCTGCCCGCGGGGGCTTTCTGCCTCCCGTGCCGCTGCCCAACCGCATGTGGGCCGGGAGCGATATCATATTTGCAGGCGACCTGATCGTCGGAGAAGAAGTGCGGCGCGTGTCGCGGATCAGCGACGTTGCGGTGAAGCCGGGCCGGACGGGCACCCTCTGCTTCGTCACTGTGGATCATCGCATCACCGGCGCATCAGGCGGCAGCATCAATGATCGTCAGACGATCGTCTACCGGGAAGCTACATCGGCCCCGGCACGCCCGGCAGAGACGGCTCCGGCGGGAAGCACGGTCCAATCGATCGACCCCCAACCCACCTTGCTCTTTCGCTATTCGGCGCTGACCTTCAACGCCCATCGCATTCATTACGATCACCCCTATGCGACTGAGGTCGAAGGCTATCCGGGTCTGGTGGTGCACGGTCCGCTCCAGGCGACCCTCCTGCTGCATCTTGCCGCGAGCGAACAGGGCGGGCGGGCGCCTGACGGCTTCACCTTCAAAAGCGTTTCGCCCCTCTATTCGAATGAGGCGCTTTGCCTGCATGCCGAACCCCGCACCGGGGACAGAATGGACCTTTGGAGCGCAAGGCCCAACGGCCCGTTCGCGATGCAGGCGCAGGCGCGCTGGACATGAATGCCGCCAGCACTGACTGGGAAGGACGCGTTCAGCCTGCCGCCCGCACCACGCATCGAAAGCCGATATGGCTGGTAGAGGAATCGATCGCCTGCGGGTGCCGCGCGGCAGGTCGGTAACGCTGGCAATAGCTGGGCGCGCAAAGATGCGATCCGCCTTTCAGCACCTTGCGCGGGATCGGCACGGGGGAGGAATCTTTTTCAAGGCTCTCGTGCCGGGTGGCGCCGCGCGGATTGGCGGGCACGCAGCAACTGCCTCGCGCCTTCGCCTCAACCTTCGGCTGGGCATACCAGTCGGCGGTCCACTCCCACACATTGCCGATCATGTCATAGAGGCCAAAGCCGTTGGCCGGGTAGCTGCGCACGGGCGAGGTCCTTTCCCAGCCATCCTCCAGCGTGTTCGCAAAGGGAAAGGCGCCCTGCCAATAATTGGCCAGCATGCGTCCTTCGGGCGCGAGCTGATCCCCCCACGCATATTCCTGTCCGTCCAGCCCGCCGCGCGCGGCATATTCCCATTCCGCCTCAGTCGGCAGCGCCTTGCCCGCCCAGCGGGCATAGGCACGCGCATCCTCGAACGCGACATGCACGACCGGGTGATCCTCCAGCCCCTCCAGCCCGCTGTCCGGCCCCAAAGGATGCCGCCAATCAGCGCCAAAGGCGAATGTCCACCATTGGCCGTGATCATGCAGATCGACCGGCGTGGCCGTCCGCTGGAACAGCAATGATCCGGCGTGCGCCATTTCCGGCGGCATGCCGGGATAATCCCTGGGATCGGGCGCGGTCTCCGCCAGCGTCCGGTATCCGGTCGCCTCGACGAAGCGGGCGAACTCCCGGTTGGTGACGGGGGTTTCGTCAATCCAGAATCCGTCGACACGCACCTGCCGCACCGGCGCTTCTTCGGGATAGAAATTTTCCGACCCCATGGCGAAGACGCCGCCGTCCAGCCAGCGCATGCCGCTGGTGTCCGGCCGGGATGACCGCGACGGCCGTGCCGTCCTGTGTCTGGCTGGCGAAAGCTGACGCATCGATATTCCACATAATGCCCGGCTGGCCGATCGCTCCAGCCCATGGATGACATGCCGGTTATCGGCGGCCTCACCGGCGGCGTCAAGAAGCCGGAAATCAAGGGCTTTGCGGCGGCGCAGCCCGCCTTTCCATCACCATTAAGTAGACCAGATACGCCATTTTTGACTTCTCCCTGCCCATCATCGGGAATAGGAGGGAGCCGATTCCTCCTTCCAAATGAGCGGATGCCATGACCGATCTCTTCTCCCCCCTGACTTTCACGCGCGGGCCCGCGATGAAGAACCGCCTCATGCTGGCGCCGATGACCAATCAGCAGAGCCATGCCGACGGACGCCTTTCGGACGGGGAATATCATTGGCTGACGAAGCGCGCCGCCGGTGGATTCGGGCTGGTGATGACGGCCGCCGCGCATGTTCAGGCCAATGGCCAGGGCTTTCCGGGCCAGCTCGGCATCTTCGGCGACGAGCATCTGGAAGGGCTGACGCGGCTGGCCGCCGGTATCAAGGCGGAGGGCGCGATTTCATCGGTTCAGCTTCACCATGCCGGTTACCGTGCGCCCAAGGATCTGGTCAGCGCGCCGGTTTGCCCGTCCGATCATGCCGAAACCGGCGCGCGCGGACTGACGCTGGATGAGGTGGAAAAGCTGCGGGACGATTTCATCGCCGCTGCCCGCCGCGCCGAAAAGGCGGGCTTCGACGGGATCGAAGTGCATGCGGCCCATGGCTATATCATCGGCGAATTCCTCTCGCCCGAAGTCAATCTTCGGGAGGATCGCTATGGCGGCAACCCCGAAAACCGCGCCCGCCTGCTGTTCGAGATCGTCGATGGCATTCGCGCCCAATGCCGCTCCGGCTTCCAGGTCGGCGTACGCCTGTCGCCGGAACGCTATGCCCAGAAGCTGGACGAGATCGTGGCCGTCGCCGGAGAACTGATGCGCCAGGACAAGATCGATTATCTCGACCTCTCGCTCTGGGACGTCACCAAGGAGCCTGAGGACGAGCGGTTCAAGGGGCGAACGCTGCTCAGCTACTTTACCGAACTCCCGCGCGGCAACGTCCGGCTGGGCGCGGCGGGCAAGATCATGAGCGGGAAGGCGGCCGCTGGCGTGGTCGAGGCCGGGTGCGACTTCGCCGTGATCGGCCGCGCCGCCATCCTCCGCCATGACTTCGCGGAGCGGGTGCGGCGCGACCCGGATTACACGTCCCCGCCGCTGCCGGTCACCGCCGAGCATCTGCTGGAGGAGGGGCTTACGGAAACTTTCCTCACCTATTTGAAGACCTGGCCCGGCTTCATCGCGGAGGAAGGGGCGAACGCCTGACCCGCCGTCCCTTCGTCCATGGAGAGCGACGGCAACAAGCTGAGGAGCGGCCATGATCACATGCGTCATCGAATATAGGATCGATCCTGACAAGGTCGAAGCCTTCGAACATTATGCCCGCATGTGGCTCAGGATGATGCCGCGCTTCGGCGGCAAGCCGCATGGCTATTTCCTGCCCGCCGAGGGGGCGAACGACATCGCCCTGTTCCTGTTCGATTTCCCCAGCCTCGCGCAATATGAAACCTACCGCGCCGCGATGATGCAGGATGAGGAAGTGGCCGAGGCGCACGCCCATGCGCGCGCGTCCGGCTGCATCATCCGTCACGAACGCAGCTTCTTCCGCCCGCTCCTGCCTTCTTCCTGATCGGGCGGACGTCCTCCCGGCGGGGTGACAGCATGATCAGGCATATTCCTATGCCTGAATTCTATGGCCATGCTCGTTTGTAGAACAGTCTGGCCTTGCTATGCGTGAACCAAGCGTTGCCGGGCTGAAAGAACGTTCAGGGAAGGAATGCCAGAATGCAGCAGAGCGGGAAAGGCGGCCGTCATGGCTGGCGATTTCGGGCGGCCTTGGGAACGCTGGCGGTCGCGGGAGCGGCGGCGGCCGCATCGCCGTCCAGACCCGCAGCTGCTCCGCACTGGCGGGACGGTCTGGCTATCCAGATCTGGGCTTATAATGATGCGCTGAAGAACAAGGATGCGCCTTCGCCGGTGCCGAAGATCGACGTGCCCTCGGCCTTGTCGCGGATCAAGGCGATGGGCGTGGATCAGGTGGAGGTGATGCATGTGCCGGGCTATTCGGCGGCGCAGATGCGCACGGCGCTCGACAAGGCGGGCATGCGCGCCGTCAGCGTACAGATGGACTATGACCGCATGCGCGACGACCTGCCCGGCGCGATCGCCGCGGCAAAGGCTCTGGGCGTCAGCCAAGTCGGCATTTCCGCGATCAAGATCTTCGGTCCGCAAGGCTATCACCTGCTGAACATCGCCGACACGGAGGAGGCGGGAGAGGTGCTTGCGAAGGCCTGCGCCAGCGCGCAGGCTGCGGGCATGCGCACGTTCCTGCACATCCACGGCAACGATCTGCACATGCTGGACGGCAAGACCGCGCTGGACCGGATCATCGACAAGGCGGGCGGCTGCTTCGATATAGAGGCGGACATCTACTGGATACGTTCGGCGGGCGTCGATCCCGTGGCCTTCATCAACAAATATGGGGCGAAGGTGACCTCGCTCCATCTGAAGGACTGGAAGCCGGCGCGGGGGACGGCGCTTCCCTTCCCGCCACTCGGCAAGGGCGACCTCAACCTGCCCGCCATCATGAAGGCCGCGCAGGCGGCGGGTGTGCGGCACTATATCATCGAAGATGAAAGCGGCGATCCCGACACCCAGCTTCCGCAATCTCTGACCTATCTCGCCAGCATCGGCAAATGAAGGGCAACGACAAGAGGACAGGAATGAAGACAATGGAGATGATGCACCGCCGGACCCTTCTGAAAAGCGCCTTCGCCGCTGGCGGCGCGCTGTCCTTCCTGTCGCCCGCGCAGTTGCTCGCGGCGGTGGCGGAAGATCCCAGGCTGGCCAACGTCCATCCCGAATATCGCGCCTTCGCAAAGCAGATGCTCGCCCAGCTCGACAAGCAGAAGGACGGGCCGATGTCGATGCAGACTCTGCCCAAAAGCCGCGCCATGATGAAGCAGTTCGCCAGTCCCCGGCGCGACGACGTGCCGGTGGAAAAGCGCGCCATTCCGGGCATGAAGGGCCAGCCGGACGTCACTGTCTTCCTGGTCAACGCAGGCAAGGAAGGGCAGCGCCCGGCCATCGTCCACACCCATGGCGGCGGCTTCGTGTCCGGCACGGCAGAAGGCTTCGTGCGCAACATCCAGGACCTCTGCAAGGAACTGGATTGCGCCGCCGTGTCGGTCGAATACCGGCTTGCCCCGGAAACCACCTATGCGGGGTCGATCGAGGATAATTATGCGGCGCTCAAATGGGTGCACGGCAACGCCGCGCAACTTGGCGTGGACCCCCACCGCATCGCCGTGATGGGCGAAAGTGCGGGAGGCGGCCATGCCGCGCTGCTCGCCATCGCCGCGCGCGACCGGGGCGAGGTGCCGGTCGCCTTCCAATGCCTCATCTACCCGATGCTCGACGACCGCACCGGGACGACGCGGGCGGTGCCGCCGCACATCGCACCGTTCATGTGGGGGCGGGGCGACAATCGTTTCGGCTGGCAGAGCTTCCTCGGCATGGAGCCGGGCACCAGCAAGGTGCCCGTGCGCGCGGTTCCGGCGCGCCAGACCAATCTGCGCGGCCTTCCGCCCGCTTTCATCGGCGTCGGATCGATCGACCTCTTCCTTGACGAGGATATCGAATATGCGCGGCGATTGAACGATGCGGGGGTGACGGCGGAACTGCTGGTCGTGCCGGGCTGCTTCCACGGGTTCGACAGCATGCCCGTCAAGACCCGCGTTGGCACATGGTTCAACGAAGCGAAGGTGAATGCCCTGCGCCTCGGTCTGGGGATTTCCACCAACGGCTGACGCACCGGGACGCCGGTCATCGCCAGATTTCGAAACAATAGCGGGCACATGATGAACAACTCTTCAGTGCGGTCCTTCCGCCTGCGCGCTGCGGCGTCTCTCGCTCTCCTGCCGCTTCTCGCCAGTTGCGGCGCGGGCGATGACCGGCAAAGCGCTTCGGCAAGCGACTGGAAAGTCTATGGCGGCAGCGCCGAGGGCGACCGCTATTCCGGCCTCGCCCAGATCAACAGCGCCAATGTGGGGACATTGCAGGAGGCATGGCGCTTCGATACGGGGGAGGGCGGCCTCCAGACCTCGCCATTGGTGATTGACGGCATACTTTATGGCGTAACGCCGGGGCAAAAGCTGTTCGCTCTCGACGCAGCCACGGGCGCGCGCCTGTGGGAATATGCGCCGCCCGATGCCATCGACCAGCCGGTGCGCGGCCTTACTTACTGGTCGAACCGGGGCGAGCAGCGGCTTTTCTCCGCAGCCGGAAATTACCTGATCGCCGTCGATCCGCGTAATGGAAAGCCGGTGACCAGCTTCGGCGAGGGAGGCCGGATCGACCTGCGCAAGGGCCTTGGCCGCGATCCGCAGAGCATAGGCGCGGTCATGACCTCGCCGGGCGTGCTGTTTGGCGACCTGATCATCACGGGTTTCCGCACGACCGAAGCGCCGCCCGCCGCGCCCGGCGCGATCCGCGCCTATGATGTGCGGACCGGCGCGCTCAAATGGACCTTCTCGGCCATTCCCCGCCCCGGAGAGCCGGGCTATGACAGCTGGCCCAGGGACGCCTGGAAAAACGCGGGCGGGGCAAATGCCTGGGCTGGCATGGTGGTCGATGAGAAGCGCGGCATCGTCTATGCGCCCACCGGTTCGGCGGTAGAGGATTTCTACGGCGCTGACCGCATCGGCGACAATCTCTTCGCCAATTCGCTCCTGGCGCTGGATGCGCTCACGGGCAAGCGGCTCTGGCATTTTCAGGCCGTTCATCACGACACTCTGGACCGCGACCTGGCGTCGCCTCCCGTGCTGCTGACGGTCGATCATGGCGGCAAGCGGGTCGATGCGGTCGCGCAGCCCACCAAGCACGGCTTTCTGTTCCTGTTCGACCGCCAGACCGGCAAGCCGCTTTTCCCGATCGAGGAACGGCCGGTTCCGCAAAGCGATGTGCCGGGCGAGAGAAGCTCTCCGACGCAGCCCTTTCCGCTCAAGCCAGCGCCCTATGCGCGCCAGCGGCTGACGGCAGACATGCTCACCAGCAGGACGCCGGAGGCGCGGGCGGCGGCGCTCAAGGCATTTTCAGCGATGCGCAGCGACGGCCCCTTCACGCCGCTCTCGCTCCAGCAGCGCTCGGTCGTCTTCCCCGGCTTTGACGGCGGTGCAGAATGGGGCGGGGCGGCGATCGATCGCAAGAAGGGCGTGCTCTACATCAACAGCAATGACATCGCCTGGGAAGGCGGCCTTGGCACGCTCGCCGACGTCGCAAACCAGGGCGAGCAGCTTTACCAGCAGCATTGCTCGGTCTGCCACGGCCTCAATCGCGAGGGTTCGCCGCCATCCTTCCCCCGCCTCAGCGGCATCGCATCCCGCCTCAATCCGGGCGAGATCTTCATGACGATCAAGAAGGGGAAGGGGCGCATGCCGCCCTTTACCCAGCTACAGGACGGCGAAATCGCGCAGTTGACCGGCTATCTCATGGGCGCCGATGCGCAAAAGCAGGAAGCGCGCGCCCCGGCGCAGCGTCCGGGTGCGCCCAAGGCCCCCGAACCAAAGGCCCGCTATGCGTTCACCGGATATAAGAAGCTGCTGGATGCTGACGGCTATCCCGCGGTCGCGCCGCCATGGGGCACGCTGAACGCCATCGACCTCAATAGTGGCGAGTATCTGTGGAAGATACCGCTGGGCGAATATCCCGAACTGGCGGCGAAGGGCATAACCGGCACTGGGACCGAAAATTATGGCGGGCCGCTGGTCACGGCTGGCGGCTTGGTCGTGATCGGCGCGACCATTTACGACAGCAGGCTGCGCGCCTTCGATAGCGCCACGGGCAAGCTCCTGTGGCAGGGCGCGCTGCCTTTCGCAGGCACGGCGTCGCCCATCACCTACATGGTGAAGGGGCGGCAATATATCGTGATCGCCACCAGCAACCTGCGCAACGCCAGGGCGAAGCAGGGTTCCGCCTATGTCGCCTTCGCCCTGCCGGGAAAAAGGAACTGATCCCATGTTCATCCATATGTTCGCCTTCCGCTGGAAGCCGGAAGCCACCCAGGCGCAGAAGGATCGCGCAGCGGCGGAGATCCGCGCCTTTCAGGGGCAAATCGCCGGACTGGCCGAAACCGCCGTGGGCGTGAACCAGTCCGCGCGCGGCGGCGGCTATGAACTGGGCGGCGTCATGAAGTTCACGGATCAGGCGGCGTTCGAAGCCTATAATGCCGCGCCACAGCATCAGGCGCTGCTCGGCTGGCTCGTGCCGCTGATCGAGGCCGTGGAGATCGACTTCACCATCTGATCGCCACGCACCGCATCACTGGAAGGTCATCAGGTAAAGCCCTCGCTGCCCCTTGAGCGCGGCGCTTTCATGCTCTTCCAGGCAGAAGATGATCTGCTTCCCATCCGGTGAAGGCGCGGACTGATGCGCGTCGCCGCCCTTGTCGCTCACATGGGTCAGGCGGCGGACGCGCCCGGTGCCGTCATAGGCAACGACATGCAGATCGAAATAACGCGGCGGCGCTTTCGTATCGATGGCGCCGGCCGGCAGGGCTATCCCCGCCGCATCCAGCAGCCAGGGCGTGATCTGCGGCGGAAAGCCGCTGATGCCCCGCATCGGGCCGTCAGGGTCGGACGCGCGGTTGGATTCCTCCAGCACGAAGCGGTCATCGGGAAAGGCATGCGCCTCATTATGCTGCGGGCTTTGCGAAAGTTTGGTCAGGGCTCCGGTCGTTAGATCGATCTTGTACATCTCGCCATTGGGCTTGGGCCGCTCGATCGTGAAGAAGGCGACGGACCGGTCCTCATCGACAAAGTCATAGGCTTCCGCAAAGCTGATCTTGCCGGGCTTTGACGGATCATAATGATAGACGGTGCGCCGCTCGCCAAGCGTGGGCGCGCTACCCTCTCCGGTCAGCGTGCCGGTGGTCAGATCCCAGCTTCCATCCTCCCTGCGCGATCCCCAGGCGATGGAAACGCCCCCTCCGGCCCTGGCGCGGCGCGCGATCGCAATGTCGCCCATCGCGCCCGCCTTCAGATAGACAGGCTGGGTATCAGCCGCCGCCGAAAGCCAATAGATGCCCGCATTTAAGGGCGATGAGGATTGCGGGTCCTGACCGCGCGTCACCAGGAAATTGCCGTCTGGCAGATAATAGATGCGCACGACCTTCCCCGAATCCGGTCCCAGATGGCAGGTCAGGCACCGGACCTTGCGCGTTTTCAGGTCCATCTCGAATGCATAGGCAAGCTGCCCGTCATTCTGCGCATCGGTGAAGACAATCTTCGTTCCGTCCGGCGACCAGTCCGGCCGCTCGCCCCAGCCAAGCAACCGCTCCATCTTGACCGGCGCGGTGAAGTAATCGACCGGCGCGGGAGCGGCATAGACGCTCATGCTGCCGCCTGCGACGCTGGCCAGGACGCAAAGGGGCTGGAAAAGGCGCTTCCAGTTCATCGGATTTGGCTCCTTCATGTTCGGCGCTTCGGCCAATCGCTTCCAAAAAAATGCCGGGAGTTTCCCCCCGGCTATAGAGTGGCAACTGACTTTAGAGAGGGGATCAGTCGCTGCCGAAACGCATACGCGCGGTGATGCCGACTTCCCGCTGCGGGGTGTAGGTCACCTGATGGTAACCGCTGGGGAAACCGAAGGTCACGAGGTCGCTGCTGGTGTATGTCAGCTTGCGCGTATTGAAGATGTTCTTGGCGAACATCGTCACTTCAAGACCCGGCACGATTTCACGCGCGCCCAGATACAGGTTCAGGATTGGCTGAGCTTCATAGCTGTTGAGCCCTGACACTTCCGCGCGCTTGCCCTTGTAGACGAACAACGCCCGGACGAATGCCTCGGCCTGCGCCAGCGGCACGGTATATTCGGACTGAAGCGTGAAGTTCCACTTGGGCACATCGGCGATCGCCCCGTTGGACGAGCAGAAATAGATGGGCTGCGTGGCGTTGGCGCCGAATTCGTCATCCGTGTCCGCCTGGCCATCGCCATCCAGGTCAGGACGGCAGGGCACCTGCGCATTCTTGAAATTGGCTTTGGCGTAGCTGACCGTTCCCTGCGCCGTCCACCGGTCGGTGATCTTGCCCGAAATATCCAGGTCGAAGCCGCGCACTCGTGCGTCGCCGTTGAAAGCGATGGACGACGAGGTGACACGGTTCTGCGGCGGCGAGCCCACTGGAGGACAGGGCGCGTCATTGCCGAAGCTGCAATAGGGAACATCGGCGACCGTGGTGATGAAGCCCTTGATATCCTGCTGGAATACGGCGAAATCGACGCGGAGCCGCCGATCAAGGAAGCTGCCCTTGAAGCCCAGTTCGTAGGAATCCTGCTTTTCGGAGCTTACGCGCGGGAAGGACGCGGGCAGGGCGACATATTTATTGTTGCCAGGCCCACGGAAGCCACGCCCGTAAGAAGCGTAAACGATGCTGTCCTCCCCGATATGCTGCACGATCTTGGCGTCATAGACCCAGGCCTTTTCATCGACCGTGTCAGGAATAATGGAGGGAGTACCCGGAAATTCCGTCCCGAAGACGCTGGTCACGAACGTGAGGCTCGTCGGCGCATTGTTCTTGCTCCACAGCCTGCGCGCGCCGAGCGTGATATCGGTTTTCGTAGGCAGGTGGAAGGTGCTGCTGGCGAAGACCGATTTGTCCTTGAGCTTTCCTTGCGACTGCGCGCGGATAAAGCCGAACGTGTCGACCGGGCCGATCGGGTCGAAGGTGGGAGTGAAGCTGGGCACTCCGAAAACCTGCTGCGCGACATTGGTGTTGGATGTCGTCCGCCGGAAGAACGCGCCCACCGTATAGTCCCAGAAACGCCCCGGCCCTTGGGAGTCCAGCCGCAGTTCGTGCGACCAGTCGGTGACGGAAACGTCGAACAGGGCGTGCTGGCTGAAATTCGGGATGGCGTTGCCGCTGTCGCCGTCGCCTTCGTCAGCCCGCGTAAGGGCGCTATATTTGGAATAGCCGCCGATATAGCTCAGCGCGGCTTCGTCACCGATGTCGAGCTTGGCGCTCAGCGACGCCAGATGTCCGGTGACGCGGCGCGGGCTGGTTTCTTCCTGCACGGCGATGCCTCTGCGGCCGGAGCCTTCAGGCAAGACAGGCCCGTTATAGCCGCGCCCATTCCCTTCGACGATCGTCAGATTGTCGGTCTCGTTGCGCAGATACTGGTAGGAACCGAAGATCGTGAGCGGCTCGATTGGCTGGAACAGCGCCGACGCGCGGATGCTCTTGGTTTCCGAACGCGACTTGGCATCGGAATTGAGGCTGCGGATATCGCCATTGCTGTTGCGGTCGTAGAGGCCCGCGACGCGCACGGCCAGGACATCGTTGATCAAGGGCACGCCAATGCCGAACTGGCCATTGACGTTGGTCTGATCGGTAAAGGTGCCGTCGATCGTCGCGCCGAAGTTGTTGAGATCCGGGCGGCGCGTGGTGATGGTGATGGACCCGGCAGGCGCGGCAACGCCGCGCAGCGTGCCCTGCGGGCCGCGCAGCACTTCGATCTGGCCGATGTCATAGATGCTCTGGAATGCCAGCGTATCCTGGATCGGCGCTTCGTTGAAATAGATGATGACAGCTTGCGGCGAGCCGCTGTTGACCGTCGTGCTGATGCCGCGCAGCGCCGTCACATTGCCCTGCGCACCGCGGTCCTCGATCACCAGGCCAGGCGACAGGACCTGCACGTCCCTGAACTGGGTGATGTTCAAGTCCTGGAGCTGCTCGTTGGTAACGGCGGTGACCGTCACCGGCACGTCCTGAAGCCGCTCGTTGCGGCGGGTCGCGGTAACGATGATGTCGCTTGGCGCAGTGGCTTGCTGCTCACCTGCGGGTTGCGCATCCTGCGCATGTGCAGCGACGCTGATACCGCTCAGCGCAATGCCTGCCAGCAATCGCGCCGGCAATGACGATAAGGCCATGATCCTCAATCCTCCCCCTCTTGTGATATAGCCCCGCCAGCAGCGCTTGGGCTATTTGTCGTACAAATAAGGAGATTCCCGGCCCTGTAGAATTACAATGTTTCTGCCTGAAATAGTCACATCTGGAATAGCTGATTGGCATTTCCGCGATGCGACCGGCCACTCTTGCGCGGCAAAGAAGGGGCGGACCGCAAAGGCCCGCCCGCAGTATTCAGAAATCCAGAGAGAAGCTCTGGTCGAAAGTGACGAGACGGTGCGCGAACTTCCATCCGTCCGCCGTCTTGACGACCTTGTCGCGGTGGCGGCCGGACACGACGATCTTCGACGCCATGGGCGTGGCCCCGGCATTGACGTTGGTCACATAATAGTTGGCGAATATCTCGCCGCCTTGTTCCTCGATATAGAGGTTATAATAGAGGTGGCGGTTCTTGCCTTCGGTCTGGCGGTCCGACTCCTTGGCATGTTCGATCTGCGGTCCGATGCCCTTATAGGTCATGTCCATGCCTGCAGTCTCGGTCACGACGTCGGGCAGATAGAGCTTTTCCAGTTCCGCCCAATTGCCATAGTCCGAATAATGGGCGAAGCGCGCGAGCAGCTCCTGAATTGCAATCTTGTCTTCGATCGTGATCATGATGCCTCTTTCATTGATGTTGTGAGCAACCGCTCTTTTCAGCCATCCTTGCTGCCGGTAAAGCGGAAATGGTCGAACTCCGGCTTGCGCGAGCGTGTCCAGAAGTCAAGCAGGCGGAACGGCCATGAAATCACGATCCGTCCCTTGCTGTTCTTGAAATTATTCTTCGCCTTAGGATGCGCCCAGACCATCCGCTGCGCCTGCGCCTGCACCACTTCGTTGAACTGGTCGGTCGCTTCCTGCAACGGCTCCATGGCCGATGCGCCGCGTTCCACCATCTCGTCCAGGCATTCGATGATATAGTGGATCTGCGCTTCGGCGAGCAGGTTGATACCCGCGCCATGGTTGGGGCCACTGTTCGGGCCATGGATCTGGAAATAGTTGGGAAAACCCGGCGCCATCGTGCCGAAATAGCCCACCGGGTCCTCATCACCCCATTCTTCACCAAGATTGCGGCCATTAAGGCCGATGATCTCCAGGTCGCCGGCGAGCTTCTTGAGCGTATAGCCGGTCGCGGTGATGATCACGTCATATTCCTGCTCCTCGCCATCGGCGGTGCGAATGCCGCGCGGCGTGATGCGTTCGATCTGGCGGTCCTCCAGCTTGACATTGTCGCGCATGAACATATCGAACCAGCCAGCGTCCATGATCGGACGCTTCGAAAAGACCGGAGAGTCCGGCGTCAGCTTTTCGATAAGGTCGGGACGCCCGGCGAGCTTCGCCTCAAGATGACCCTGCGCCCACTGGCGCGCCATGTCGTTGGCGAACGATATCGCGGTTGGATTGCCTTCCCATTCCGGGTCCATGACAAGCCCCGGCCACAGGCCGTCCGATGCCGTCCAATAGACATAAAAACGCATATATTCGGTAAAGCGCGGAATATGGCGAACGGCCCACCGTACATCCTCCGGCACCTTGACCGCGCCAGCCAGCGGGGCGGGCAGCACCCAGTGGCGCGAACGCATATAGACGGTCAGTTCATCGACCTGCGGAGCGATCGACGGGCCGATCTGCGCGCCGCTGGCGCCAGTGCCGATCATCGCGACCTTCTTGCCCGTAACATCGAAATCGACGTCCCAGGCCGCGCTGTGCATCAGCTTGCCCTTGAAGTCGTGCAGGCCGGGAATCTTGGGCCATTCCCAACGATGCAGCGGGCCATGCGCGGTGAGGATGGCATTGAAGGATTCGGTTTGCTCGACGCCATCCTTGCCGATCAGCGTGACATGCCACAGCTTCGCGGCGTCATCCCAGCGCAGCGTCGTGACCTTCGTTTCGAAGCGGATCTTGTCGCGAATGCCATATTTGTGGGAGACTCCGACCAGATAGTCCTGCATCTCGTGGCCGAGCGGCGAATAGGTGGTCCATTCGCGGTTGAGTTCGAACGAGTAGCTGTAGAAATAGCTTGGCGTGTCGACACCCGCACCGGGATAGCGGGCAAGATACCAGGTGCCGCCGACTTCGGGATTCTTGTCGACCACCACATAGTCGTAACCGGCCTCGCGCAGCTTGATCGCAGCCGCCATGCCGCTAAGGCCCGCGCCGATGATCAGCATCCTGAAATCGGCCGGAATCTTGTTCCGCGCTGGCTTGGCGGAATAATCCGGCTGCGGGCCAAGGCCGCTCTGTTCCAGCAGCAGCGGCACGAACTCGGCCTCGATCGGCTCGCCCATGCCGACGCTCATGATCTTCGCATAAAGGGCAGGCGGCAGTTCCGCCTCCTCGCCAGCACCCGGCGTCGTCAGCACGTGGCGCATCTTCTCGCGCAGTTCCGCCACCAGATCGTCGGGAGCAGTCGGCTGCTGCCCGGTGCTGAGCGGCGGAATGTGCGGCGCGAACTTGTCCAGCATCGCCTCGTCATGGCTCAGATGGACATAGGTCATCAGCAAAACCGGAAGATCGACTGCGGCCAGCGCGCGGCGAAGTTCAGGGCTATCCTGCAACGTAAGGTGCGGAGCATCGCTGGCGCCGATGTCGCGCGAGGGAGCAGATGTAGCCAAGTCCAATATCCTTTCACTTCAACGTCGCCGGAGATCCGCGCCCCAGGCAAGGGAGCAGCAGCATGCCGGTAATCTCAAATCCCATTGCGGCAGGCGCGAGTCATGAAACTCGTCCCGCGAACGCAACAGCCGTTGTAATATCGCTGCCAACCGGTGCGATCATTGCAAATGCCAGCCATGACCTATGCCCGTTAAGCATAGGTCATGGCGCGGGCGGCAATGCTGTCTGTAACCGTGTCCGCCGGTCAGCGCTACGCCTTGCGCCTGATCTTCACGACGACATCGCCCTGCGCGCCGCTGACGAGCAGGCGGGATGAGCCCGGCTTCGTCTCATAACGGGCATTTGCGACCTCGACATCATAGCCCTTGGGATAATGGAGTTGCGGCACGAAGATTTCCGTGGGGGCCTGAATGCTCGGGTCCGCCTTGAACCGATATTCGAAGTCGCCCGATGCCGGATCGAAGCGGATCGACACCGGCGTACCCGCCGTGGCGGCAGGATAGGGGCGGACGACCTGTTTCAGCGCGCGTCCGCCCGAATTGATGTCGGCCGGATCATGCCGCTGATCCAGGCTGTAGATGGAAAGGTCTTCCTCGCTCCACCCGTCCCCGTCGGCGTTATTATTGTCGGCCGTATAATTCCAGATGAGGTAGGAGACGAGCTTTTCGTCCAGCGTCTGGTACATCAGGCCGGTCAGCGTTTCCTGCGCGCTGAAATCCCCCGTCTTGTAGGCATGCTTGCCGTTCAGATCATAGGGGATGCCGGTTTCGCCGATCAGCGTGGGCAGATCGCCATATTGCTTGGCCAGGTCGATCAGGCTGCCCACCCTGGCGCGGTAATCGCCCAGCACGGCCTCCCGCCCCTCCAGACGCACTTCCTTCGGGCTTGGCCAGCCCTGCATGGCGTAGGTGACGTTGGGCTCGTAGCGCTTGCTCATCAGCACCACGCCATCATACCAGTGCGGCTGGCTGACCATGCCCGGCAGGTTGAGCGTCAGGTCGGAAAGCTTGCCCACGGCGGGCTGCTGGAGGATCAGCGTATCGGGCGCCACTTCCCGCACTTCCATGGCGATCCGGCGCTGGAGCGCGGCGACATAGGGCACATGATCGGCGGGCTTCCCATTCACCGTCGCAAAATAATCCGGTTTCAGCAGCCTGGGCTTGCCGTTCACCACGTCCCACACGCCATAGCTCCGCCAGATGTCGGTGACGCCCTTCGCCCACAGGCGATTGACCGGCACGCTCGGCTTTTCCGGCGCATAGCCCGATGCGGCGAGCATCAGGTCCCAATAGCTGGGCACCAGCTTGTCCGGGGCGGAATGCTTGCCGACGAAGGCCATGAAGAATTCAGGCTCACGCAGATCCTTGACGCCGATATAGCCGTGATTGGGCTCATTATAGGTGTCGTAGGCGATGACATTGGGCAGGCCGCGCATGGTCAGCGCCACTTGCTTGATCGCGCCGACATAATGGCTCTGCAACCATTGCTGCACAGGCACGCCATCCACCTTCAACCCCGGCGCGAAATCATTGCCCGCCCAGAAAAGCGTATCCATCATGTTGACCGAAAAGCGCGCCGCGGTGGGCGGCCAGTAACCCGGCCCGCGTGGAGGCTGCTTGTGCGGCGCGCCGGGTTCGTTTGTCCGGTCGGGCCCCAGGCCCAGCTTGGTCACCGTCCAATAGGGCGCGCCGTCCCCGCCGGTCGCGCGGGAATAGAAATCCTGGTGAAGGTCGATGATGAAGTTCATGCCATATTGCTGGCCCCGCTTCACCACTTCACGCAGATAGTCGAGATAGGCCTGGTCATATTTGCCCGGTCCTTCATGCTCGACGGCTTCCCACATGATGATCAGCCGGATGGTCGTGAGGCCCCAGCCTTGCAGCCGCCGGAAATGCTCGTCCGCGTCCGCCAGCGGGAAGGGGCGGCCGACATAGGAAACGGTGCGGGGGTCTTCCGATTTCCTGTAGGGCACTTTGCTGGAACCGCCCAGATTCACCCCCCGCAGCATGAGCGTGCGGCCCTGCGGATCCTTGAACGCGGTGCCCTCCGTGCGAACGGCGTTGGCGGCCAGTGCGGGCGACAGGCCAGCGGACAGACAGACGGTTGCCAGTGCAGTCAGCAATTTTCGCATCACTTCCCCTATATGCTTGTCTTGGCCATTGCTTGGTGCGGCGACGAAGATCGCCCGGCCATCCCCGGCATGCTGCCGGAGGATCGATCGTCACTTTGCTGGCGCGGGCAGGCAAAGAGAAATGAAATTCCTGTTTTCTGCTATGCTTGCCACGACTGTCTTGGCAAAAATATTTCCGGATTGCGAAGATACGCGCCATCATGAAGCGGACTTCGATTCAGGCATGATGCCCTTTGGCGCGAACCGGACTGTCAGGAGAATGATGTGAATGAAGCGGCCGGAGTTCCTGTCCATATTCTTCAGACCACGCCGTTGCTGCCCATCGCCGACGCGCTGCTGAAGGACAGGTTCACCGTTCATCGCCTGTGGGAGCAGGAGGACGCCGCCCGCTATCTGGAGGAGATCGGGCCTGGGATCAGGGGGATTGCGACGACCCATCAGTTCGGGGCGGTGAACAGGATTCTCGACCAGCTTCCCAATGCCCGGATCATATCCAGCTTTGGCGTGGGCTATGAACATATCGATGCCGAAGATGCCGCGCGGCGGGGCATAGTGGTCACCAACACGCCCGATGTGCTCGACGATGATGTCGCCGATCTCGCGCTTGCCCTGACCTTGGCCACGCTGCGGCAGATCCCGCAGGCCGATCGTCATGTCCGCAGCGGGCGCTGGCTTTCGGGCCCATATCCGCTCACCCCGACGCTGCGCGGACGCACCGTCGGTATCCTTGGCATGGGGCGCATCGGCAGGGCGATCGCGCGGCGGTTCGAAGGGTTCGGCGTGGACATCGCCTATCATGCCCGTCACCGGCAGGACGGGCTGGGCTACGCCTATCACGACAGCGCCGTGGCGCTGGCCGCCGCATCCGATCTTCTGGTCGTCATCGTGCCGGGGGAGCCGCCACGCGGCATCTGGTCGATACGCAAGTGCTGAACGCGTTGGGGCCTCAGGGCGTCCTGATCAACGTCGCGCGCGGCAGCGTCGTGGACGAAGCGGCCCTTGTCGAAGCGCTTGAGGAAGGGCGGATATTGGCTGCGGGACTCGACGTCTATCAGGATGAACCGAATGTCCCCGCCCGGCTGCTGGCAATGGACCAGCTCGTCCTGTTGCCGCATGTCGGCTCCGCGACCGTGCATACGCGCAACGCCATGGCCAGGCTGGTGGCGGACAATCTGCTCAGCTGGTTTGACGGCAAAGGCCCGCTGACCCCGGTCCCGGAATCACGCGCCGTCCTGGAGGGAATGACGCACTCCAATCTGATAAAATGACAATAGTTTAATATTTAAATTGAGATATTGCCCGTCGAGCTTTAATCCGATTTGATACGGGCGCAAAGCATATAGAACACTCAGGAGAGGCAAGTCCTTGACGACCGTAATGGCGCACCATGACCAGCCCGTGGAAGTCGTTGGCAGCGCGACGCCATCGGCCACTTCTCCACCGCCGCTATCAGCAACGCTGGGCGCTCCGGCAGCGCCCGGACTGCCCCTTTCGCTGAAGGATTATGAACCGCTCGCCCGGCGGCGCCTGCCGCGCGCGCTGTTCGGCTATATATCGGGCGCGTGCGAAGACAACTGCTCCATGACCGGCAATCGCGCCGCGCTGCAACGGCTTTTGCTGGTCACGCGCGTGCTCCGCGACGTGTCGTCCCGCGACTTTTCCCGGACGCTGTTCGGCAGGACGTGGGCAGCGCCGTTCGGCATCGCGCCGATGGGCCTGTCGGCGATGATGGCTTATCGCGGCGACACGATGCTCGCCCGCGCGGCTCGCGCCGAACGGATACCGATGATCATGAGTTCGACCTCGCTCGTTCCCTTGGAGGAAGTCGCGAGCGCGGCGCCCGGATCATGGTATCAGGCCTATCTGCCCGCCGACCATGACTGGATAGAGCCGATGGTCGGCCGCATCAGCCGCGCGGGCTATGAAACGCTGGTGCTGACCGTCGATGTGCCGGTGAACGCCAATCGCGAAAATCTCGTCAAATGCGGCTTCACCATTCCGCTGCGCCCTTCCTTGCGCCTGGCCTTTGACGGCATCAGCCATCCGGTCTGGCTGACCAAAGTCTTCGCCCGCACCTTGCTGCGCCATGGCATGCCGCGCTTCGTCAATGCCAAGCCAAGCGGCGGCGAGCCCATATTGTCCCGCCATGTGGATCGTGAATTCGGGCAGCGCGACCGGCTGACATGGGGCAGCGTCGCCGAAATCCGCCGCCGCTGGAAGGGCAATCTGGTCATCAAGGGCATATTGCACCCCGAAGACGCGAAGCTGGCGCGCGCCGCCGGAGTCGACGGCATCATCGTTTCCAACCATGGCGGGCGGCAGTTGGACAGCGCGATCGCCTCGCTCGATGCGCTGCCGCGCGTACTGGACGCGGCCGGGACGATGCCGGTCATGATAGATGGCGGTTTCCGCCGGGGGAGCGAGGTCATGAAGGCGCTGGCGCTCGGCGCGCAGATGGTCTTCATTGGCCGCCCTTTCCTCTATGCGGCGGCGGTTGGCGGCGAAGAGGGCGTGGCTCATGCGATCCGGCTGGTGAAGGCGGAGATCGACCGGAACATGGCGATGATGGGCGTCAGCACCATCGGCGAGTTGAACCGGGACTTTCTTCACGCGGTGGTCTAGCGAGGGCCGATGCCGCTGCTGTGGCAAGCTATGCCTCCATGGCATGATAGAACCAGCTTCCTGTTAATATACGGCAATGGCCAGGCGGGTTAGTGCCGCCTCATCCGGGTCACGCAGAAGAGACGATTTTCATGGATATGACCGCTAACGAAGCCAGCTTCCCCGACCTGCGCGAAGGGGTGCGCCGACTGTGCGCGCAGTTCCCTGGCAGCTACTGGCAGGAACTGGACCGCGATCGCCGTTATCCGTCCGAATTCGTCTCCACCCTTGCCAGCGAAGGCTGGCTGTCGGTCCTCATCCCGGAAGAATTTGGCGGGTCCGGGCTGGGCCTGAGCGCGGCGGCGGCGGTGCTGGAGGAAGTTCATCGTTCCGGCTGCAACGGCGGCGCGGCCCATGCGCAAATGTATACGATGGGCACTTTGCTGCGCCATGGCTCCCCCGGTCAGAAGGCGAAATATCTGCCCTCCATCGCCAGCGGCGACCTGCGGTTGCAGGCGTTCGGCGTGACGGAGCCGACCAGCGGCACCGACACGACGCGTATCCGCACCTTCGCCCGCCGAGACGGCGATCATTATCTCGTCAACGGTCAGAAGATCTGGATCAGCCGCGCCGAACATTCCGACCTGATGGTGCTGCTCGTCCGCACCACGCCCAGGGAAGAATGCGCCAAGCCGTCGGACGGCATCAGCGTGCTGCTGGTCGACATGCGCGAAGCGGTGGGCAATGGGCTCACGATCCGCCCGATCCGCACGATGCTGAACCATGCCACGACCGAACTCTTCTTCGACGACCTCAAGGTCCCGGCGGAAAATATGATCGGGGAGGAAGGAAAGGGCTTCCGCTACATCCTGTCCGGCATGAATGCGGAGCGTATCCTGATCGCCGCCGAATGCATTGGTGACGCGCGCTTCTTCATCGATCGCGCCAGCGCCTATGCGAAGGAACGATCGGTGTTCGGCCGTCCGATCGGACAGAATCAGGGCATCCAGTTTCCCATCGCGCGCGCCTATGTGCAGATGACGGCAGCGGCGAAGATGGTTGACCATGCGGCGCTTCTCTACGACACCGGGAAGCAACCGGGCACGGAAGCGAACATGGCTAAGATGCTGGCGTCCGAAGCATCCTGGTTCGCGGCCGATATGTGCGTCCAGATCCATGGCGGGTTCGGCTTCGCGGAAGAATATGATATAGAGCGTAAATTCCGCGAAACCCGGCTGTATCAGGTGGCGCCGATTTCCACCAACCTGATCCTCAGCCATGTCGCCACTCACGTCCTTGGCCTGCCTAAGAGCTTCTGATGCCGGACTCGCTCAAGGACATTCTCGTCATTTCGCTGGAGCAGGCGGTCGCCGCTCCCCTCTGCACGTCCCGGCTTGCGGAAGCGGGCGCGCGTGTCATCAAATTGGAGCGGGCGGAGGGCGATTTCGCGCGCGGCTATGACCATGCCGTCCATGGCGAGAGCGCCTATTTCGTGTGGCTGAACCGGGGCAAGGAGTCCGTGCGGGTCGATGTGAAGGACCCCGCCGACCGGCACTTGATCGAGAAGATGCTCGCGCGCGCTGATATATTCGTCCAGAATCTCGCTCCGGGGGCGGCGGCGCGGCTGGGGCTGGGTTCGTCCGAACTGCGCGCGCGCTATCCGCGTCTGATCACCTGCGACATCACCGGCTATGGCGAGGACGGGCCTGCGGCGGGGATGAAGGCGTATGATTTCCTCATTCAGTGCGAGGCCGGACTTGCCAGCATAACGGGCAATGAGGCGGGCGCTGCCCGCGTCGGGGTCTCCGTCGCCGACATCGCCTGTGGAATGAACGCGCACGCCGCCATCCTACAGGCGCTGATCGAGCGGGAGCGATCGGGCACCGGGCGCGGCGTCGCCGTGTCGCTGTTCGATTCCCTGGCGGACTGGATGGCCGTTCCGCTGCTCCATCACGACTATGCAGGCAAGGCGCCCGGCCGCGTGGGACTGCGCCATCCTTCCATCGCTCCCTATGGGGCCTTCCGGGCAGGCGACGGAGTGGACCTCGTCATCTCGATACAGAATGAGCGGGAGTGGGCGAAATTCTGCGCGCTCGTGCTGGAGCATCCCGATCTTGCCCGCGATCCGCGCTTCGCCAGCAACAGTCTGCGCTGCGAAAATCGCGGCGCGCTTGAGCAGCATATCTCCGCGCTGTTCGCCTCTTTGCCCGCCGAAACGATCATCACGCGGTTCGAGGCCGCGGGCACGGCATGGGCACGCCTGAACGGCGTCGACGGCCTTTCACGCCACAGCCAGCTTCGCCGGGTCGAAGGGCAGACGCCAAGCGGCCCTGTATCCCTGCCTGCTCCACCTGTCCGGTGGAATGATGAACGGCCGGTAACACGCTCCGTCCCGGCCTTGGGCGAGCATGACGAGACGGTCAGGGCGGAATTCCGCTGAACGATGCGTGACGATCAATATTGCAGTTGCGCGCGCCACAATCCCTGCTGGACAAGGTCGCGTATCTCTTCGCGCAGCAGGCGTATCACCGTCTGAGCGGCGCGCGAAAGCTGGTGCTGGTCGGAAGACCCCAGCACCAGTTGGCGCATGATCGTAGGCTCCGCCAGCGGCGCATATTTCAGGCGGCCCGCTTCGACTTCATGGCGGACCGCTGAGAAGGGCAGGGTCGTATAGCCAAGGCCGAGCTCCGCTATCTCCTTGAGCACCAGAAATGAGTCCGCCTCGAACTTCACCTTCAGCATAGCCTTCGCTTTGTTCGCGGCATTTTCTATGACCATGCGCAGCCCATGGGGCTGGCTGGGAAGCGCGAGCGGCAAGTCTGACAGGGCACGGACAGGCACGGGACGCGCCGGATCAAGATCACAACTGCCCGACCCGACCAGCATCAGCTGTTCGAACAGCAGATCCTCCACCTTCATCTGAAAATCGGAGGCTGGGCCGTAAAGAAGGGCGGTGTCGATCTCGCCCCGCTGCAACCAGTCGATCAGGTGCCCCGCATAGCCTTCCACGATCCGCAGCGAAATATTGGGCGAATGGCGCGCCACGCGGCTCATCAACCGTCCAGCCAGGATATAGCTGACGGTCGGAGGCAGTCCGAGCGCGACAAGCCCGCCCGCTTCCGCCGCGCGATTTTGCGCGTCGTCCAGCGTCTGCCGGATTTGCCGTAGCGGACCGGCCAGTTTCAGGCGCAATTCCTCCCCTGCGGGGGTCAGGCCCATGCCGCGGCGGTGACGGGCGAACAATTGCGTGCCCAGTTCCACTTCCAGCATGCGCATCTGCCTGCTGAGGGCGGGTTGGGCCACCCGCAACCTGTCCGCCGCGCGGCTGAGCGAGCCAAGTTCGGCGACCCGCAGGAAATTTTCCAGCCGCTTCAAATCCATCTGTGGCAAGCCCCCGAACCTATGCCCGAGGCACATACCTCAAGGCGGAATTGGAAGTATTGCTATAGGGATGCCGCCCTAGATTGCAATTGCGAACGGGAACAACAGGATAGCACGGTAATGGAAATCGCAAGGTCCACAGAGGCCGTTGGGGAGGATGCGGGCTCGCCCTGGGCGCCCATCATTTTCGAAGCGCTGAAAGATGCTGACGTCAAACAGGTCACCTATGTTCCCGATGCCGGACATACGAGGTTGATCGGCATGTGTTCCGATGCGCCGGAGATGGATGCGATGGTACTGACGACCGAAGAGGAGGGGATCGCCGTTGCGGCGGGCGCGTGGCTGGGCGGCCAGCGTTCCGCCATGCTGATGCAGTCGAGCGGCGTTGGCAATTGCGTCAACATGCTGTCGCTGCTGGCCAGTTGCAGGATGCCGTTCCTGACCATCGTCACCATGCGGGGCGAATATCAGGAGTTCAATCCGTGGCAGGTTCCGATGGGGCAGGCGACGCAGCAGGCGCTTGAACTCATGAATGTAATAGTCACCAGAATCGATCGTCTGGAGGATCTGGACAGCCTGGTGCGGTCGGCGGCGGCCATGGCCTTTGATGGAGATCAGGCGGTGGCTGTGCTGCTGTCGCAGCGGCTGCTGGGGGCGAAGAAATGGGTGAAATGATGAGGGAATACCGGCTGGAACGCCGCGCCGCCGTAGCGGAATTGCTGAAGGACCGGGGCGAGATGCTGATCGTCACGGGCCTGGGGTCGCCATCCTATGATGTGTTCGCTGCTGGCGATCATGACGCCAATTTCTATCTGTGGGGCGCGATGGGCGGGGCGGCGCTGACCGGACTTGGACTTGCCGTTGCGCATCCGGAACGACCTGTCGCCGTTTTCACCGGCGATGGTGAATTGCTGATGGGTTTGGGCGGGCTTGCCACCATTGCGGTCAGGGCGCCCAGGAACCTGTCGATCGTCGTGCTCGACAACGGTCATTATGGCGAGACCGGCGGGCAGCTTAGCCATTCGGGTGCGGGCGTCGATCTGGCCGCGGTGGCGAAGGCCGCCGGTTTTCCAGAGGTGATGGACGTCAGCACCCATGAGGGGCTGATCGAAGCGCGATCCGCCGTCGCCACGCCGGGCAGCGGCCCGCGCCTGATCGTCGTCCGCATCGCGCATGAACATACGCCCCGCGCGCTGCCGTCGCGCGACGGCGCGTGGATCAAGAGCCGGTTCCGGGCGCATCTGGGCTTCGTGCCTCAATAGGGGAACAGGGATGGAAGATCAGCGTGAATTTCGCAACATCATCGCCGGGGAGCCGGCCGATGCCCTGAGCGGCGAAACGCTGGTTTCCTATGATCCGTCGACAGGCAAGCCATGGGCAATGGTGCCCCGTTGCGCCGCTGCCGATGTGGACGCCGCCGTCGCCGCCGCGCGCACGGCGTTCCTGTCGCCCGAATGGCGCAACCTGACGGCCACGGCGCGCGGCACGCTGCTCTACCGCCTTGCCGACCTGCTCGAAAGCGAGGGCAAGCGGCTGGCGCAGATCGAGACGCAGGACAATGGCAAGCTGCTGGCGGAGATGACGGCGCAACTCGCCTATCTACCATCCTATTACCGCTATTTCGCGGGGCTGGGGGACAAGATCGAAGGCCGGGTGCTGCCGATCGACAAGCCAGCAATGCATACCTTCACACGGCGCGAGCCGATCGGCGTCGTGGCCTGCATCACGCCCTGGAACTCGCCGCTATTGCTGCTGGCGTGGAAGCTCGCGCCGCTGCTGGCGGCCGGGAATACGGCGGTGATCAAGCCATCGGAACATGCATCCTGTTCGACGCTGGCCTTTGCCGAACTGTTCGCCCGCGCAGGGTTCCCGGCGGGGGTCGTCAACACGGTGACGGGCACGCCGATGGAAACCGGCGTGCCGCTGGTCAATCACCCGGATGTGGCGAAGATCGCCTTCACTGGCGGGGAAGCAGGCGGCATCGCGGTCTATCGCGCGGCGGCGGACAATCTGAAGAAGGTCACGTTGGAGTTGGGCGGCAAGTCGCCGAACATCATCTTTGCGGAGGCCGATCTGGACCGCGCGGTGCTAGGCGCGATTTCGGGTATCTTCGCAGCGTCCGGCCAGACCTGCATCGCGGGGTCGCGCCTGCTCGTCCAGCGCAGCGTGCATGATCAGGTGGTCGACAGGCTTCTCGACATCGCAAAGGGTGCGCGCATCGGCGACCCCGCGCTGGCCGAGACGCAGGTCGGTCCGGTCACGACACAGGACCAGCGCGCGAAGATATTGGACCATATCGCGCGGGCGCGTGAGGCTGGCGCGGAATGTGTCGCGGGCGGCGGCGTTCCGGTGATCGAAGGCCGGGAGGATGGCTGGTTCGTGGAGCCGACGATTTTTACCGGCGTCAACAATGGCATGCCGATCGCACGTGAGGAAGTGTTCGGCCCGGTGCTGGCGGTCATACCCTTTGACGATGAGGAGGAGGCGGTCTCCATCGCCAACGACAGCCCCTATGGACTGGCGGCGGGCGTGTGGACTCAGGATGTCGGCCGCGCGCTGCGCATGTCGGAACGGCTGGAGGCGGGCACCGTGTGGGTGAACACTTATCGGGCGGTGAGCTTCATGGCGCCGTTCGGCGGGTTCAAGCGGAGCGGGATCGGGCGGGAAAGCGGCCAGGTCGCGCTGGATGAATATTTGCAGGACAAGACGGTGTGGATCGATATGGGATCGGCGCCTGTTAATCCGTTTATCATTCGGTAGGATGGACCCGGCTCCCGTTCGCCCTGGATTTGTCGAGAGCATCGGCCACCTTTCAGAAAGAAGTAGAGGGCTTCGACAAGCTCAGGGCGAACGGGCGGGTTGAGGCGAATATTTGCAGCGCTCTGCACGCCTGTCCTAAGGTATCACGATTTCCGTTCCTGCCTTCACGCGATCCAGGGCGATCAGCGAACGATAGCTGGCGACCAGATCATTTTCGGCGAACAGCCGCCGCGTCAGGGTTTCATAGGCGCGCATGTCCGGGGTGATGATCACCAGCATGAAGCTGACGCCGCCCGTGACATAGAAGCATTGCTGCACTTCGGGCGTGCTGCGGAACAGGGACTTGGCGGCGTCCACCGTATCGGCGCGCTCGTCGCGCAGCAGCACCTCCACGATCGAGGTGATGGCCAGCGATAGCGCGGCTGGATCGACGATCGCCACATTGGCGGCGATGATCCCGGCCGCTTCCATGGCCGCGATCCGGCGCTGGACGGCGGCAGTGGACAGGTTCACCGCCTCGGCGATCTTGCGCTGGGGCGTCCTGTTATCCCGCTGAACGATGCGCAGGATAGCGCGGTCGAAGGCGTCCAGTTGACGCGCGGGAGCCGCGATTTTCGTCATCGGGCGAGTATTTGTTGCATTTGGCTGGCCAATTCAGAGCCCCTGTCTCATCCCCATGATGATATATCCCGCTCGTCCATAGCGGAGAAGCAGGAACTCATGATCGATGCAGCACAGCATGGCGGCAAGTCAACTTTGCTGGGCATTGCCTGCGGAGCCGGAGCGGGCGCGCTGTGGGGCCTTGTATTTCTGGCGCCGGAACTGGTCCGCGATTTCGATCCGCTGCTGCTGACGATCGGCCGTTATCTTGCCTTTGGCCTGATTTCGGCCGTGCTGATCGCCCCCCGGATGCGCATGATCGCCGCCAATCTGACGCGGCGGGAATGGGTGGCGCTGGGGTGGCTCGCGCTGACCGGCAACACGCTCTACTATCTGCTGCTGTCGAGCGCGGTGCAGATGGGCGGGATCGCCCTGACGTCGCTGGTCATCGGTTTCCTGCCGGTGGCCGTAACAATCGTCGGCAGCCGGGACCATGGCGCGGTGCCGCTAAGCAGGCTCGCCCCTTCGCTTCTGCTATGCGCGGCGGGCGCTGTCTGCGTCGGTTGGCAAGCGTTGGGAGCGTCCGCATCAACAGCCTCCGGGACACGGCTTGCCGGGCTGCTTTGCGCGATCGGCGCGCTGATTTCATGGACCATCTATGCGGTCGGCAACAGCCGGTGCCTGGTGCGGCTGCATGCGGTGTCCGTGCATGACTGGAACATGCTGACCGGGATCGTGACAGGCGTTCAGACGATCGCGCTGATCCCCCTTGCGCTGCTGTTCACTGACCTGCGCCACGATGGCGCGGCCTGGGCGCATCTTGCCGCCGTGTCGATCGGCGTGGCGGTGCTGGCGTCGGTGATGGGCAATGCGCTGTGGAACCGCATGAGCCGCTTGTTGCCGCTGACGCTGGTGGGGCAGATGATCCTGTTCGAAACGCTGTTCGCGCTGCTCTACGGCTTCGCCTGGGAACAGCGCCTGCCGACGCATTTGGAAGTCGCGGCCTTCATCTGCGTCGTGGCGAGCGTCACCAGTTGCATCGCCGCGCATCGGAAGAAAGACGCCGCCGGGACGCTGGCGGCGCATGCATGAACTGACCCAAGCTCAAGAGGACCAGATGACCGATACGATCACTTTCGACCAATTTCAGGCCGTCGATGTCAGGGTGGGCACGATCATAGCCGTCGATGCCTTTCCCGAAGCGCGCAAGCCAGCATGGAAGCTGACGATCGATCTTGGACCGGACATCGGAACGAAGCGCTCCAGCGCGCAAATCGTGGACCTGTATGAGGCAGACGCTCTTGTCGGGCGGCAGGTGGCCTGCGCCGTCAATCTGGGGTCGCGCCGTATCGGGCCGTTCGTGTCGGAGGTTTTGACGCTGGGCTTTCCTGATGAGAATGGCCGCGTCGTCCTGACCGGACCCGAACGTCCGGTGCCCAACGGCGTCCGCATGTTCTGACGAGCGGCCGGGACCGTTCGGGCGAACGGTCCCGTTCCGCGATCATGCCGCCTGGCTGAAGGCCGAAACCGGCGCGTCCTCTGGATAGATGGCGGGGCGGCCGATATCATAGGCCGCGCTCAACGTCTGGATGAAGACGCCGTCACGCAGCGGATCGGTGGGGGTTTCGATCTCAATGCCCTTGGACCGGACATCCTTGATCAGCATGTCGATCGCCTGCTCATGGGTCAGGTTGTCGCGACCCTCCATATTCTGCTTGAGTTCGGCATAGTCGGAGAAGACTTCGGCCGACCAGTGGACGAGGAAGCGCAGTTCATCCGTGTGGTGGCGAGCGATGACCTGATCGTCATTCTTGAGCAGCCAATAGTCGCGATCGGCCGGATCGCCCGCGAAACGGGTGTCGAAGGTCAGGCCAGCCGGGCGTTGCTGATCGATAGGGCCATTGGCCTCGCCACGATGCATCAGCAACTCATTCTGCACCAGCACGCCGCGATTATAGACGGGCGGCATCAGCCGCTTGGGTTCCTTCAAGGGGCCATCGGGCCAATAGGTGAAGCCGCTGCCCTCATCCCGGCTGAACCAGGTGATGACCTGCGCCATCTTGATCAGATAATCCTT
>NZ_ATHO01000001.1 GCF_000445065.1 Sphingobium quisquiliarum P25 | reverse complement strand
GCCAGGCGGGCGCGGACGATATCGTCCTGCTGGCTGGCAAGGGCCATGAACAGGGCCAGATCATCGGCGACCGCGTATTGCCATTTGACGACGTGACGGTGGCGCGGGAGTGCGCGGGTTGAGCGCGCTTTGGACCTCCCAGGAGATCGCGCAAGCCACGGGGGGCGTCGCTTCGGCGCCCTTCGCTGTTTCGGGCGTCGCGTTCGACAGCCGGGAAGTGACGGACGGAGACCTGTTCGTCGCGATGAAGGGCGAAGTGACGGACGGCCATCATTTCATCGGCAAGGCGTTCGACCAAGGCGCCACCGGCGCGATCGTCAGCGAACCGATAGATCAGCCGCATGTGCTGGTGAAGGACAGCGCCGCCGCGCTGGAAGCGCTGGGACGGGCCTCGCGCAGCCGGATGCGGGGGAAGGTCGCGGGCGTCACCGGATCGGTCGGCAAGACGGGGACGAAGGAAGCGCTGTTCCACGCGCTCGACCGCATCTGTCCTGGCGAAGTGCATCGTTCGGTCAAGAGCTACAATAATCATGTCGGCGTGCCGCTCAGCCTGTCACGCATGCCGCGCGGGTCGGCCTTTGGCGTGTTCGAAATGGGCATGAACCATGCGGGCGAGCTTGCGGAACTGACGCGGCAGGTGCGCCCCCATGTCGCGATCGTCACCGCAATCGCGCCCGCGCACATCGAATTTTTCGGCACCGAGGCAGCGATCGCGCAGGCCAAGGCGGAAATCTTCGAAGGGCTGGAGCCAGACGGCACGGCGGTCATCCCCTATGACAGTCCGCATGTCGCGATCCTCTACGACAAGGCGGAACAGCATGCCGCGCGCATCCTGACCTTCGGCTTCGATCCAGAGGCGGACGTCCATGTCCGCGACATGGTGCCCGCCGCGAATGGCGGCACGCTGGTGACTGCGGCGCTGCCGGGCGCGGAGCTTTGCTTCACCGTTGGCGCGCCGGGCGAACATTGGGTGTCGAACGCGCTGGCGGTGCTCGCGGCGGTGGAAGCGCTGGGCGGCGACCTGGCCGCCGCTGGCCTAGCCCTTGCCGAAATGCCGGGCCTTCCGGGGCGGGGCGAGCGGAGCATGGTGGCGGCGGGAGAGGGCGAGGCGCTGCTGATCGATGAGAGCTACAACGCCAATCCGCTCAGCATGGCGGCGACGCTGAAGCAACTGGGCCGCGAACAGGCGAGCCGCCGGATCGCCGTGCTGGGCGGCATGCGTGAACTGGGCGATCGCAGCGGCGAATTGCATGCGGGCCTTGCCGAGCCGCTGGCGGCGGCGCAGGTCGACCATGCCATTTTGGTGGGCGCGGAGATGACGCCACTGGCGCAGGCGCTGGCCGGGGTTCTGCCGTTCGATCATGTGGCGGACGCGGCGGAGGCGACTCGCCTCGTCCAGAAGGAATTGCGCGCTGGCGATGCGATCCTGGTCAAGGGATCGAACGGGATCGGCCTGTCCCGCCTGGTCGCCGCGCTGATTGCAGACAAGACTCCGGGGAACTGAACGACCGATGCTTTACTGGCTTGCCCAGACCATGGATTTTGCGGGTGTCTTCAACCTGATCCGCTATCTGAGCTTCCGGGCGGGGGCGGCGATCGCGACGGCGCTGATCATCGGCCTGCTGATCGGGCCGCGCTTCATCGGCTGGCTGCGCGTGCGGCAGGGCAAGGGGCAGCCGATCCGCGACGATGGACCGCAGACCCATCTGGCCAAGCGCGGGACGCCGACCATGGGGGGGCTCATGATCCTGACCTCGATGGTGACGTCGGTGCTGCTGTGGATGGACCTGTCGTCCATCTATGTCTGGGCCTGCCTGTTCGTGACGCTGGGTTTCGGCGCTATCGGCTTCCTTGATGATTACGATAAGGTAACGAAGGCCAGCCACAAGGGGCTTTCGGGCAAGATGCGGCTGGTGCTGGAATTCCTGATCGCCGGGTTCGCCGCCTGGCTGATCGTCAACCAGCATGGCAACACGGCGCTGTACCTGCCCTTCTACAATGGTCCGGCGATCGAGTTGGGGCCGTTCTACTTCCTGTTCGCCGCCTTCGTGATCGTGGCGTTCGGCAATGCGGTGAACCTGACCGATGGGCTGGACGGCCTTGCCACCATGCCCGTCATCATCGCCTGCATGGCGTTCATGGCGATCGTCTATCTGGTGGGGCGCGCGGACTTTGCCGAATATCTGGGCATTCCGCATGTGCCGGGGGCGGGCAACCTGACCATATTGTGCGGCGCGATCATTGGGGCTGGGCTTGCCTTCCTGTGGTTCAACGCGCCGCCCGCCGCCGTCTTCATGGGCGATACCGGCAGTCTGGCGCTAGGCGGGACGATCGGCGTGATCGCTGTGACGGCGCATCATGAGATCGTGCTGGGCGTGATCGGCGGCCTGTTCGTGGTCGAGGCGATGAGCGTCATCATCCAGGTCTTCTTCTACAAGCGGACCGGCAAGCGCGTGTTCCGCATGGCGCCGATCCACCATCATTTCGAACAGCTGGGCTGGGCCGAGCCGACGGTGGTGATCCGATTCTGGATCATCTCCTTCGTGCTGGCGCTCGCCGGTCTTGCCACGTTGAAGCTCAGGTGAGGGGGATGGGCGTCACTTCCTCCGTCTTCGCCGGTAAGCGCTATGCGGTGCTGGGTCTCGCCCGGTCCGGCCTCGCCACGGTAGAGGCTCTGGTGGCGAGCGGCGCGCGCGTGGTCGCCTGGGACAATCGGGACGAAGCGCGGGCGGCCGTCGCCGGCAAGGCGGAGATCGCCGATCCGCTCGATATCGATCTGGCGGGCTTCGACGGGGTGGTGGTGTCGCCGGGCGTGCCGCTCAACAAGCATCCCATCGCCATGCATGCGAAGCTGGCGGGCGTTCCTGTTATTGGCGATATCGAGCTTTTCGCGCTGGCCCGCCCGACGCTGCCCAAGCATAGGGTGGTCGGCATCACCGGCACCAACGGCAAGTCGACGACGACTGCGTTGATCCATCACATCATCGAAACGGCGGGCATCCCGGTCCGCATGGGCGGCAATATCGGGTTGCCGATCCTGGGGCAGGACCCGCTGCCCGAAGGCGGCATCTATGTGCTGGAACTGTCGAGCTATCAGATCGACCTGACCCACAGCCTGGACTGCGATGTGGCGGTATTGCTGAACATCACGCCGGATCATCTGGACCGCTATAACGGCTTTGAAGGCTATGTGGCGTCCAAGGCGCGGCTGTTCGCGATGCAGTCGGCGGGGCATGTCGCGGTGATCGCGACCGAGGATGAGCCGAGCCGGAGAATCGCGCGCGAGTATGAAGCCGTTGAGGTGAAATCGAGCGATATCGACCCGGCCGCGCAAGCGGGCTGGCCTTCGCTCCAGGGGCCTCACAACGCGCAGAACGCCGCCGTCGCCATCGCCGTCGCCCGTGCGCTGGGCATCGATCAGGCGGTGATCGATAAGGGCCTGCAAAGCTATGCCAGCCTGCCGCACCGGATGCAGCGGGTGGGCGAGATCGGCGGCGTACTCTACGTCAATGACAGCAAGGCGACCAATCCGGCCTCCACCGCGCCAGCCCTTGCCGCCTATCCGCCGGTGGACGGGCGTCCCCGGCTGCACTGGATCGTCGGCGGGCTCGCCAAGACGGACAATCTGGACGAGTGCGCGCCCTATTTCGGCAATGTCGCCCATGCCTATACCATCGGTGAAGCGGGCCATATGTTCGCCGATCTGCTGCGCCCGCATATGGCGGTGGACGATAGCGAGATGCTATCGGCCGCCGTCCGCCGCGCGGCGCGGGTGGCGCAGCCGGGGGATGTCGTGCTGCTTTCGCCCGCTTGCGCCAGTTTCGACCAGTTTCGCGATTTCGAGGCCCGGGGCGATGCCTTCGCGGCCGCCGTCGCGGCATTGGAAGAAGGGGGCAGGGACGGTTAGAAGCGGCTGGGGCTAAACAAGGGGCGACGGAATGTTCAGGGCAGGCGAACTGGTGAAGGGGTTTCGGAACCGCACCGTTCCGCGTGAGCGCACGGCATTGGCCATCTGGTTCTGGGAAATCGACCGCGTTCTCCTGTCGCTGATCGTCGCGCTGATGGCGATCGGGCTGGTCGCGGTGGCCGCCGCGTCGCCCGTGGCCGCCATCGACCGGTCGACCAGCACCGTTTCTGTTACTCCGCTCATCTATTTCTATCGCCAGCTCATGTGGGTCTTCATCGGCCTGCCGATCATGCTGGTCATTTCCATGCTGCCGCGTCAGCAGGCGCGGCGGCTGGCCATGTTCCTGTCAGCTTTCTTCATCGTGATGCTGTTGTGCGTCCCGATCCTGGGATCGACGGTGAACGGGGCCAAGCGCTGGATCGACCTGCCGGGGTTCCGTTTCCAGCCTTCGGAGTTTCTGAAGCCCGTCTACGTCGTGACGATCGCCTGGCTGCTGTCGCTGCGGGAAAAGGACGCCAGCCTGCCCGTCATCCGCCTGACCGGGGTGCTGACGGCGCTGATCGCGGCGATCCTGATGAAGCAGCCGGACTTTGGCCAGACCGTCATCTTCCTTGCCTGCTGGAGCTGCCTGCTGCTGCTGTCGGGCGTGTCGATGCGGATCATCGGGGCGCTGGCGGGGCTGGGCCTCGCGGGTCTGGTGGCCATGTATATGTTTTATGAAAATGGCCGTCAGCGCATCAACGACTTCCTTGGCATCGGCGTGGCGCAGGATGTCGGGCCGGACCAGACGGAGCTGGCGTTCCGCACCATCACCCATGGCGGTTTCACCGGCGTGGGGCCGGGCGGCGGGCAGAACAAGTTCCGCCTGCCCGAAGCGCATACCGACTATATTTTCTCGGTGATCGGCGAGGAGTTCGGGCTGCTCGCCTGCATCGGCATCGCCTGCGTCTACCTTGCCATCGTCGTGCGCGTGCTGCTGCGCCTGCTGGACGAGGACGATCATTTCACGATCCTGGCCGCCGCTGGCCTGACGACGCAGTTCGGGCTCCAGGCGATCATCAACATGGGCGTCAATGCGCAGATATTTCCGTCAAAGGGCATGACGCTGCCCTTTATCAGCTACGGCGGCTCCTCTATGCTGGCGCTTTGTATCGGGGTAGGCTTGTTGCTCGCATTCACGCGGCGCAACCCCTTCATGGGCCGGCATACCGTCGTCAAGTGGAGTGGTAGATGAGCATTTCCCGTCACTTCGTCCTTGCCGCAGGCGGGACGGGTGGTCACATGATTCCAGCGCACGCCGTGGCGGAGGAGCTTATGGCGCGGGGCCATCATGTCGCTCTGGTGACGGATGAGCGCGGAGCCAAGATCCCCGGCATCTTCGACAAGGCGCAGGTCCATGTGCTGCCCGCCGGGCGCATGACCAGGGATCCGCGCAGCTGGCCCGGCGCGTTGAAGGCGATCCTGGCCGGGCGTGCCATGGCCCGCCGCCTCAACGAGACGTTCCGGCCCACCGCCGTCGTGGGCTTTGGCGGCTATCCCGCTATGCCCGCGCTGCTGGGCGCGCTGGCCGATGGCATTCCGACGGCGATTCATGAGCAGAATGCGGTGCTCGGCCGGGTCAATCGCCTGCTCGCCCGCCGCGTCGACGCCATCGCAACCGCTTATCCCAATGTCGAGCGGCTCAAGCACAAATATGCAGGCAAGGTGCATCTGGTCGGCAACCCGGTGCGCGAAGAGGTGAAGGCGCTGCGCGAGGAGGAGTTTCCCGCGCTGACCGACGAAAGCGTGTTCCGCGTGCTGGTGATCGGCGGCAGTCAGGGCGCGTCCATTCTGTCCAGCGTCGTGCCCGATGGCCTTGGCATGCTGCCGCTCAGCCTGCGCCGCCGTTTGCAGGTGACGCAGCAATGCCGGGCGGAAGATATTGAGCGGGTCCGCCACCTTTATGCCGATCTGGAAATCCCGGCCGACCTTGCCACCTATTTCAACGATGTGCCCGAAAAGCTCAGCTGGTCGCATCTGGTGATCGCGCGCGCGGGCGCATCGACGCTGGCGGAACTGACCTGCGCTGGCCGTCCCGCCATATTGGTCCCGCTGCCCAGCGCCATGGACGATCACCAGACCGCCAATGCCCGCGAAATGACGGAGGCGGGCGGCGCGCGGACCATTCCGCAGAGCCGCTTCACGGCGGTCGAGCTTGCCAAGCAGATGCAGAAGATGGCGCTGGAGCCCGGCGCGCTCCAGAACGCCGCGAAGCGCGCCCGCGGCTGTGGCCGCCCGGACGCGGCGCGCGACATGGCGGACTTGCTGGAAAGCATCGGCCCGGCCCCGATCATGAACGATCCGCTGCGGGTGGGCCCGGTGCCCGCCAGCCTGAATTTGCAGGGTGTCCCTGCGTGAAGAACAACAACCTCTTCCCGTTCGGGCCCAGGGCGAACGGATTTTTGCACAAGGGATACAAGGCATGAAGGGTGTCGGCACCGACATCGGCACGATCCATTTCATCGGCATCGGCGGCATCGGCATGTCCGGCATCGCCGAGGTGATGCATAATCTGGGCTACAAGGTTCAGGGCAGCGACGTGGCGGAAGGCTATGTCGTCGAAGGGCTGCGCCAGAAGGGCATCCCCGTGATGATCGGCCATAAGGCCGAAAATCTGGGCGATGCGGCCGTGGTCGTCACCTCCACCGCAATCAAGAAGGGCAATCCTGAGGTCGACCTGGCGCTGGAAAAGCGCGTGCCCGTCATCCGCCGCGCGGAGATGCTGGCCGAACTGATGCGCCTCAAGTCCACGGTCGCGATCGCGGGTACGCATGGCAAGACGACGACCACATCCATGGTCGCGGCGCTGCTGGATGCGGGCGGCGTGGACCCGACCGTCATCAACGGCGGCATCATTAACAGCTATGGCTCCAACGCGCGTTTGGGCAAGAGCGACTGGATGGTGGTGGAGGCGGACGAGAGCGACGGCAGTTTCCTGCGGCTCGACGGCACGCTGGCGGTCGTCACCAATATCGATCCCGAACATCTCGACCATTATGGCAGTTTCGACAAGGTGAAGGACGCCTTTGTCGAATTTGTCGAAAATGTGCCCTTTTACGGCGCGGCGATGCTGTGCCTGGATCACCCGGAGGTGCAGGCCATCCTGCCGCGCGTGCAGGACCGCCGCATCGTCACCTATGGTTTTTCCGCGCCTTCCGACATTCGGGGCGAGAATGTCCAGCCGATTCCCGGCGGCAACCGTTTCGACGTCCAGATCCGCGAGCGCGACGGGTCGGTCCGCCGGATCGAGGGCATAGAATTGCCCATGCCCGGCCGTCACAATGTACTGAACGCCATGGCGGCGATCGGCGTGGCGTTGCAGATGGGGATCGACGATGCGACGATCCAGACCGGCTTCGCCAAGTTCGGGGGCGTGAAGCGCCGCTTCACCAAGGTGGGCGAAATTCCCGCGCAGGGGGGCGTCGCCACCGTCATCGACGACTATGGCCACCATCCCGTCGAGATCAAGGCGGCGCTCGCCGCCGCGCGTGAAGGGGCGAAGGGCCGCGTCATCGCCGTGGTGCAGCCGCATCGCTATACCCGGCTGCGCGACCTGATGGACGAGTTCCAGCAGGCCTTCAACGACGCCGACATCGTCTATGCAGCGCCAGTCTATCCGGCGGGCGAGCAGCCGATCGAGGGCGTGGACAGCGCGGAACTGGTCGCCGGACTCAAGCGGCGGGGACATCGCCATGCCGCCACGGTGGAAGGCGCGGACGATCTGGCCCGCGTCATTGCCGCCGATTGCCGGGCCGACGACATGATCATCTGCCTTGGGGCAGGCGACATCACCAAATGGGCGGCGGGCCTTGCCCCGGCGGTGGCGGAAAAGGAAGCGGCCTGATGTTCGAACTGCTCAACGTCGGCCTGGAAATGCAGAAGCGGATGATCGACATCCACATGCAGGGCATCGAAGCGGCGCAGGAACTGGTCGAAACCGCGCAGCAGAATGTCGACGCCAGCCTTGCCGCAACGCCGCTGGGCAATGCAGGCGCCAATGCGGTGAAGGGCTGGATGCGCTTTTGGGGCCTGGGCGGTTGACGCTGGCCGAGACCGCCCTTCCTTCGGTGCGCGGCACGCTGAAGGCCGATGCGCCGCTCGCGCCCCTTGTCTGGTTCAAGGCGGGCGGGGCTGCGCAATGGCTGTTCGAGCCCAAGGACGCGCAGGACCTTGCCGATTTTCTGACGCGGCTCGACCCGTCCGTGCCGGTGATGGCGCTGGGGCTTGGCTCCAACCTCATCGTCCGCGATGGCGGCGTGCCGGGCGTTGTCGTCCGTCTGGGCAAGCCCTTCGCCAAGGTCGAGCAGGCCGATGCCGTCACCCTTCGCTGCGGCGGGGGGGCATCGGGCATTCTCGTGTCCTCGACCGCGCGTGATGCCGGTATCGCCGGGCTGGAGTTTCTGCGATCGATCCCCGGCACGGTCGGCGGCTTCGTGCGGATGAATGGCGGCGCTTATGGGCGCGAAACGCGCGATATATTGGTCGAATGCGATGTGGTGCTCCGCTCCGGCGAGCAGGTGACTCTGGCTGCCGATGCGCTGGGCTACAGCTACCGCCACAGCAGCCTGCCCGAAGGGGCGGTGGTGGTGAGCGCGCTGTTCCGGGGCGCCGCTGGCGATCCTGCCGCGATCCAGGCGGAGATGGACCGCATCGCCGCCGCGCGTGAAGAAAGTCAGCCGCTGCGCAGCAAGACCGGCGGTTCGACCTTCAAGAACCCGGCAGGGCACAAGGCCTGGGCGCTGGTGGATGAGGCGGGCTGCCGCGGGCTGCGGCTGGGCGGCGCGCAAGTGTCGGAAAAGCACACCAACTTCCTGCTTAATCTGGGCGATGCCACCAGCGCCGATATCGAAGCGCTGGGCGAGGAAGTCCGCCGCCGGGTGAAGGCGAAGAGTGGCGTTGAGCTTGAATGGGAAATTCAGCGGGTGGGGCTGACGAAGTGAGTAACCTGCTCAAATCTCCTCGCTCTGCCGGGCGGAGCGAAGCACTTCACTTCGTTCAGCGCAGGGCTTCGACTTCGCTCGGCCCGAACGGTATATTCATGGAGATGCTGAAATGACGCGCGGTCCCTGGCATGTCGCCGTTCTGATGGGCGGCTGGTCGGCGGAGCGGCCCGTATCGCTGATGAGCGGGGAGGGCGTTGCGAAGGCGCTGGAATCGCGCGGGCACAAGGTCACGCGGATCGACATGGATCGCGGCGTGGCGCAGCGCCTTGCCGAGGTCAGGCCCGATGTCGTGTTCAATGCGCTCCATGGCGTCCCTGGCGAGGATGGCACGGTGCAGGGCATGATGGACCTGATGGGCCTTACCTACACCCATTCGGGGCTCGCAACATCGGTGATCGCAATCGACAAGCAACTGACCAAGCAGGCGCTGGTGCCGCATGGCATTCCGATGCCCGGCGGTCACATAGTGGAGAGCGCCAGCCTGTTCGATCGCGATCCGCTGCCGCGCCCCTATGTCGTGAAGCCGGTCAATGAAGGGAGTTCCGTCGGCGTCGCCATCGTGACGCAGGAGGGCAATTACGGGTTTCCCATAGGCCGCGATGTCGAAGGGCCCTGGCAGCATTTCGACCAGTTGCTCGCCGAACCCTATATTCGCGGACGGGAACTGACGACCGCCGTTCTGGGTGATGAGGCGCTGCTGGTGACGGAGCTGCGCCCCAAGAGCGGCTTCTATGACTTCGATGCCAAATATACCGACGGCATGACCGAGCATGTCTGCCCCGCCGATATTCCGGCCGAGATTGGAGAGGCATGCAAGGCGATCGCGCTGCGCGCGCATCAGTTGCTGGGATGCAGGGGCGCGTCGCGGTCTGATTTCCGCTGGGACGACAGCCAGGGCGTGGAAGGGCTGTTCCTGCTGGAGGTGAACACCCAGCCGGGGATGACTCTGCTCAGCCTTGTGCCCGAACAGGCGGCGAAGCTGGGCATCGAATATGCGGAACTGGTCGAACGGATCGTCGAGGACGCGTTGAAGGGGGCAGGGCATGGCTGAGGCACGCATCCGGCGTGGCGGAACGGCGCGGCTGACGCGCACCGCCTCCATGGGCGGACGCAATGGCGGCGGGCGAGGGAAACCAGGCAAGCGGCGTAGCTGGGCCGGGCGCATGGTCCATGCCCTGCCGGTCAGCGAAGACACGTTGCAGCGCATGGCAAGCTGGGCGATCGTGGGCATTGTGGTTGCGGCCATCGCCGGGATCGCCGTGCTGTCGGGCGTTCCCGCCATGGCCGGGCAGAAGGCCGCGGAGATCGCCGCCAATGCCGGTTTCGAGGTTCAGAAGGTCGAGGTGCGCGGCGTCGAGCGGATGGACGAGCTGCCGGTCTACAATATCGCGCTGGGCCAGGTGGACCGTTCCATGCTCTCGCTCGACCTGCCCAAGGTGCGGGCGGAGATGATGCGGCTTGGCTGGGTCAAGGATGCGCGCATTTCCCGCCGCCTGCCCGATACGCTGGTGGTCGATATCGTGGAGCGGGACCCGGTCGCCGTATGGCAGCATGATGGCCAGTTGCACCTGATCGACGTGCAGGGCGTGGTGCTGCAATCCGTGTCGCCAAGCGCCATGCCCGACCTGCCGCTGGTCGTGGGGCCGAGCGCCAACCGCCAGACGGCGGGGCTCAACAAGCTGATGGAAAATGCGCCCGCGCTCAAGCCGATGCTTGCCGGGGCGACATGGGTCGGGAACCGCCGCTGGGACCTGCGCTTTCAGTCGGGGGAAACGCTTTCCCTGCCGGAAGGAGACAGGGCCTCTGCCACCGCGCTGGTCAATTTCGCCCGCATGGACGGGGTCAACCGCCTGCTGGGACGCGGTATCGTGAAATTCGACATGCGCGATCCCGACCGTTTCGTCCTGCGCCTGCCGCAGGATCAGGCGCGGGAGAAGCCTGCCGCGCAGGGTGCTGCCAAGGCTGACGCTGATCCAGAGCCTATCGGCGAGGAGGGCTGACCCCATGCCCCAGCCCAAGGTCGAAAAGCTCGTCACCGCGATCGACATCGGATCGTGGAAGGTGTCGGCGCTCATCGCCGGGCGAACCGAGACGGGCGAACTCGCGATTTTGGGCACGGGTCAGAGGGAAAGCCGGGGCGTGCGCCGCGGCTTCATCGCCGACATGGAGCGCACCGAACTCGCCGTGCGCGAAACGGTGGAGCAGGCCGAACGTGTCGCTGGCACCAATATCGAGGATGTGTGGGTCAGCTTTTCGGGCGGCAGCCTGGTCAGCGACGTCGTCACGGTCGAGCGCGACATGGGCGGCTATCGCATCGAGCAGGCCGATATAGACGATCTGCTGACCACGGGGCAGCAGGGCATCGACCCCGATGGCCGCGTGGTGCTGCATGCGCAGCCGACCTGCTTCACCATCAACGGCCGTGTGCCGGTGAAGAAGCCGCTGGGCATGCATGCCGACCTGCTGGGCGTCGATATCCATGTCGTGCTGGCGGACGGTGCGCCGCTCGCCAATCTCGACCTGTGCGTGCGGGGCGCCTATCTGAACGTCAACAGCATCGTCGCCTCGCCCATCGCGACGGGGCTCGCCTGCCTGTCGGAGGAGGAGAGGGACCTGGGCGTCGCGCTGGTGGAGATGGGCGCTGGCGTCACCAACGTGTCCCTCTATGCGGGCGGCATGCTGGTGGGGCTGCACAGCATCCCGATCGGCGCTTCGGACATCACGGACGACATCGCCTCCGCCTTCGGCATCCGCCGCAGCCAGGCGGAGCGTATCAAATGCTTCTACGGCTCCGCAATGCAGAACCGCCGCGACTTTCGCGAGATGATCGAGATCGCGCCGCCGCATGGCGATGTTGCGCTTCCGGGGCAGAATGCCGGGCCGAATGCCGATGGGGGCAAGATAACGCGCGCCGCGCTGGTCGCGGTGATTTGCGAGCGGTTGAACCAGTTGATGACGGAGATCAATGCGGCGCTCGCTGGCATGGGCTTCAACACGCCGACCGGACGGCAAGTGGTGCTGACGGGCGGGGGCGCGGAAATGAAGGGCATCGCCGATTATGCGCAGGGCGCGCTGGGCCGCGCGGTGCGGATCGGACGGCCGCGCGGACTTGCTGCCATGCCCGAAGCGCATAGCGGCCCGGCCTTCGCCACGCTGGCCGGACTTGCGCTTTACGGCGCTTCGAACCCGGTTGACCTTAGGACGATAGCATCCGCGCCACAGACCGTGCACCGTATCGGCGCGCCGCAATGGTGGCAGCGTATGGTAAGAGCCATAAAGACCAACTATTGAATAATCCGAAGCAGAACGAATTTTACTGGTGAAATACGCTATTTTCTGTTGCATTAACCTTCGATGACAGTTTCGCTCATGTCGCCGGAGCTGGAGGGAGCTAGAATTTATGAGCATTGAGATCAGCCCACCGCATGTGGATGAGTTGAAGCCACGCATCGCGGTGATCGGCGTGGGCGGCGCGGGCGGCAACGCCATCGCGAACATGATCGCCGCGTCGGTCGAGGGCGTGGATTTCATCGTCGCGAACACGGATGCGCAGGCGCTGAACGCCTCGCCCGCAGAGCGGCGCATCCAGCTTGGCCCGCAGATCACCGAAGGGCTGGGCGCGGGATCGCGTCCCGAAATCGGCAAGGCGGCGGCGGAAGAGACGATCGCTTCGGTCGAACAGGCGCTGGAAGGCGCGCATATGTGCTTCATCGCGGCGGGCATGGGCGGCGGCACCGGCACCGGCGCTGCGCCCGTCATCGCCAAGGCCGCGCGCGACAAGGGCATATTGACCGTCGGCGTCGTGACGAAGCCTTTCACCTTCGAAGGCAACCGCCGCATGAAGTCGGCGGAATCGGGCATCGAGGAACTGCAAAAGCATGTCGATACCCTCATCGTCATCCCCAACCAGAATCTGTTCCTGATCGCGAACCCCAACACCACCTTCAAGGAAGCCTTCCAGATGGCTGACGAGGTGTTGCAGCAGGGCGTCCGCGGCATCACCGACCTGATGGTCATGCCGGGCCTCATCAACCTCGACTTCGCTGACGTCCGCTCGGTGATGGGTGAAATGGGCAAGGCGATGATGGGCACCGGCGAAGCCGAAGGCGACGGCCGCGCGCTCCAGGCGGCGGAGAAGGCGATCGCCAACCCGCTGCTCGACGGCGTGTCGATGCGCGGCGCGAAGGGCGTCATCGTTTCCATCGTCGGCGGCGACGACATGCGCCTGATGGAAGTGGATGAAGCGGCCAATCATATCCGCGAACTTGTCGACCCGGATGCGAACATCATCTGGGGTTCGGCCTTCAATGACGGCCTCAACGGCAAGATCCGCGTGTCGGTTGTCGCTACCGGCATCGACAGCGAAGTAACCGCTGGCGCTGCTCCGCTGACCCAGCCGTTCAGCTTCGCCAGCCGCCCGGCCGTAGCCGTTCCGAGCGCCGCCGCA